>JBEVMS010000061.1:0-9676 GCA_040508515.1 Dyella sp. | reverse complement strand
CTGGCCCGAGTACAGCCTGTGTGAGCAGTTGGTGGATATCGAGGAAAGCTTCCAGCTTTGGCGTTTTCGGCATATGAAGACGGTGGAGCGAATCATTGGCCACAAGCCAGGCACCGGCGGTTCCTCCGGCGTCGCGTTTCTGCGGCGGGCGCTGGAGCACAGTTTTTTCCCCGAGCTGCTGCAAGTTCGCACCGTGTTGGGCAGTTCCACCTAAGCGGATGCTGCGCACGCATTTGACGGCGTGCGGTCACGCCGGGTATTTCTGGGTCCCGTAATATGTTTCGGTCCGCCCCTTGGCGGACCTTCGAGGGGACGCATGAATCAGCCCAGCATGGCCGCCGCGCCGGCGCCGCCCGTGTACCCGCAAACGCTCGGTCATCCACGTCCGCTGTGGATGTTGTTCATGACGGAGTTCTGGGAGCGCTTCGCCTTTTACGGCATCCGCTGGGCGCTGACGCTGTACATCGTGGCGCAGTTCTTCGACGGCGACGCGAGTGGCCAGGCCTACGCCAGCCGCACTTACGGCGCCTACCTGGCGCTGGTCTACGCCGCAGCGGTGTTCGGCGGCTACGTGGCGGACAAGATCATTGGCTACCAGCGCTCGATCCTGCTCGGCGCGGTGGTGATGGCCGCAGGGCTGGCGATGATCATGCTGCCCAACCAGAACGTCTTTCTGTTGGGGCTGTCGACGGTGATTGTCGGCAACGGCTTGTTCAAGCCGAATATTTCCTCGATGGTCGGCCAGCTTTATGCGGTCGACGACGCTCGCCGCGATCGCGGCTTCACCTTGTTCTACATGGGTATCAACGCCGGCGCGCTGGTCGCGCCGCTGCTCACCGGCTGGCTGGCTTCGGTGGTGTTCGGTACGCCGCAGCAGCAGAACTACAAAGTGGTGTTCGGTGCCGCCGGGGTGGGCATGCTGATCAGCCTGGTCTGGTTCTGGATCGGCCGGCGCCAACTGGGCCCGGTCGGCCGTCCGGCACCGGAAGCGGCCAATCCGCTGCGTGTGTTGTATGTGCTGATCGGCGCGCTGTTGGCCATTCCGCTGGTTTATCTGTTGCTGGCGCGCGTCGGCGCGCTGACCTTGCAGTGGCTGCTGAGCGTGTTGTTCGTCGGTTTGGGCGTGATGTTGCTGGTGGAGGCGGTGCGCAGCGGCCGGGTGCAGATTCAGCGGGTGCTGGCGATGCTGATCATCTTCGCCTTCAACGTGCTGTTCTGGATGTTCTACGAGCAGGCCGGCAGCTCGTTCAACTTCCTGGCGCAGAACATCGTCGATCGTCGCCTGCTGGGCGGTTGGGAGTTTCCCACCGGCTGGTTCCAGTCGGTCGCGCCGCTGGCGATCGTGCTGCTGGCGCCGTTCGTTTCGCTGGCCTGGGGCGCGCTGGACCGCCGCGGGATGGAGCCGTCGATCCCGCGCAAGTTCGGTCTGGGTTTGCTCGGCAATGCGCTGGGTTTCGCGGTGCTGATGTTCGCCTTGTCGCGGCTGGTCGACGGCAACGGGCTGATCCCGATGTGGCCGCTGGTGCTGTGCTACGTGCTGCAGGTGCTGGGCGAGCTGTGCCTGTCGCCGATCGGATTGTCGATGGTGACCAAGCTGGCGCCGTCGCGGCTGGTCGGTCTGGCGATGGGCGGGTGGTTTCTGTCCACTGCGATCGGCAACAACCTCTCGGGCATCTTCGCCGGCCACGTCAGCGGCGCTGGCGGCATGACGGTCGCCTCGGCGCTGGCCGGCTTCAGCATGAGCTTCTGGCTGCTGGCCGGCTTCGGCGTGCTGTTGCTGCTGGTCGCTCCGCTGATCAATCGGTTGATGCACGGCGTGCGTTAACCGCGCCGAATGAGGCACCAGCGTCAGCCGCTGGCTAGCTTGCGCAGGATGCGGTCGAGCCAGTGGCGTTCTTCGGTGTCGAGTTTTTCCAGCAGGCGGCTTTCGTGTGAGCGCGCCAGCGGCGCGACCACGTCGTGAATGGCCCAGCCCTCTGCGGTCAGCGCTAGCACCGAGCGCCGTTTATCGGCGTCGTGGGTGCAACGGCTGACCCGTCCGGCCTCAACCAACCGCGCCAGCGCGCGACTGACCGCGACCTTGTCCATCGCGGTGCGCTCGGCTACTTCGCGGGCTGATAACCCCTCAAAGCGCGCTAATACCGCCATCACCCGCCATTCGGTCACCGACAGGTGGTAACGCTGTTGATAGTCGTCGGCGATCGCCTGGCTGACCGTATTGGACAGTATCGATAAGCGGTAGGGCAGAAAGCTTTCCAGCTCCAGCGGTGCATGCGCGGATTTATGGCTGGCGGTCATGTGTGTTGCATCGCCCCTTGCAAGTGGTTTCATTTGAAACTATAACGCAATACTCCCCGCCACTTCGGTCGGCCAGCCAGGAGATCGCTCGTGAATACTCAGCCCAATATTGGCATGCAAGTCACCACTTTCGAGAATCCCCAAGGTGTGGATGGGTTCGAGTTCGTGGAATTCGCCGCGCCCGATCCGGTGTTGCTGCACACTTTGTTCCCCAAGCTCGGCTTCACCAAGGTCGCCGCGCACAAGACCAAGCGGATCAGTTTGTACCGGCAGGGCGGCTGCAATTTCCTGGTCAACGAGGAGCCCAACTCCTTCGCCGCCGATTTCGCCGCCAAGCACGGCCCCAGCGCCTGCGGCTTTGCGATCCGCTTCAACCGTCCCGCCGAGCAGGTGCTGAACACCGCACTGGGCAACGGCGCCAAAGAGCTCACCGACAAGCGCCAGACGCTGGCGCTGGACGTGCCGGTGATCGAAGGCATCGGTGGCGCGGCGTTGTATCTGATCGATCGCTACGGCGCCGCCGGCGAGGCCTACGACGATGAGTACACCTTCCTGCCCGGCGTGGAGCGGCACCCGAAGGGCTTTGGTCTGACCTTTATCGACCACCTGACGCATAACCTTTACCTGGGCAACATGCAGCAGTGGTCGGACTACTACGAGCGGCTGTTCAACTTCCGTGAGATTCGCTACTTCGACATCAAGGGCGCCAAGACCGGGCTGACCTCCAAGGCGATGACCGCGCCCGACGGCATGGTGCGCATCCCGCTCAACGAGTCCGCCGACGCCAAGAGCCAGATCAACGAGTACCTCAACGAGTACAAGGGCGAGGGCATTCAGCACGTGGCGCTGTTCACCGACAACATCTACGAGTCGGTCGAGGCGATGCACGCCCAGGGCGTGGCCTTTCTGGATACGCCGGAAACCTATTACGAAGTGATCGACCAGCGCATTCCCGCGCATGGCGAGGACGTGCCGCGTCTGCAGAAGAACCATCTGCTGATCGACGCCGATACCGAGGACACCGGCAAGAAACTGTTGCTGCAGATCTTCACCAAGAACACGATCGGACCGATCTTCTTCGAGATCATCCAGCGCAAGGGCAACGAAGGCTTCGGCAACGGCAATTTCCAGGCGCTGTTCGAGTCGATCGAGCGCGACCAGATGCGACGCGGCGTGCTCTGATCGCTTCGGTATGAGCCCGCGCCGAGGTTTGGCGTGGGCGCGTCAAGGTGATGATCGAACCAGTCTTTGAAGGGGAACGGCAATGAGCGTGACGCAGGCGGCGGGCTACCAATCCGGTTTCGGCAACGAATTCGCCACCGAGGCGCTGCCCGGGGTATTGCCGCGCGGGCAAAACTCGCCGCAGCGGGTGGCGCACGGGCTTTACACCGAGCAGCTTTCAGGCAGCGCGTTCACCGCGCCGCGGCATAGCAACCGGCGCAGTTGGCTGTATCGGATTCGTCCGGCCGCGGTGCATCAGCCATTCGCACCGCTGGTGCAAACGCGCTTGCACAACCGCTTCCATGAGGCACCGATAACGCCCAACCAGTTGCGTTGGGACCCGTTGCCGTTGCCAAGCCAGCCGACCGATTTCGTCGACGGGTTGATCACGGTCGCCGGCAATGGCGGACCAGAGCATCTCGACGGCGTGGGTATCCACGTCTATACGGCCAATCGCTCGATGCAGGGGCGTTATTTCTACGACGCCGACGGCGAGCTGCTGATCGTGCCGCAATTGGGCCGTTTGCGCATCGCCAGCGAACTGGGCGTGCTTGAATTGGCGCCGCTGGAGATCGCGGTGATCCCGCGCGGCATCCGCTTCCAGGTCGAACTGCTCGACGCCGAGGCGCGCGGTTACGTGGCGGAGAATTTCGGCGCGCCGCTGCGACTGCCGGATCTGGGGCCGATCGGCGCCAACAGCCTGGCCTTGCCGCGCGATTTCCTGACTCCGCTGGCGGCGTATGAAGACCGCGAAGGCGAATTCGAGCTGATCGCCAAGTTCCAGGGCGAGTTGTGGCGCGCCCCGATCGGTCATTCGCCGCTGGATGTGGTGGCTTGGCACGGCAATTACGCGCCGTACAAATACGACTTGCGCCTGTTCAACACGATCGGCTCGATCAGCGTGGACCATCCGGACCCGTCGATCTTTACCGTGCTGACCTCGCCCAGCGACACGCCCGGCACCGCGAATATGGATTTCGCGATTTTTCCGCCGCGCTGGCTGGTCGCCGAGCACACGTTCCGGCCGCCGTATTTCCATCGCAACGTGGCCAGCGAATTCATGGGCCTGATCGAGGGCGCTTACGACGCCAAACTCGGTGGCTTCGTGCCCGGCGGCATGAGCCTGCACAACTGCATGAGCGGGCACGGTCCGGATGCGGCCAGTTTCGAGAAGGCGACCAACGCCTCGCTGGACAAGCCGGATCAATTGAGCGGCACCATGGCTTTCATGTTCGAGACGCGCAAGGTGATCCGGCCCACGCGCCAGGCGCTGGATGCGCCGCAATTGCAGCACGATTACTACCAGTGCTGGCAGGGTATTCAGAAGCATTTCGCGCCGTGATCCGGGCGCGCGTCGCCTGCGCCGGAATGGCCTTGCTGGGCCTGCTGGGGTGTCGGGCGTCGCCAGAGGATGCCGCCCACGACGGCACACCGATCGCAGCATCCAGCACGCCGCTCGCCACCGCATCCGTGTCGGCGTCCGCGACCCGCACCGCGTCGCCGATGTTGGCGCGCTGGGACGGCTACGGCGCGCTGCGCTTGGGCATGGACGAGGCAAGTTTTCGCCGCGCGTGGGCCGGTGAACTCAAAGGCGGCGCCGCCGCCGGTTCGGATTGCGCGGTGTGGACGCCCAGCGTGTCCGCCTCGCCGGCGCCGGTGAGTTTCATGCTTGAGCACGGGCGCTTCGTTCGTTACGACGTGCGTAGCTCGCAGGAAATCGCGCCTGGCGGTGGCCAGGTCGGCATGGCGCGCACGACGATCGAGCAGCGCTACGCCGGACGCATCACTGCATCACCGCACAAGTACGAGGCCGGTGCGGTCACGTTGCGCATCGCTGAGGCATCGACACCGGCGGCGCTGTTGTTCGAGGTCGGCGCTGATGGCAAGGTGCGTGGCTGGCGCGTCGGCTTGCCGCCGCACGTGGATTATGTCGAAGGCTGCGGATAAAGCGCGGCAATCAGGAGTCTTGCAGTATGAAGTTGGGAACCCTCAAAGAAGGCGGTCGTGACGGCACGCTGGTGGTGGTCGATCGCAGCCTGGCCCGTGCGGTCAAGGCCCGCGGTATCGCCGCTACGCTGCAGGCGGCGCTGGACGATTGGTCGAACCTCGCGCCACGCTTGAACGCCTTGTACGAATCGCTCAATGCGGGGCAGGCCGAGGATGCGTTCGCGCTGGATGTTGCCGCGCTGGCCGCGCCGTTGCCGCGCGCCTACGAGTTCGTCGATGGCAGCGCCTACCTGCCGCATGTCGAGCGCGTGCGGCGCGCGCGTGGCGCCGAGGTGCCGGCGAGCTTCTACACCGATCCGCTGATGTACCAGGCCACCAGCGCCGGGTTCCTGGGCCCGCGCGACGCGGTGATCGTGCCCAACGAGAGCTACGGCATCGACCTGGAAGCCGAAGTGCTGGTGGTGACCGACGATGTGCCGATGGCGGTGAAGCCCGCGCAGGCGGCCGAGCACATCCAGCTGATCGGCCTGGTCAACGACGTCAGCTTGCGCGGACTGATTCCGGACGAGCTGGCCAAGGGTTTCGGTTTTCTGCAGTCCAAGCCGCGTTCGGCTTTGTCACCGGTGCTGGTCACGCCCGATGAATTGGGCGACGCCTGGCGTGGCGAGAAGTTGCATCTGCCGATGCGCACCTGGATCAACGGCGCCTGGTTCGGTGCGGTCGAGTGCGGCGTGGATATGCAGTTCAGCTTCGCCGAACTGATCGCGCACGTGGCCAAGACGCGTCCCTTAACCGCTGGCACGCTCATCGGTTCAGGCACGATCGCCAATCAGGATGTCAGCCGGGGCGCGTCTTGTCTGGCCGAGCGGCGCACGGTGGAAACCCTGAGCGACGGCCAGCCCAGCACGCCGTTTCTTAAGTTCGGCGACAGCGTGCGGATCGAAATCACTGACGGCGCCGGCGCCTCGATCTTTGGTGCGATCGAGCAAAAGATCGCGTCGGGGCGCTGAGTGGGCTTATCAATTCAACTTAGGCACCAGGCAACGTGATGGTCTGATTGCGGTGCGGGTGATCGCTTCATGGGCGAGTGATCTGAACGGCGCCTACCGACGGGTTTGTGGGGGCACCGAAGCATGCTCTAAGGTGTGCGCTTTCCATCATTGATCGAGGTATGCCGATGTCGCAGATCACTCTCAAGGGCCAGCCGGTGACGGTGGATGGTCGCTTTCCGCAGCCGGGCGACAAGGCGCCGGGCTTCAAGCTGACGGGCAAGGATTTGAGCGACGTGGCGTTGGCCGATTTCACCGGCAAGCGCAAGGTGCTCAATATCTTTCCCAGCATCGACACGCCGACCTGTGCCACGTCCGTGCGCCGCTTCAACGAGCAGGCCGGGCAGTACGACAACGCGGTGGTGTTGTGCATCTCGGCCGATCTGCCGTTCGCGCAGGCGCGTTTCTGCGGCGCGGAGGGGCTCGACCACGTGGTGACCTTGTCGACCTTCCGCGGTCACGATTTTCCGCAGCATTACGGCGTGGCGATCAGCAGCAGCAAGCTGGCTGGCCTGACCGCGCGCGCGGTGGTGGTGCTGGACGAGCACGACAAGGTGGTGCACGCCGAGCTGGTCGAGGAAATCGCCAGCGAGCCGAACTACGACGCCGTGCTGGCGGTGCTGCGCTAACTTGGCGTGGCGTTTTCTTTGGCGGTAAAGAAGGCTAGTTACGATCGTTTGATTCGCCCGCGCCCGACGCATTCGTTTCATGCGGTATCGGTATGGTCGCCGTCGATGCGGTAGTGCGCACCAGTAAAATTTACGCCCACACCAATGCTCACGCATTAAAAAGCCCGCGTCATCGACGCGGGCTTTTTGCGAACAGGCAAGCAGTAATGGCTTACTTGGCCGCCATCAGCGCCTTGGCCATATCCAACATGCGGTTGGAGAAGCCCCACTCGTTGTCGTACCAGGACAGCACCTTGACCAAGGTGCCTTCCATCACGCGCGTCTGGGTGGCGTCGTAGGTGGAGGAGGCCGGGTCATGGTTGAAGTCGATCGACACCAGCGGCTGGGTGTTGACTGCCAGGATGCCCTTGAGCGCGCCGTTGGCCGCTTCGTTGACGATCGCGTCGATTTCCTGCGGGCTGGTGGCGCGCTTGGCGACGAAGGTCAGATCGACCACTGACACGTTGATTGTCGGCACGCGCATGGCGAAGCCGTCCAGCTTGCCGTTCAACTCCGGCAGCACCAGGCCGACCGCGGCGGCGGCGCCAGTCTTGGTCGGAATCTGGCTGTGCGTGGCCGAGCGCGCGCGACGCAGGTCCGAGTGGTAGACGTCGGTCAGCACCTGGTCGTTGGTGTACGAATGGATGGTGGTCATCAAGCCGTGCACGATGCCGATCTTTTCGTGCAACACCTTGGCCAGCGGCGCCAGGCAGTTGGTGGTGCACGAGGCGTTGGAGATCACCTGATGAGCGGCGGTCAGCTTGTCGTGGTTGACGCCGTAGACGAAGGTGCCGTCCACGTCCTTGTCGGCTGGCGCGGAGATGATCACCTTCTTTGCGCCGCCGGCGATATGCGCGCCGGCCTTGGCCTTGGAGGTGAAGAAGCCGGTCGACTCCATCACCACGTCCACGTCGTGCTCGCCCCACGGCAACTTGGCCGGGTCGCGCTCGGCGAACACCTTGATGCGATCGCCGTTGACGATCAGATCGCCGCCATCCACCGACACCTGGCCGGGAAACTTGCCGTGCGCGGTGTCGTATTGCGTCAGGTGGGCGTTGGTCTCGGCATTGCCAAGATCGTTGATGGCGACGATCTGGATTTCGTCATGGCGATGCGCTTCGTAAAGCGCGCGTAGGGTATTGCGACCGATGCGACCGTAACCGTTGATGGCGACCTTGATGGCCATAAGACTGCGTCCTCCGAGGGGTGGGGATGGGTACCGCAAGAACCCTCAGTTTAGCGGAAAGCCGGTGCGGCTCGCTGGGTACGAACAGGTCGCGCGGATGTCATCCACATATGGCAAGCTTCGCGGCTGTCCTCACCTCATCGGAATTTTTTCATGTACTCAACTACGCTCCGTCGTGCCGTGCGGTTTGCCTGCGCTGCGCTGCTGGCCGCTGCCGCGCCCTTGGCGATGGCGTGGGGCCCGCAAGGGCACGCGATCGTCGCTGATATCGCGCAAGCGCATTTGACCCCCGCCGCGATGGCTCAGGTCAGTGCGCTGCTCAAGCTCGATGGCGACGAGGGGCTCGATCAGATCGCCTCCTGGGCGGACGAGAATCGCAAGCAGTTTCCCAAGACCGGCTCCTGGCATTACGTCGACATTCCTTTGGACGAGCCCGGCTACGTCGCCGCGCGCGATTGTCACGACGGTGATTGCGTGGTGGCCAAGATCGATCAGTTCGCCAAGCAGCTGGCCGATCGATCCGCCTCGCCGCAAGAGCGCTTGCTGGCGCTGAAGTGGCTGGTGCATTTCGTCGGCGACGTGCATCAGCCGCTGCATGCGGAGGATCACGACGACAAGGGCGGTAACACCGTGCAAGAGGTTTACTTCGGCCAGGGCACCAACCTGCATCGGATGTGGGACAGCGGTATCATCGAACAGCAACTGGGCCTGCCATTGGGGCCCAACTATTCGATCGACCGCGCTCAGGTCGCGGCGGCGGCGAGCAAGCTAAATGCCGCTATCACGCCGTCCGAGCGCGCCGCCTGGGCGCCGGCGGGTCTGCTGTCAAACGTTGACGCCGCGTCGATCGCCTGGGCGAATGAATCGCACAAGCTCGCGCACGACGTGGCCTACGTCGATCTACCCAAGAACCCCAACGCCTCCTGGTCCGCGGCCTACCAAGCCAAGGCCTGGCCGGTGGTGCAGACCCGCCTGCAACAGGCCGGTGTGCGCTTGGCTGAACTCCTCAATGAAGCACTCGCCGCGCCCTGAGCGCGCTGACACGCCACGGATGGCGCTATCGGCGATGGCCGTTGTCTGGTTGTTACGGCAAGCCGTGACGTGGGCGACGGCGCCGGTTCGGCGATCAAAATCCATGCGTCCGCATGCTGCGATGCAACACATTTAGATCGTGGCAAACGGCAAAACATCTTGCTACGCTCGCCCGATGACAACCCCAAATCACACCCGCCGCACCAAAATCGTCGCTACGCTCGGCCCCGCCACTGACGCTCCGGATATGTTGGAGCGGATCATTGCCGAGGGTG
>JBEVMS010000307.1:0-11323 GCA_040508515.1 Dyella sp. | reverse complement strand
ATCCGGCGGCGTGGTGGCAAGCCACGTTGGATGCGGTCGATGCGCTGGTGGCCGAGGCGAGCAAGCTCGGCATCGGCGCCGATCAAGTCGCGGGTATCGGCCTGTCCGGACAGATGCACGGCGCCACCTTGCTCGATGCCGGCGATCAGGTGCTGCGGCCGGCGATTCTCTGGAACGACGGTCGCAGCGATATCGAATGCGCCGAGCTGGAGCGGGTGCCCGGATTTCGCGCGATCACCGGCAACCTGGCCATGCCTGGCTTCACCGCGCCCAAGTTGCTGTGGGTGAAGAAGCACGAGCCGAAGGTGTTCGAGCGCGTGGCCAAGGTGCTGCTGCCCAAGGACTATCTACGTCTCAAGCTCACTGGTGAATATGCCAGCGACATGTCCGACGCCGCCGGCACCTTGTGGCTGGATGTCGGCAAGCGTGAGTGGAGCGCGACGATGCTGGCCGCCTGCGGACTGGATCGCTCGCACATGCCCGCGCTGCTGGAAGGCAGTCAGGTCAGCGGCCAGTTGCGCGCCGAGTTGGCCCAGCGTTGGGGTATGACGCGCGTGCCGGTGGCGGCAGGTGGCGGTGACAATGCCGCCGGCGCGGTGGGCGTGGGCATCGTCAAGGCCGGTCAGGCGATGCTCTCGCTGGGTACGTCGGGAGTGGTCTTTGCGGTGTCCGACGGATTCCTGTCGCGGCCCGAGCAGGCCGTGCACAGCTTCTGCCATGCGCTGCCCCATACCTGGCATCTGATGAGCGTGATGCTCAACGCCGCCAGTTGTCTGGATTTCACCGCGCGGCTGGCGCGCTACGACGACGTGCCGGCGTTGCTGGCTGATGCCGAAGCGGGGGGTGCGATCCGTGCCGACAGCCCGTATTTCCTGCCCTACCTCAGCGGCGAGCGCACACCGCACAACGATCCTTACGCACGTGGCGGCTTCGTTGGGCTGGCGACGGACACGCAGCGCGCGGATCTGGCCAACGCCACCTTGGAAGGCGTCAGTTTCGGATTGCTCGACGGCGTGCTGGCACTGGAGGCGACGGGTCTGGCGCTGGACGCGATCACGGTGATCGGCGGCGGCTCACGTAGCGCCTACTGGACACAGATGTTGGCCGACATCATCGGCAAGCCGCTGGAGCAGCGCAGTGGCGGTGACGTCGGTCCGGCCTTGGGCGCGGCCCGGCTGGCCTGGTTGGCAGTTGAACCGGAGGCCTCGCTGGACGCGGTTTGCCCGCCGCCGACACTGCTGCGGCGGTTCGACCCTGTTGCGTCGCGTCATGCGTTTTTCCGCGAACAACGGTATCCGGTATTCCGCAGGCTGTATCCGCAACTGCAACCACTCTTCGCTGGCGCCGCGAGCGGCGCTGGTTCTTTTGTCTAAAAAGCACGTAACGTGCATTGGGGAGCTCGATGAAAAATAAAGCACTGCGCACTCTCACCCTGGCCGCGGCGATCGCCTTGGCTGGTGGTTTCGCCGCCGCACCTGCCTACGCCAGCAAGGAAAAGCCGGTCATCGGTTTCTCCATTGACGATCTGCGTGTGGAGCGCTGGACGCGCGATCGTGACTATTTCACCGCCGCTGCCGAAAAGCTCGGCGCCAAAGTCTATGTGCAGTCGGCCGATGCCAGCGAAGAGCGCCAAGTCGCGCAGATCGAGAACCTGATCTCGCGTGGCGTCGACGTGCTGGTGATCGTGCCGTTCAACGCCAAGGTGTTGGGCAACGTGATCGCCGAGGCCAAGCGCGCCGGCATCAAGGTGGTGTCGTACGATCGCCTGATCCTTAACGCTGATATCGACGCCTACATCTCCTTCGACAACGAGAAGGTCGGTGAGATGCAGGCGCAGGGTGTGGTCAACGCCGCGCCCAAGGGCAACTACTTCCTGCTCGGCGGCTCGCCCACCGACAACAACGCCAAGATTCTGCGCGAAGGCCAGATGAAGGTGTTGCAGCCGCTGGTGGCCAAGGGCGATATCAAGATCGTCGGTCAGCAGTGGACGCCGGAGTGGGATCCGTCCAACGCGCTGCGCATCGTCGAAGACGCGCTGACCGCCAACAAGAACAACATCCAGGGCATCGTTGCTTCCAACGACGGCACGGCTGGCGGCGCGATCCAGGCCTTGGCCGCGCAGAAGCTGGCCGGCAAGGTGCCGGTGTCCGGTCAGGACGCGGACCTGGCGGGCGTCAAGCGCGTGATCGATGGCACCCAGACGATGACCGTTTACAAGCCGCTGAAGGAAATCGCCACCAACGCCGCGGCGCTGTCGGTCAGTCTGGTCAAGGGCACCACGCCCAAGTTCACCGGCAAGATGAACAACGGCATGAAGGACGTCAACACCGAGCTGCTGACCCCGACCCTGCTGACCAAGCAGAACGCCGATATGGTCATCAAGGACGGTTTCTACACGCACGCGCAGGTCTACGGCAACTAATCGCCGCCGCTGTTTCGGATGCGCATCGGCGAGCACGATGCGCATCCACAGGGATACATGATCGGCGCCGCGCAACGCGCGGCGAGCGTTTTTGAGGGACCCGGATTTTGTGAGGATGGACCTGTGAGCGAATACCTGTTCGAGATGCGCAACATCGTCAAAGAGTTTTCTGGCGTGCGTGCGCTCAACGGCGTCAGCCTAGCGGTGCGCCCCGGCGAATGCGTCGGACTGTGCGGTGAAAACGGCGCAGGCAAATCCACCCTGATGAAGGTGTTGTCCGGCGTTTACCCCTACGGCACCTGGGAAGGCGAGATCCTGTGGGAAGGCCAGCCGTTGAAGGCCTACACGGTCCGCGACAGCGAGAAGGCTGGCATCGTCATCATCCATCAGGAACTGATGCTGGTACCGCAGTTGTCGGTGGCCGAAAATATTTTTCTCGGCAACGAAATCACCAAGCCGGGCGGTCGCATGGATTACGACGCCATGTACCGCCAGGCCGACGCGCTGCTGGCGCGTCTGAAATTGAAGGGCGTCAACGTCGCCGCGCCAGTGATGAACTACGGCGGCGGTTATCAGCAGTTGTTCGAGATCGCCAAGGCGTTGGCCAAGAACGCGCGCCTGCTGATTCTGGACGAGCCATCGTCCTCGCTGACCTCCAGCGAGACCGAGGTGCTGCTGTCGATCATTGACGACTTGAAACGCGAGGGCGTGGCGTGCGTCTACATCTCGCACAAGCTCGACGAAGTGGCGCGGGTGTGCGACACCGTCACGGTGATCCGCGACGGTCAGCATGTGGGCACCAAGCCGATGGCTCAGCTCAACACAGACGGCATCATCGCGATGATGGTCGGGCGTGAGATCACCAACCTGTATCCGCGCAGCGAACACGCGATCGGCGAGGTGATCTTCGAGGCCAAGCATGTCACCTGCTGGGATGTCACCAATCCCGAGCGCAAGCGCGTGGACGATGTGTCGTTCCAGGTGCGCAAGGGCGAGATCCTGGGCATCGCCGGCCTGGTCGGCGCCGGGCGCACCGAGCTGGTCTCGGCCATCTTCGGCGCCTATGCCGGTCGCTCGGTGGCTGAGCTATACATGGACGGCCAGCCGATCAAGGTGAAGACGCCCGAGCAGGCGATTCGCGCGGGCCTCTCGCTGGTGCCGGAGGATCGCAAGCGGCAGGGCATCGTGCCGCTGCTGGGCGTGGGCGACAACATCACCTTGGCCACGCTCAAACATTATTCCAAGGGCGGTCGCATCGATAAAAACGCCGAACTGGCAACCATCGAGCAGGAGATCAAACGCCTGCGCGTAAAGACCGCCAGTCCGGCATTGGCGATCGTCGGGCTTTCCGGCGGCAACCAACAGAAGGCGGTGCTGACCAAGATGCTGCTGCCCAAGCCCAAGGTGCTGATCCTGGATGAGCCCACGCGCGGCGTCGACGTCGGTTCCAAGTACGACATCTACAAGCTGATGTTCGATCTGGCCGCCACCGGCGTGTCGATCATCATGGTCTCTTCCGAATTGCCCGAGGTGTTGGGGGTCAGCGACCGTGTGTTGGTGATCGGCGAGGGCAAGCTGCGCGGTGATTTCATCAACAAGGATTTGAGCCAGGAGCAGGTATTGGCCGCCGCGATCGACGCCAAGCCGCATTCCAGCGCGGCCTGAGGCCGCTACGTCCCACCGGCTTTTTTTTCGTTTTTCAGGAAGCACGATATGCAAGCTCAGCAAGTGCAGCAGTTTTTCGTCCGTTACAAGATCCTCGCGCTGCTACTGGCGGTGGCGGTGATCTGGATCTTCTTCCACGTCGGCACCGACGGCCTGTTCGTCACGCCGCGCAACATGGCCAACCTGCTGCGGCAGATGTCGATCACCGGCATGCTGGCCTGCGGCATGGTGTTCATCATCATTTCGGGCGAGATCGACTTGTCGGTCGGCTCCTTGCTGGGGCTACTTGGCGGTGTGGTGGCGATCCTCACCGTCAATAGGCATTGGAGTACGCCGGCGGCTATCGCGGCGGTGCTGTTGCTGGGAATCGTGGTGGGCATGTTCAACGGTTTTCTGGTGACCAAGCTGCGCATTCCTTCGTTCATCGTCGGTCTGGGTGGCATGCTGGCGTTTCGTGGCGCCTTGCTGGGCGTGACGCACAGCTCGACCATCACCCCGGTGCCGGACGATCTGGTTTACCTGGCGCAGGGCTTAATCCCGATCGGCGTGTCGCGCGTACTGGGCCTGCTTATCTTCATCGCGTTGGTCGGCTTGGCGGTGATGCGTCGGCGCCGTCGCGCCAAGTTGGAACTCAAACAACTGCCGATCTGGGCCGATGCGCTTAAGCTGGTGGTGGTGGGTCTGGTGATCGTGGGCTTTCTGCGCATGCTCAACGATGCCGGCGGCGTGCCGGTGCCGGTAATGATCCTGCTGGCCTTGCTGGCGGTCTTTTCCTATATCGCCACGCAGACGGTGTTCGGCCGGCATATCTACGCGGTCGGCGGCAATATGGAGGCGACCCGCTTGTCCGGCGTCAACGTGGGCCGGGTCAAGATGGCGGTGTTTGCCATGATGGGGTTGATGGCCGCGTTCGCCGGCATCATCACCACCGCGCGGCTGGCCTCAGGCTCGCCCTCGGCCGGTACCAGCGGCGAGCTGGACGCGATCGCCGCCTGCTTTATCGGTGGCACGTCGATGCGCGGCGGTTCGGGCACCGTCCACGGCGCGTTGATCGGCGCGCTGGTGATGGCCAGCCTGGACAATGGCATGTCGATGATGGACGTGGACGCGTTCTGGCAGATGATCGTCAAAGGCGGCATCCTGGTGCTGGCGGTCTGGGTTGACGTGCTTTCCGGTTCAAATCGCGGCTGATCCTCGCCGGGTCATGATCCGATCGAGAACGGCGTGCGCAGGCACGCCGTTCTTGTTTACGCGCACCGATGGATGGTTCCGTCGCCTGCGGCTTGCCTCCCTGTCCGCCGATGCTTCGCGCCGAGTGGTCGCCATGTCGAGTTCGTCGAGTCCCACGCCTGCCAACGGTGTGTAGTGGTTGGCGCGCAGCGCGCTGACGCTGCGGCGGTGGCTTCGCCGGCGTATGCGATTACGCTGCTCCCGGCCGTCAGCCACGGTCGCGGCGGGGCATTGCAATGATCGCCACGAGTCGCAATATATTGCGAATATTCGCGGCTTGTGGCATGACAAGCCTACCGGTCTGACGCAGCGCTGGTGTTCCTGACCAGCCATGGGATGACATGGCGTGCCGACGACGATGAGCCAGTCCACCCCGCTCACTGCCATCAGGGTTAATCGCTGGCTGCCAGCGGTGACCGCGATGGGCGCACTGTGCATTTTTCTGCTGGATGCCTTGACGCCGCTGGATATCGCTATCGCGGTGCTCTACGGCGCAGTGGTGATGGTTGCCAGCACATTCTGCTCAAGCTCGCGGCTGCTGGCGGTGGCACTGTTCTGCGCGGGCCTGACCATCGCCGCGTTCTTCATCTCGCATAGTCTGGATGAGCTTGATGAGATCGATGCGCTGGGGCGCTGCATGGTCAGCCTGGCGGCGATATTCCTCACGGCCTTGCTGAGCTTGAGGAATCAGCGCGTGACAGTGATGCTGCGTGAGCAAGCTAACCTGCTGGCGCTCAGTCATGATGCGATTTTCGTACGCGATATCCACGATGCGATCCGCTTCTGGAACCATGGCGCGCAGGAGCTTTACGGTTGGCCGCCCGACGCCACGGTGGGCCGAAATAGTCATGTGCTGCTGCAAACGCGCTTTTCCGAGTCGCTGGACGCCACGATGGCGGTGCTGCTGCGCGACGGCCGTTGGGAAGGCGAACTGATCCAGCGCCGGCATGACGGCAGCGAACTGATCGTCGCCAGCCGCTGGTCACTGGTGAACGATTCGCGTGGTCGTGCGCTGGCGATCTTGGAAAGCAATATCGATATCACCGAGCGCAAGCGCGCCGAGGCGCTTGCCCTGCGCCAGGAACGCGAATTGCGGCTGGCGCTGGATACCTTGCCGTCGCTGGTGTGGACCGCATTCCCCGAAGGTGACGTGGATTACGCCAACGCGCACTGGGTCGAGCGCGGTTTCGCGCCGCAGGCACTGCGCGCCGGTTGGTCACACGTGCTGCATCCGGACGATCTGGCGCTCTGGTGGGCCAGTTGGGAGCAGGCCTTGGTGGACGGCTCGGTGTTCGAAACCGAGGCGCGTCTACGCCGGGACGATGGGGTCTACCGCTGGTTTTTGCACCGGGCGGTTCCGCTGCGCGATGAGAACGGTGATCTGGTCAAGTGGTACGCCGCCAGCACCGACATCGAGGACCGCAAGCGGGCCGAGCAGCGCAGCATGCGCGCCGAGCACGAGCTGCGCGAGGCGATCGACACCATACCGGCGATGGTCTGGAGCGCGACGCCGGACATGCAGGTGAACTTCATCAACAAGCGCTGGGCCGATATGGGGCTGACCCTGGAGGATGTCAGTGCGCAGAACTGGCGCTTGGTCTGCCACCCGGACGATCTGGCGCAGATGGAGCGCGATCGGGCGAAGGCCATACACAACCGCAGCGCCTTCGAAAACACCTCGCGCTTGCGTCGCGGCGACGGCGAGTATCGCTGGTTGCTGGTCCGCGGTTTGCCGTTGCTGGATCACCATGGGCAGGTGCTGCGTTGGTACGGGGTCAATACCGACATCGAGCAGCATCGACGCGCCGAGGATGCCCTGCACCGGGCGCAGGCCGAGCTGGCGCACGCCAATCGGGTCGCCACCTTGGGCGAGCTGACCGCCTCCATCGCGCACGAGGTCAATCAGCCGCTGGCGGCGATCGTCACCAATGGCGAGGCCTGCCTGCGCTGGCTCAGCCGTCCGGAGCCCCAGCTCAAAGAAGTGCACAGCGGGCTCACCCGAGTGATCAGCGAAGGGCGCCGCGCCAGCGAAGTGATTCGTCGGCTACGCGCGCTGGCACGCAAGGGCGATGCGCAAAAATCCGCGCTCAACCTGACCGAGACGATCGACGAAGCACTGATCCTGGTGCAGCGCGAACTGATCCGCCAGCGCATCGGTTTGCAACGGGATTATGCCGCCGAGTCGCTGGTCTGCCAGGGCGACCGCGTGCAATTGCAACAGGTGGTGATCAATCTGGTGGTCAACGCGATCCAGGCGATGGCGCAAACTGAAAATCGTTCGCGCACGCTTTCCATTCGCACCCGCTTGCTGGACCATGGCCAGGCTTATGTGGGCATCCAGGACAGCGGTCCGGGAATTGCCGCCGACCATATGGACCGTTTGTTCACTGCGTTTTTCACCACCAAGGGAGAAGGTATGGGTATGGGATTGTCGATCTGCCGCTCGATCATCGACGCGCACGGCGGCAAGATCTGGGTCAGTTCCCCCGAAGGCGAGGGCGCGCTGTTCCAATTCGTGCTGCCGACGCTGCAGGTTGCGGCATGAACGAGCGTACCCCGCCCGCGGCTGAGCCGATTGTCTACGTGATCGACGACGACAACGCGTTGCGCGACGCCTTGAGCAGCCTGTTGCGCTCGGTCGGCCTGCAGGTGCAAGGGTTTGCTTCCGCGCCGCAACTGTTGCAGAGCACCTTGGCCGATGTGCCCAGTTGCCTCGTACTGGACGTGCGCCTGCCGGGCATCAGTGGATTGGACTTCCATCAGCAACTGGTCAAGGCCGGCATTTTGTTGCCGGTGATTTTCATGACCGGGCATGGCGATATTCCGATGACCGTGCAGGCGATGAAGGCCGGCGCGATCGATTTTCTACCCAAGCCCTTTCGCGATCAGGATCTACTCGACGCGGTGACGTTGGCGATCGAGCGCGATCGCGCGCGGCGCAGCGAAGCTCAGGTCACGGCCAAGCTCAGCGCGCACTACCAAACCTTGACGCCGCGTGAGCGCGAGGTGATGGCGCTGGTAGTGACCGGCTTGATGAACAAGCAGATCGCCGCTGAAATCGGCCTGAGCGAGATCACTGTGAAAATTCACCGGGGCCACGTGATGAAAAAGATGGGTGTGCGCTCGCTGGCCGATCTGGTGCGGGTCGCCGAAATGTTGGGCATTCGCGCTGTAGTCCCGTAAGCCTTATGTATGATTTATTAGCGGTCGGTGCGCGGGCAAGCTAGATCCATACTAGATAACGACATGCTCGGGTTGGTCAGCCGGTCATGACGAGGGAAGGAACGTTGTATACAACACCGATGATTTCCATCATCGACGATGACGAGTCGATACGTATCGCTACGGAAAGTTTGGTACGTTCGCTTGGCTTTGTCGCATGCGTGTTCGAGTCGGCCCAGGACTTCCTGCAGTCGCCGCAACTCGACGCTACCGCGTGCCTGATCACCGACGTCCAGATGCCGGGCCTCAACGGTCTGGACTTGCAAGACAGGCTGCTGGCCGAAGGCCATCGCATGCCGATCATCTTCATGACGGCATTTCCCGAAGACCGCCTGCGCCAGCGGGCGCTATTGGCTGGTGCGGTCGGGTTCCTGGCTAAGCCGTTCGACGCCGAAGGCATGATCGAATGCCTTGATCGGGCGCTCAAGCCGTAAGCATCGTCCACCCGCCGGGACAACTGGCGAGCACCTCTACGCCTTGTGCGGCCGCCGGGTCGACGGCGATGCCGCGGCAGGTGACTTTCCGTGGACCGCAGCTTGCGATTAAACCTTTGGTATCGGTGGATTACACCTAAGGGCGGTGCGCGCAACCATGCGTAGCATGGTCCCGTGTGCGCGCCAGCGTTAAGGTCGAAGCGTGCATGCGGCGCAGGGCTCTATCGCACTGGCAGGTCGCGGAACGCACCGCGCTGTCCATGCCGTTTCAACGTCTGCGTTCGTCGCAGTCCATCGCGTCGATGCCATCCCTGCCCAGCAAGAGGGATCGTTTCATGTCGATGACGCCGGACCTGATCGCTCAAGGCATGGAGGCTGCCGCGGCACCGCTGATTCACCGCGAATCGCACTGGCAACAGATTCCGCATGACGCCCGCGCCCGCGTACCCGTCTCACGCTGGGTATCGACAGAGTCGACGACAGTGCAAGGCTTTGCCGAGGTGCCGATCAATCAGCATCTACTGGCGCTGATATTGCGGCCGATGCGGTTGCGCTTTGTGGTGGACGGCCAAGCGCTGCTGGACGGCCGTGCCTTGCCGGGTGCGGTGCAGATCGGCGCACCAGGTCAACATCAACAGGCCCGCTTTGAAGGCCCTTGCGATGTACTTCACCTGCACCTGGGCAATGACCTGCTGCGCGAATGTCTCGGCGAGGCGCGAGGGGCGTTGAGCCATGCGCCGTTGCGTCTGCGCGATCCGGGTTTCGCGATGGATCCGGCGATCGATCGATTGGGCCGCGCGTTGCTCGCGGCTGAGTCGATGGATGCGGCATTTGGACGTTTATACGTCGATGCGGTGGGGTTGGCGGTTATCAGTCATCTGCTGCATCGTTATGCCGGCAGTGGTCAAGCCGGCGTGCCGCGGCGCTCGACCGCGCTGCAGCCCTGGCGATTGACGCGTGCGCTGGATTATATCGAGGCGCACTTAGGCGAGAACATCGCGTTGGCCGAGCTGGCCGAGGCCGCCGGGTTGACCCGGATGCATTTCGCCGCGCAGTTTCGCGCCGCCACAGGGCTGCGTCCGCACGAATATCTGTTGCGTCGACGCATCGAGCGGGCGCAGGAGCTGCTGCGCCGCGAACCGATCAGCCTGGCCGACGTGGCACTTAGCGTGGGCTTTCAAACCCAGGCGCACTTCACCACGGTGTTCAAGCGTTTCGTCGGACGCACGCCGCATCGCTGGTGGCAGGATCAGCGCATCGCCGCGTGAGTGGCGTCACGTATCTTGCCGCGCAAGATCGCATCAATGCGCGCCATCCTTCGTTCGGTAACGGCATGGTCTAAGCCGGCGTCCGTTTGCTCATCCTCCGGGAGGCGCGGGGACAAATCCGATCATCACCTCACGGCGCGTTGGGCGGTCTGACTTAAGGAGGGTGTGATGACCCTGCGGCGCCGCGAAGTGATGTAGCGCAATCAGAACGTCACGTTGCGCCTAAGTGGATTAATCAGGCCTTGCTCAGCGCGGTCTTGAATGCAGCGGCGGGCCATGAATAAGCCATGGCGCCTGGCGTGATTCGCCACGCCGGAGACGGTAAAAAAGAGCCGGCGGGCATGGCGCCCACCGGCTCGGATAGCTACGCCAAACCATTCACCGAGGGATCGGGGGAGAGCCCGATGCATGGCGTTGGCGTAGGGCTTGCACGGCTACGAGCAACCATTCAGCTAGCGGCCGACTTCAACATGACGCGATGGAACGGACACACTCTTTACGTTACTGCGATGACACGTGATACGCACTAGAGTCAATGGAAGATACGTCAGGGTTCGATCAGTGGCTTACCGGTGGCGGGCTGCCTGAGGGCGGGCAGCGGCCGGCTTGCCGGGGTTGGTCATTGCGGTACCTCCTGGGTCGATGTTGCTGTCGCTGGGCAACGCGTGAGATTCATGCGGATGAAGGACGAAAACCTGGCCGGATCAACGTGGCGTTGGCTGCGTGCTTCGTTGAGCCCATGACACCGCATCGCCCGCCCCGTCGCTTCCCGATGCGCACGGTGTTTTTTCTGCAAGCACGATGCTGCGTGATGCACCGGCATCTTTGCGCGCGTCCGAGCGGAGGCCGTGTCGGTGGCTCAGGGCGTCGGGCATGTTGCCGTTACCGCGGCACGATGGGTCGCCAGGTTGCGCTCGTCGGCGCGTGGGGCGTGCTCGACCGCGTAATGCAAACGTCGGGATCCCAAAGCAAAAACCCCGCGGATCGCTCCGCGGGGTTTTGCGTTGACCTATGACGCGGTGCGCTTACTTGCGCTTGCCGGCCAGGCCGGCGTCGGCGCGTAGCGCCTCGGCCTTGTCGGT
>JBEVMS010000332.1:0-5298 GCA_040508515.1 Dyella sp. | reverse complement strand
GCCTGAAGAACCAGCTCAGCCACCGCGGCCAGGCACTGACCCAGCTGCGCGCGCGCCTGGGCGAGTTGGCCTGGTAAGCCGATGGCCCTGATCGCGCCGCCGCTGTCGCTCTACGTGCATATGCCCTGGTGCGTGAAAAAGTGCCCGTATTGCGATTTCAACTCGCACGGCCTGCGTGACCAGCCGCCGCCCTACGCGCAGTACATCGATGCCCTGCTGACCGATCTGGATGCGGATATCCGCGATGCCGGCCAGGCCCTACACGGTCGCCCGATCGTCAGCGTGTTCTTCGGCGGCGGCACGCCGAGTCTGTTCGCGCCGGACTTGATCGCGCGTTTTCTGGACGGCGCGCGCGCGCGCCTGCCGTTCGCCGACGCCGCCGAGATCACGCTGGAGACCAATCCGGGCACCGTCGAGCATGGCCGTTTTGACGGCTATCTGGCCGCTGGAGTCAACCGGCTTTCCTTCGGCATCCAGAGTTTCGACGATGCCAAGCTTAAGCGGCTGGGCCGAATCCACTCGGCGGCCGAGGCCGGGGCGGCCGTCAAATCCGCGCAGGACGCGGGTTATCACAATATCAATCTCGACCTGATGTATGCGCTGCCTGAACAGGATTTGCACGAGGCGCTTGCCGATGTCGAACGCGCGCTGGCACTTGGGCCAACCCACATCTCGCATTACCAATTGACGCTGGAACCGAATACCGCATTCGCCGCCAACCCGCCGCCGTTGCCCGAGGACGATGACGCCTGGGCCATGCAGGAAGCCTGTGAAACACGCCTGGCCCTGGCCGGTTATGCGCAATACGAAATATCCGCCTATGCGCAATCCGGATCGCGCTGCACGCATAATCTCAATTACTGGCGCTTTGGCGATTACCTGGGCATCGGCGCCGGCGCGCACGCCAAACTGAGCGATGCCAACAGCGGCGCCATCTACCGGCGTTGGAAAACTCGCCATCCGCGCAGTTATCTGGAAGCCGCCGGTGGCCCGGGGCGTATCGGCGGCGATGTCCCGGTGCCGGTGTCCGAATTGCCGTTCGAGTACATGCTCAACGCGCTACGGCTGATCGATGGCGTGCCGCTGAATGACTTTGCCGAGCGCACGGGACTGGCCCACACCCGCATTGCCGACACGCTGGCCCAGGCACAACGACGCGGCTGGCTGCAGCCCGATCCCATGCATTTGCGCACCAGCGCGCTCGGCCAACGTTTCCTCAATGATGTTATCGCAAGTTTTCTCGACTGAACGAATCCCTAAAGCTCTGCCGAAAATGCATAACTAAATCCCGCTGATTATCCACCGATCGCAAATAAACACGGCTAGACTGTGAATGCGCACGGCGAGGAATTCAGCGTGAATGTGAAATTTCTGGGCTGGCGTCCGGCAGCGTCACCCCATCATCCCTTTTTAGACGGAAAACAGCGCTGGCCTGCGCGCAGCCGTCATTTGCTTGAAGAAACCCAAGCGCTGTGTCTGGGCTGGCTGGAAAATGCCGTCGAACGCAGCCTGCTCGAATTCGAGCGGCAGCTCACTCAGCAAGTGACGCAGTCACGTGATCCGCGCGTGCAGCAGCAATTGCTCGATAGCCGCCATTTACTCACCGTCGGTTCCGCCGCACTGGCCCGTGACTTTCTCGATCAGGTCACCCACGGTTTCGAACAGTTGGACGCCATCAACGCGCCCGAACCGCCCGAGAGCGAAAGCTGGAGCCTGCTCGACACCGCTGAACAGGATCTGCAGGCGGCGCTGGATCGCATCGCCGCGCAATCGGCTTGGCGCAGCGGCGTACTCCTTTACGAACTGGGCTACCGTTTTGCCGTCCTGATGGGCTGTCCGCCGCTGGAAGGTCTGCAACTGCCGCTGGGCCCGCACGCGCTGACCCAGGCCTGGCGCAATGCCAGCACGCGGCTAGCGATGCCACTCGCACACCAGTTGATCCTGTTGCAGAGCTTCGAACAAAACGTGATCGACACGCTGGCCCCGCTGTACGAGACCATCAACGAACACCTGCAAGCCGATGGCATCTTGCCCCACCTGCGACCTTATGCGCATGTGCGGCACGTACCCATCGGCAAAACCGGCGCGCCGGATGTGGCGCCCTACCCGCCGATCATGGCGGCTGGCGCGGTTAGCGCACCCATCGCCGACAACAGCATCGGCAACCTGCTGCAATTGCGCCAATTGCTGGCGCAACACCGCCGCGAGCCACGGCAGCAAGAAGCAGGCGTGGTGCAATACGCTTCCAACGAGCAATTGCAGGAGGCTCTGCACCAGCTCGGTTTGAAGCAAGAGCAGCAAAGCCACAGCGGCTTGCGCGATGCACGCGGCCTGCACGACGCGCTGCTGGCGCAATTCAACAGTGGCACCCTTGCCGACATGGCCAAGACCGGCCTGAGCGATGCCCAGTACGACACGGTGGAGTTGCTGGGGCTGCTGGTCCAGGCGTTGGCCAACCAGTTACACCCAGGCAACCGCGCGCAGGCCATGTTGGACCGGCTGCATATACCGCTGCTGCGCCTGGCACTGGACGATCCGCGCTTTTTCGAAGCCTCGCCGCACCCGGCGCGCAAATTGTTGGAAACCGTCGCGCAAACCGCGTACGACTGGCTCGAAGGCAATGATGGGGCGGCTGATCAAGAACTGGCCAGCACGCTTGAGCAGGTGTTGCAACGCGCCAACAACGAGCCGCCGAGCAGCGCGCTATACACCGCCCTGCATCAGGAAATCGAGTCGCACATGGCCGTACTGACCCGCAAGGCGCGGATCAACGAACGCCGCCAGATCGAAGCCATGCAAGGACGCGAACGCCTGGAACTGGCGCGCCAGCAGGCCAGTGCCGTGCTGGCCACACGCTTCGAACGCGCCGCGCCGCGCGGCTTGCTGCGTGTGCTGCTGGAGCGCGCCTGGTCCGACGTGCTGGCGCTGACGCTGCTCCGGCATGGCGAGCACAGCGAGGAATTCTTCAACCAGCTACGCCTGACCGATCAATTGCTCGGTCGCCTGCCGAACGCCGATCGACTACAGCTTCGCCATCAGGTCGAGCACGGCTTGCTACAAATCGGCATGCCCGAAAACGAAGCGCAGCACGTCGCACGACGCCTGCTGGAGCAACCCGATGTCGCCGCGGTGGGACGCCTGTCTCCCAACGACGATCTGGCCCAGACGCTGGCGCAACGTCAGCGCCTGGGCGGCGGCCTGCCGAGTGGCAGCGACGTCGTCGATACGCTGCCACTGGACGATCTGGAAAACCAGATTCTCGACCGCCTGCAGCAACTGCCCTTCGGCACCTGGTTCGAGTTTCGCGATGCCGCCAACGCGCAGGTCAGCCGCTGCAAATTGGCGTGGTATTCGGCGCGCTCAGGCCGCAGCTTGCTGGTCAACCGGCGCGGAACACGCACCGAGATGAGCCTGGGCCAGTTGGCAAGCGCGGTGGCCCAGGGTCACGCCAGCCAGTTGTCGCGCAGCCGGCAGAACGTATTCGAACGCGCCTGGCGCAGCTTTGCCAACGAACTGGGCGCGGCCAACGATCCCAGCGATGCCGAAAGCCGCGTCGGCTTTCGTGCCTGATGTCCGGCACATTCACCCTTACTGACCAGCGCCGCGCGCGACGCAAGCGCGCCAGTACCGCCGTGGTCGTCACCAACGTCATCAACGAACAAGCGCTGGGCCATCTGGGCAATCTCTCGGCCACCGGTCTGATGGTGATCAGCAGCGAGCCGCCCTGTTTGGATGCGGTTTATCAGGTGCGCTTCGCCCTGCCCGACAGCGCCCCGAGTCTGCCCCCGCTGGAACTGGGCATTCAAACCCAATGGTTTGAGGTGGCCGCAACGCCGGGTCAATACTGGGTCGGGTATCGCATCATCGCGATCAATCAGGCGCAAACCGCAGCGATCGAGGCGTGGCTGGGTTGAGCCGGCGCCGTTAGCCAACGCTTGCGGGGCAGCCTATCATTTCGGCCGGCCCAGTCTCGCGCCCCAGGAAGCCGTATGCCCACCTCGCTCGATTCGCTGTATTCCGAACATCTCGCCACCGTGTGTGAGCGCGCCGAGCGCGCGCTGGCCGCCGGCAACTACGATCATCTGGTGATTGCCGCTGGCCGCCCGGCAAGCAAGTTTCTCGACGATCAGGACTACCCTTTCGTCGTCAATCCGCATTTCAAGCACTGGCTGCCGCTGCTCGACGCGCCGGGTAGCTGGCTGGTCTACACGCCCGGACAACGGCCCAAACTGGTGTTTTTGCAGCCGCGCGATTACTGGCATGTGGTGCCCGCCGCACCGACCGGTTACTGGGTCGAGCATTTCGACGTCGTCATCGTGCGCAAACCGATCGAGGCCTTGGCCGAGCTGCCGCCGAGCCGCAGCGCGGTGATCGGCGATGTCGGCGACGCGCTGGCCGAGCGGTCGCCCAACAACCCCGCCGCGGTGCTCGACTACCTGCACTACCAGCGCAGTTACAAGACGCCGTATGAGCTGGCGTTGCTGCGTCAAGCCAACGCGATTGGCGCGCGCGCGCACCGTGCCGCCGCACAAGCATTCCATGCCGGTGCCAGCGAATTGGCCATCCATCAAGCCTATCTGGCCGCCGCCGGCCAGCTCGATGCCGAACTTCCCTACGCCAGCATCGTGGGCTTGAACGAACACGGCGCGGTGCTGCACTACACCCATTTCGACCGCGCCGCGCCGCAAGCGCACCGCTCGCTCCTGATCGACGCCGGCGCCAGCGCGGCCGGCTATGCAGCCGACATCACGCGCACCTATGCCGGCCCGCACGCGGAGGAGTTTCAAAGCTTGATCGATGCGGTCGATGCCGCGCAGCAACGCTTCGTAGCCAAGGTGCGCGCCGGACAAAGTTATCCCCAGCTGCATATCCACGCCCACCACGAGCTAGCCGGCATCCTGCGCACGCAGGGTTTCATCCGAATGAGTGCCGAGAGCGCGGTGGAATCGGGCCTCAGCGCGGTGTTTTTCCCGCATGGCCTGGGACATCCGCTGGGCTTGCAGGTGCACGACGTGGCTGGCTTTCAGGCCAACGAGCACGGCGGCACCCTTGCGCGTCCGCCCGGTCACCCGTACTTGCGCATGACCCGCGTACTCGAACCGGGCATGGTGGTGACCATCGAACCAGGCCTGTACTTCATCGACATGCTGCTGGAGGAACTGCGTGCCAAACCGGAGGCCGCGGACGTCGATTGGGCCAAGGTGGAACGCTTTCGCCAGTACGGCGGCATCCGCATCGAGGACAACGTGGTGTGCACCGAAGAGGCGCCGGAAAACCTCACCCGCGACGCTTTCTCCG
>JBEVMS010000329.1:0-5690 GCA_040508515.1 Dyella sp. | reverse complement strand
GCGGCCCGATGCGTTTCTGAGCTTGGCGCTCGATATTGAGTAGACTTGCCCTATGTCCGCCGACCCGCTCCCCGACGATCCTCGCCTCAAACGCCTGCGCTGGCGTGCGCGCCGTGGCACCCGTGAACTCGATGCACTGTTCGGTGGCTGGTTGGACGAGCATTACGCCGGTGCCGATGAATCCACACGCGCGGCGTTCGATGCGTTGCTGGATGTCCAGGACCCGGACCTGTGGGATTGGGTGATGGGGCACGCCCAGCCGGCGCGCGCCGATTGGCAGACGATCATCGATGTCATCCGCACCCGCCATCGGCTTTGAATATCGGCCGTCGCGGCACCTGGCCGCGGCGCTGAACCTGATCCTGGCGCTGGCCTGGATCGCCATCGCGTTGAGCGGATTGGCGCTGTGGCTGCAAAGCGCCCTGGCGCTGGCGGTGCTGGCAGCCTGGTTTGGTCAACGTGCGCTGGACGCACGCTTGCCGCTGCGGGCGTTGGCCTTGAGTGGCGATAGTCAGTGGCAGCTGCATTTGACCCATGGCGACGACTTGCCGGCGCGGCTGCTGTCCTCGCGCGTGTTGGGTGAGTACATCGTGCTGTGGCTGGCGGTGGCCGACCGCGGGCGACACGGCGTACTGCTGGGGCCGGACAATCTCGATTCGGATAGCCGACGCCGCCTGCGTATGCGCCTGGCCGGCGGTAACGCGAGCGAACGCCCGGCCGCACTGTAGACTATTGCGACGACGACTCGCTTGCCGACGCCGTGCGCTTGCGGCACTCTGCCGGCGCGGCGCGGTCCCACCGGTTGCCTGGGCAGTCTCAGGAAGCTTCAACGGCCAGCTTTCGGCTTACTCACACATCAGGTTGCCATGTTCCGACCGCTAGAGCTTTTCATCGGCCTGCGCTACACGCGCGCCAAACGACGCAGCCAGTTCATTTCCTTCATCTCGACCGTGTCGATCGTCTGCATCGCGGTCAGCGTGACCGCCTTGATCACGGTGATGTCGGTGATGAACGGTTTCGACTACGAGCTGCGCTCGCGCATTCTGGGCGCGGTTTCCGACGCTACCGTGTCGGGCATCGAAGGCGAGGGCGTCAGCGACTGGCAGCGGGCGATCGAGATCGCCAAGGCCAACCCGCACGTGCGCGGCGCGGCACCCTACGTGGACCTGCAAAGTTTTCTGCAAGGGCCGCGCGGCTCGACCGGTGCGCAGGTGCGCGGAATCGAGCCGACGCTGGAGCCCAAGGTTTCCAAATTCAACGCGCATATGGTCCGGGGCAGCCTGGATCAACTGACGCCGCGCGGCTGGAACATCGTGCTCGGTAGCGAGCTGGCGTTGCAACTTGGCGTGGACGTGGGCGATACCGTCACGATGGTGGTGCCGACCCTGAGCAGCACGCCGATCACCGGCACCATTCCGCTGGTGCGCGGCTTCCACGTCAGCGGCATCTTCACCCTCGGCATGCAGGAGTACGACGCGGGGCTGGCGCTGATCAATATGGGCGACGCCGAAAAGCTCGGCCGCATGGAAAATCCCACCGGCATCCGACTGAGCCTGGACGATCTCTGGAACGCCGGCCCGGTGGCGCGCGAGTTGGCCGGTTCGCTGGGGCAGGTCTACCGCATTCAGACCTGGATGGATACCAATGCCAATTTCTTCTCCGCCATTTCGATGGAGAAGAAGGTGATGTTCATCATCCTCTCGCTGATCATTCTGGTGGCGGTGATCAATCTGATCTCGATGTTGATGATGCTGGTCACCGAGAAGCAGGCCGATATCGCGATCCTGCGCACGTTGGGCTCCACGCCGCGCAGCATCATGGGCATGTTCATGGTGCAGGGCGTGCTGGTGGGCGTGGTCGGCATCGGCTTCGGGGTGGGCTTCGGCTCGCTGCTGTCGTGGCAGCTGCCGACCCTGGTCAACGCGATTCAGGACGTCTTCCACGTGCAATTCCTGTCGCCGGACGTCTATTACATCAGCAGCGTGCCGAGCAAGTTGGATTGGCACGACGTCACGTGGGTCACGCTGATCACCTTTTTGTTCTCGCTGCTGGCCACCTTGTACCCGGCCTGGCGCGCCTCGCGTGTGCAGCCGGCGCAGGCGCTGCGTTATGAGTAAGCCGATGACCGTTTCTTCCTCCGAGGTGGTGCTGAGCGCCCGCCACATCGCCAAGTCCTACGTGGAAGGCGACCTGCATACCGACGTGCTGTCCGACGTCAGCTTCGAATTGAAGCGCGGCCAGACGATGGCGATCGTCGGCGCGTCGGGTTCGGGCAAAAGCACGTTGCTACATATCATCGGTGGGCTGGACACGCTGACTGCCGGCGAAGTGGAAGTGGAAGGCAAGCTGCTCTCCAAGCTCTCCGACGCCGAGCGCGGTCGCGTGCGCAATCGCTCGATGGGCTTTATCTACCAGTTCCATCATCTGCTGCCCGAATTTACCGCGCTGGAAAACGTCTGCATGCCGCTGCTGATTCGCGGCGTGAGCATCGCCGAGGCCAGCCGTCAGGCCGACGCGCTGTTGCGGCGGGTCGGACTGGGGCAGCGCATCGGGCACAAGCCGTCGGAGCTTTCCGGTGGCGAGCGCCAGCGCTGCGCGGTGGCGCGCGCGTTGGTGACCAAGCCGGCGGTGGTGCTGGGCGACGAGCCCACCGGCAATCTGGACGAGGCCAACTCGGCGCATATCTACGAGTTGATGCTGGAGCTCAACCGCGAGATCGGCACCAGCTTCATCCTGGTCACCCACGACACCCGCCTGGCGGCCAAGATGGACCGCACGCTGGAGCTCACCGGCGGCGTGATCAACGAGCAGCCGCGTAGCTAGACACACGGCGTCAAGGCATAGCCGCTGTCGCTGCGCGAAGTCGAAGCCGTAATGGCTTGGCGGCATCCGTGATGACTTGCACGCTTGCCGTGCGCTGGCCCAGTCAGTGTGTGGTCTGGTTGGGCATTCCACTGGCGCGAGAGAGGGCCTGCGCCTACAGCGCATCGCGCCCTTGATCCTGCGCATTCCAGCTAGGCTCAAAGCCTGCAAGGACGCAGGGAGAGGGCATGGAGCGAGCCGGTTCGGTGACGGCAGGGGCGACGGCGTTGGCGCTGCTGTCTGGCGTGCTGGCTGTGCAAGCGTTGACGCGTTTGCCGCCCTGGTGGTGGATGGCCGGACCGATCGTGCTGCTGGGGTGGGGAGCGCGCCGGTGGCGACCAGCGCGCTGGGCGGCGCTGTTTCTTCTGGGCGCGGCGTGGGCGATCTGGCGCGGCTCCCTGGCCCTAGACGCGCGCCTGCCACGCGCGCTTGAAGGCGCCGATATGCTGGTCGAGGGCACGCTAAGCGACCTGCCGCGTCGCGATAGCGACGGTGTGCGACTGAGCTTCCAGATCGCGCATGCCAGTATGGACGGTCGACCGATCGACTGGCGTGGACAGGCAAAGTTGGTCTGGTATGGCGATGCACCCGCGCACTTGGCACCGTGCAGTCGCTGGCGGTTGTTGCTTAAGCTCAAGCGTCCACGCGGGCTGATCAATCCCGGTGGCTTCGACAGCGAGCGCTCGGCGTTGGAGCGTGGCATCGACGCCACTGGATATGTGCGCGAAGGACCGCTCAATCAGCCCTTGGGTCGACGGTTAGGGTGCGTCGATGGCCTGCGCGACCGGATCGCCCAGGCCATCGATGCACGCGTGAGCGATCCGCACGACGCGGCCTTGCTCAAGGCATTCGCGGTCGGCGATACCCGCGGTCTGAATCAAGACGATTGGGAAGTAGCGCGCGCTAACGGCATACCGCATCTGATCTCGATCTCGGGCTTTCACGTGGGTGTGGCGGCGATGTTCGGCGTGGGTCTGGCCTGGATGCTCTACCTGGCGTGCCCGCGTTTGGCCTTGCGCCTGCCGCGTCCGCCGGCGCAAGCGGTGGCCGCGGCGCTAGTCGCGCTCGGTTACGGGGCGCTGGCCGGGATGGGATTGCCTACGGTGCGTACCTTGCTGATGATCGCCGTGGTGGCGCTGGCGCGCTGCCAACGGCGAGCCAGCGGTGGGACCCAATCCTTGGCGTTGGCGCTGCTGGCGATCCTGCTGGCCGATCCGTTGGCCGTGCTTTCGGCTGGCTTCTGGCTGTCGTTCGTCGGCGTCAGTTTTCTGATGCTCTGCCTGAGCGTGCGTGGTCACGGCTGGCTTGGCTTTCTACGCGAGTTGACGGCCGGACAGTTGCTGATGACGTGTTCGCTTTTGCCCTTGACCGTGTGGTTTTTTGGTCAGGCCTCGCTGGTCGGCGGCCTGTCCAATTTGCTGGCGGTGCCGGTGGTGAGTTTCCTGATCGTACCGCTGGCCCTGTTCGGCATAGTCTGCTGGTTGCTGACCCCCATGCTGTCCGGGCCGGCATGGTGGCTGGCCGCCAAAGTGGCGCATGGGCAGTGGTGGTTGCTTGAGCGAATGGCGCACTGGCCGGGTGCTCATTGGTATCTTCCTGAGCCACGGGTGGGCACCTTGCTGCTGGCGACGATCGGCGCGTTATGGCTGTTCATACCACGCGGCATGCCGCTGCGCGCCTTGGGCTTGCTGCTGTTCCTGCCGTTGCTCTGGCCGATCCAGGCGCCACTACCGATGGGTGCGGCTCAGGTGTATGTACTGGATGTCGGACAAGGGCTGTCGGTGTTGTTACGCACGCGCCATCACGCGATGCTGTACGACGCTGGCGCGCGCTATCGCTCGGGTTTTGATCTGGGCGAGGCGGTGGTGCTGCCGGCACTTCACGCTCTGGGCGTGGAGCGGCTGGATATGTTGATGATCAGCCATGCCGACAACGACCATGCCGGCGGTGCGGCAGCGGTAGCCAACGCCTATCCATCCGCACTGCGCTATGCGGGCGAGCCGACGCGCATGAATTTGCCGATGCAGGCATGTCATGCGGGTCAACGCTGGCAGTGGGACGGCGTGCGGTTCTCCGTGTTGTATCCCGGCGACGCAACGGGGCAGGGGAACGATCGATCCTGCGTGCTGCTGGTGCAGACGGCGGGTGGGCGCGTGCTGTTGACCGGCGACATCACGGCACGGGTGGAGCCGTTGGTTGCACACGTCTTGCCAGCCGGCCCGCCGTTGGTTTTGGTGGCCCCCCATCATGGCAGCCGCAGTTCATCCTCGCCGGCACTGCTGGCAGTGGCGCAGCCTAGGCTGGCCTTGATCTCGGCCGGCTGGCGCAACCGCTTCGGTCATCCGCATGCGCAGGTATTGGCACGTTATCGAGAGGCCGGCATAGCATGGTTAAATACCGCCGACAGCGGAGCGATTGAGTTGATGCTGCCGGTCGCGGCCCCGCCACGGTGGGAATCACGCGAGCGCGTGTTGCGCGCAGCTTATTGGCGTGAATAAATCAAACGCCTTTTCTGATCTGATTCGGGAAACGCTCGCCGTCTGCTCAGCGAGTCAAACCCGTACGCCAAGCAACACAGCGTAATGAATGGCCAAGCCACGCCATTATGAAGCAGCAGGCGCGCGACACGATTGGCGCTCAATCGCAATTAATTGCCGGCGATACGAAAGAAGATGCGCCGATTTGCTCGTTAGCGCGAGTGCCGCGCACCTCGATACGCATGCCGCAGACCAACTATAAGGTTACCCATAGGGCTCTGCTTATGATCTTCAAAAAAATTATTGAATATTAAAAATAGCAAGAGCGGCTTAGGCTTCGCGCCAGGTAAG
>JBEVMS010000269.1:0-5563 GCA_040508515.1 Dyella sp. | reverse complement strand
TGGAGCAGGGCCGCGCCGAACTGAAAGAAGTGCTGCGTCTGATCCGCGATTTCGGCGTGCCCGAGACGCATTTCATGCTCAATCTTTCGATCATGCGCGGGCTGGATTACTACACCGGCACGGTCTACGAGACCACGCTCAACGATCATCCGCAGATTGGCTCGATCTGCTCCGGCGGGCGTTACGAGAATCTGGCCGGGCAGTACACCAAGTCGCATCTGCCGGGCGTGGGTATTTCCATCGGACTGACCCGCTTGTACTGGCAGTTGCGCGACGCCGGCTTGATCAACACCGCGACCAGCACGGTCGATGTGCTGGTGACCCAGATGGATGCGGCGCAGATGCCGGCTTATTTGGCGCTGGCCGGCGAGCTACGCGGTGCCGGTATCGCCACCGAAGTAGTGCTGGAGGGTGGCAAGCTCGGCAAGCAGTTCAAGTACGCCGATCGCGCGGGCATCCGTTTCGTGATCGTGCTGGGCGAGGACGAGCTGGCCAAGGGCGTGGTGACGGTGAAAGATTTGCGTCGCGAGGATCAGTTCGAAGTGGCGCGCAGCGAGTTGATCAAGACCTTGCGAGTCGAATTGGCACAGGCTGAAATCGAACGTTGATTGGCATCGCCACCCACCTGAAAAAATCCAACGGCGGGCATGAGGTCCGCCGTTTTTCCATTCGCGTGGCGCCGCCGCCGAAGTCGGTGCGCCCGCCTGACCGATGAGTGAAATCGCATGACCGAGCGTACCGTGCTTCTCGATGGCTTGCAGTTGACGCGTGCCCAACTGGTGGCGGTAGCGCGTGGTGGCGCCTTGGTAGCACTCGACTCGGCCGGGTTGGCGAGGGTGCGCTGCGCGGCTGATTTTCTGGCTGAGAAAGTCGATTGCGGCGAGCCGATCTACGGCGTCACCACCGGCTTTGGCAGCAACGCGGACAAGCTCCTGGGCGCTCACCGCCTGCGTGAGGAACTTCCCGGTGGGCATTCGGACGCGTCGCAGGGTACGTTGCTGGAAGAGCTGCAAGAAAACCTGATCACCACGCACGCGGTGTGCGTGGGCAAGCCGTTCGCGGCCGAGGTGGTGCGCGCGATGCTGGTGATCCGCATCAATACCTTGATGCGCGGGCATTCGGGCATTCGGGTGGAGACGCTGGAGGCGCTCACCGCGATGCTCAACGCAGGCATCGTGCCAGTGGTGCCGGAGAAGGGTTCGGTCGGCGCCAGTGGCGACCTGGCGCCGCTATCGCATCTGGCGATTGTGTTGTTAGGTGGCGGGGAGGCGTTCTATCAGGGCGAGCGGATCGCCGGCGCCGAGGCGCTCAAGCGCGCGGGTCTCGCGCCGATCCGGTTGTCTTTTAAAGAAGGGTTGGCGCTCAACAATGGCACCGCGCAGATGCTGGCCACCGGCGCGCTGGCGCTGGATACGCTGGAATACCTGCTCGATACCGCCGACCTGGCCGCCGCGATGACGCTGGATGCGTTCGCCGGCCGCTCCGGCGCACTGCGTCCCGAAGTTCACGCGCTGCGTCCGCATCCGGGCCAGGTCGAGGTGGCTGCACGCGTGCGCGCGCATCTGGTCGGGTCCACCCTGGTCGATATTCCTTACCACCTGGTGCCGCGCTTCAAGCCGTGGAGCGCCGAAGCTTGGAGCGAGCCGCAGGATCAGGCGCTGTCGTTCGATATCAGCTGGGATTGGGTGCCGGCCGGCCAGCGTCATGGGCGCGAGGCGTTCTATGCGCGCTTCCTGCCGTTTAAGGGCGGCAAAAAGCATCAGCCGCAAGATGCCTACAGTCTGCGCTGCATGCCGCAAGTGCATGGCGCGGTGCGCGACGCCTGGGCACAGGCCTGCCGCGTGTTCGACATTGAGTTGAACGCGGTGACCGACAACCCGCTGATTTTTCCCGATGCCGACGATGCGCAGTTCATCGAGGAGCAGGTGATCTCCGCTGGGCATTTCCACGGCATGCCGCTGGCGCTGGCGATGAGCTACGTCAAGGCGGCCATTCCCGTGCTGGCTTCGATTTCCGAGCGGCGCCTCAACAAGCTGGTCGATCCGGCCACCAACGACGGCCTGCCAGCGTTCCTGACCGGCAACGAGGACGGCACGGATTCAGGCTTCATGATCGTGCAATACACCGCCGCCGCGCTGGTCAACGACCTGGCCACGCGCGCGCATCCCGCCAGCGTCTATTCGGTGCCGACCAGCGCCAATGCGGAGGATCATGTTTCGATGGGTGCCAACGAGGCCCGTCACGTGCTGGAGATGATGGAGGATCTTGGCCACGTGTTGGCTTTGGAAGTCTATACGGCCGCGCAGGCACTGGATTATCGCCATGCCATGCTCAACGCGGCGCGTCGGCTGGCGGCGCGTGGCGATTGGAAGGCATTGGCAGCCAAGGTCGCCAATGCACCGCGCGAGGATCATCCGCACTACGCGCAATTCGTCGCCGAGGTGCAGCAGTTGATGGCGGCGCTGGCTGAGGTGGGCGACTTCCATGCCGGCAGCGCGGTGAAGTCGGCGCACGAACGCCTGCGCAAACGGATCACGTTCATGCATCGCGATCGCGCGATGGATGGCGATGTACGCGTGGTCACCGAACTGGTGCAGCAGCGCCAGTTGTTCTGAGGCGCGTGTCACTGACGCGCCTGTGCCAGTGGCGTCCTTGATGTGGTGCCGTTTCATCGGCGTTCTTCCTGCGCATCAGTCGCGCGATGAAGGGCGAGGTACGCCTGGACGCTGAATGGGTACGGCAGCTCCGGTTGCTCTGAGGCGTAGGCGCGGGCGATTTTGCGCCGGCATGCGTGGCTGGTTCGCTTAATGGGAGTCCATCTGGCCGGCCAGCACGGACGCGTCCGCTATGCCGATCTGGCGTTTGCGCTGCGGAGGCTGGCGTGATCATCCGTCCGTGCGCGTCGCACATGGTCGCCGCCGGTGGGACAGTCCATGCGCTGCGGCGATAAGCGGCGGCGATGAGCGTTGCCACAAGATTGTTAGGCACATACGCACTCGGGCTGGCGGTCCACCACAGATGAACGGCGTTTTCGCGCCTGGGTTGTGAGCTGTGGCCTGGCTGCGTACAATGCGATCCACTGTGTTAATGCGTTAGTACATTATGAAGCGTCGATCGTTGGATCCCGAAACGCCGTCGGAGTCGGCTGAGCTCAGCCTTTGCCAGGCTTTGCGCTCCTTGAAGGGTGACGAGGAAATGCAGGCTTTTCTGCATGACCTGTGCACGCCCGCCGAATTGGAAGTGCTGGTCGACCGCTGGCGGGTGGTGCCATACCTGCTTGACGGCGTGTCCTATCGCGAAATCCACGAACGCACCGCGGTCAGCATCACTACCATCGGGCGGGTCGCGCGTTATCTCAATCAAGGCAGCGGCGGCTACCTGGCCGCCGCAGCGCGCCGGCGACCGTCGGTGCAGAAGAAAGCACGAGGAAGCAAGGCATGAAAAACCGCGATCGCCTCCGCATTGCGATGCAGAAATCCGGCCGTCTGACCGAGCCGGCGCAGGATTTGCTGACTCGTTGCGGACTGACTTTTCGGCAAAGTCGCGACAAGTTGTTCTGCTTTGGCGAAGGCGAACCGGTCGATCTGCTGCTGGTGCGCGACGACGACATTCCTTCGCTGATCGCGCAGGGTGTGTGCGATCTGGGCATCGTCGGACGCAACGTGCTCAACGAATACCAGCACACCGCCGGTCGCGATGCCGCGCCGCTGGACGAGCTGCGCGCGTTGGGTTTTGGCCGTTGCCGGTTGTCGATCGCGGTGCCGCAGGAGTTGGATTATCAAGCGCCGGCGCAGCTCGCTGGCTTAAGCATCGCCACGTCGTACCCGGGCCTGTTGGGCGAGTGGCTGCGCGTGCAGGGCGTGGCCGCGAACGTAGTGACGTTGGCCGGTTCGGTGGAGATCGCCCCGCGCCTGGGCACCGCCGACGCCATCTGCGATCTGGTGCAAAGCGGTGGCACGCTGGTCGCCAACCAATTGCGCGAAGCCGACGTGCTGCTGGAAAGCGAGGCGGTGTTGGCCGGACCACTGACGCTGCCAGCCGACGAGCGCGGCGACATGCTGGAGCTGCTGCTGAAGCGACTGGATGGCGTGATCCAGGTGCGCGAATCGCGCCTGCTGCTGTTGCAAACCTCGCGCCATACGCTGGAGGCGATTACCCGTCTCTTGCCTGGCGGACCGCAGCCGACCTTGCTGCCGGTGGCCGGCCAGCCCGATCAGTTGATGTTGCAGGCGTTGTGCGCCGGCGAAGTTAGCTGGCGGCAGTTGGAAGAAATCAAGAAAGCCGGCGCGCGCGAAATGTTCGTGCTGCCGGTCGAAAAAATGTTGGCTTGAGTGGTGTGAGGCGATGAACCGTTTGGATTGGAACACCCTCGATGAAACCGCCCGTCAGCAGGCATTGGCACGCCCGGCGCAGGCCCGCGCCGAGACCTTGCGCCAGGGCGTGGAGCAGATCATCGCGCAGGTGCGCGCGGGCGGTGACGCCAGCTTGCGCGAACTCAGCGCCAAGTTCGACCGCTGCGCGTTGCAGGCGATCGAAGTAGATGCGGCCGAGTTCGCCACCGCCGAGGCGAGCCTGAGCGCGCCGTTGAAAGCAGCGATCGAAGAGGCCGTCGCGCGGATCGCCGTGTTCCATCACGCCTCCACGCCGACGCCGGTCAGCGTGGAAACCGCGCCAGGTGTGCGGGTCGAGCGCATGCTGCGACCGATTAATCGCGTCGGCTTGTACGTGCCTGCCGGCAGCGCACCGTTGCCCTCGACCGCCTTGATGCTAGGCGTGCCGGCGATGCTGGCTGGCTGTCGCGAGGTGGTGCTGTGTTCGCCGGCGCGCGCCGATGGCCGCTGCGACGAAGCGGTGCTCTACGCGGCCAAGCTCACCGGCGTGCACAAGGTGTTCAAGCTCGGCGGCGCGCAGGCGATCGCCGCGATGGCTTACGGCACCGCGTCGGTGCCCAAGTGCGACAAGTTGTTCGGGCCGGGCAATAGCTGGGTGACCGAGGCCAAGCTGCAAGTGTCCGGCGATCCCGATGGCGCGGCGATCGACATGCCGGCCGGCCCGTCCGAAGTGCTGGTGATCGCCGACGCCGAGGCCGACCCGAGCTTCGTCGCCGCCGATCTGCTGTCGCAGGCCGAACACGGCCAGGACTCGCAGGTGATCTTGCTCAGCCCATCGGATGACTTGCTCGACCGTGCCGCCGCGGAAGTCGCGCGCCAATGCGCCGAGCTGCCGCGCGGAAATATCGCGATGCAGGCGCTCAGTCAGAGCCGATTGATCAAGGTCGCTTCGCTAGCGCAGGCGATAGAAGTCAGCAACCGCTATGCGCCCGAGCATCTGATTTTGCAAGTAGACGACCCGCGCAGTTTGCTCGATGACGTCGAAAGCGCCGGCTCGGTATTTTTGGGCGCCTGGACGCCTGAATCGGTCGGCGATTATTGCAGCGGCTCCAATCATGTGCTGCCCACCTACGGCTACGCGCGCAGCTACAGCGGCGTGTCGGTGGCCAGTTTTCTCAAGCAGATCACCGTGCAGGAAGTCAGCGCGGCGGGCTTGCGCGCGATCGGTCCTT
>JBEVMS010000253.1:0-6045 GCA_040508515.1 Dyella sp. | reverse complement strand
AGGAGTTTCCACGGTTGCGAGTGATCCACTTCGGCAGCAATCAGGGTAAGGCGATGGGGCTGCGGATGGCGGCGCTGGCTGCGCACGGCGAGTTTCTGGTGTGCGTGGATGGCGATGCGCTGCTGGACGAATACGCCACCCACTGGATGGTGAGCCATTTGATTGATGGACCGCGCGTGGGCGCGGTCACCGGCAATCCGCGCATTCGCAACCGCTCGACCCTGCTGGGCAAGCTGCAAGTGGGCGAGTTCTCGTCGATCATCGGTTTGATCAAGCGGGCGCAGCGCGTCTACGGGCGCATCTTCACGGTGTCCGGCGTGATCGCCTGCTTCCGCAAAAGCGCGTTGCACGATGTCGGTTACTGGAGCACCGACATGGTGACCGAGGACATCGACATCAGTTGGCGTTTGCAGATGCGCCATTGGGACATCCGCTACGAACCCAACGCGTTGTGCTGGATCTTGATGCCCGAAACGCTCAAGGGCCTGTGGCGACAGCGCTTGCGCTGGGCGCAGGGTGGCGTGGAAGTGATGTTGCGCTATCTGCCCAAGCTGCTGCACTGGCGGATGCGGCGCAAGTGGCTGGTAGCCGTGGAGTACGTACTGAGCCTGGTCTGGGCCTACGTGATGCTGGGCATTTTCATCCTGTGGGGGCTGGGCAAAGTGATCAGTCTGCCGCCGCCGTGGTACGTGTCCACACTGCTGCCGCAATGGCATGGCGTCGTGCTGGGGCTGGTCTGCTTGCTGCAATTTGGTATCAGCATCGTGATCGACCGGCGCTACGAGACGCGGGTGGGGCGTAACTACTATTGGATGATCTGGTATCCGTTGGTGTACTGGATGCTGAGCACCTTGACGTCGGTGGTGGCGTTGCCCAAGACCTTGCTCAAACGACGCGGCACGCGCGCGGTGTGGGTCAGCCCGGATCGGGGGGTGCGATGAAAGCCGAAGCGCTGTTGATCGATCATCCGCGAGGCCAAGGTACCGGGCGGCGCACGCTGTTCACGCTACTGACCCTGCTTGCCTGGATGGCCTGGTTTTCCTTGTGGCTGCCACTGATCACCCTGGTGGCGTGGTCGTTCGGCGCACGCGCCACGTATGTCGAGTTGATCATGCATCGCCACAGCGGTGGCTGGGTCGATTTGCTGGTGGTGCTGATAATCGGATTGGTGACCACCCTGATCGCCTTGCTGTGGTCGCGTTACAACTATCAGCGCTTTCATTTGGCCAAGCGCCGACAGGGCGCTGCGCCGATCGCGCTGGCAGCGATGGCGCATAAGCTGGAGGTGGCCACTCCGCTTGCCACACAACTGCGGCAGGCACGGCGCAGCCAGTTGGAGTTCACCACCGACGGCCGCGTGCTGCAGAACACGCCCACGCTCGATCAGTAGCACGCGCCCTCGATCAACCCGATGCCGCCGCGCGCTAGTGCCGCGCGGGTGGCCGGATCGCTGGCGGGGGTGACCGGGCGAGTCAGATCCCACAGCACATGGGCGCGAAATCCCGCATCCACCGCATCCTGGGCAGTCCATAACACGCACACATCGCGCGCCAAGCCGCAGATAAAAACTTCCTCCACGCCGCGCTCGCGCAACCAGCCGGCCAAGCCGGTGCGCGGGCGGCTGCCGTGCGGACCGTGGTTCTCGCGAAAGCCGCTGTACGAATCCACGTGCGCATCGCCGCCCTTGCGCACGACCACATCGGCATGGCGCCAATCGATTGCCGGATGCAACTGCGCACCGGCGGTGTTTTGCACGCAGTGGTCCGGCCACAGCGTTTGTGGATGTCCATACAACGCGATGGTTTCGAACGGCGCGCGCTCGGCGTGGCTGCTGGCGAAAGAGACGTGTCCGGCGGGGTGCCAATCCTGCGTGGCCGCCACATGGGCAAAACGCCGGCTACGCAGCAGTCGATCGATGCCCGGCAAGATCGTGTCGCCCTGATCGCAGGCCAGCGCGCCACCAGGCATGAAGTCCGGTTGCAGATCGATCAGCAAAAGTGCGCAGCGCGGGTCGGGTAAGGGCATGGTCGCGATCCGTAAATTATTGCGTTATGGCGTGCGCGGCACCGGTGTTCCTAGCATCACGCGTCGATATCGGCGGGCGCCGGGCTGGATGATGCGAGATTGCGTCGTATCGAACAGTTGGCGTTCATGGCCACCCAGGCAGTCTTGCGCAGCCTTAAGCGCAGCGCCCATCAGGAGAGTTTATCAATGAAACATCGATTGCATTTCGTGTTCGCCGGTGCCTTGTTCGCAGCTTCGGCGATGGTTTCGGTGGCGTCAGCCTACGATGTCGGCCAGGATTATCATGGTGACGACCACCGCGGTGGCGATCACGGTCGCCCCGGTCCGCAGCCGCACCACTGGGCGCGCGGGGAGAGGATGAGTGACCACTATCATGGCCGCGTCGTGGTGGTGAACGATTACCGCGCGCGTCATCTGCGTGCGCCGCCACGTGGCTACCACTGGGTACGCGACGACAACAATAACCTGCTGCTGGTGGCGATCACTACCGGCGTGATCACCGACATGGTGCTCAACGGCGGCTGATCGCTAGCGGGTCGAGGTTCAAGGAAGGCGCGCTACGGCGCGCTTTCCTTTATCCGGGCGCGCAGCGATCCTGCCCCAAATGGTCATAATGGGCGACCCGACCGGTGGACGACAATCGCTATGTATTTCGACAAATCCTGGATGAGTTATGGCTTCGTCGGCGGACTGCAGGCCGGGGCGATCGCCCTGGGTATCGCGTTTGTCGCCTTCGGGCTGATCTACTGGGCGGGGCGCAAGCAGGGCTGGGGATTGGGTGCGATGGTCGCCTGGAGCTTTTTGTTGGCGATGCTGCTGGGCGGCGCGGCGGATTTGTGGGATCTGGTCTATTTCAATTTCGCGCCGCTGGAATCGTTGCAACTGCTGCAAGCCAAGTTGGCCAAGGTGCACGATCCGGATGGCATCGGTACGCGGGTCTTCAGCGAATTTGTCGGCGCCGTGGTTGGGGTCTATCTGGGCTGGGCGATTTTCGGAGGCGACTGGCGCAACCGCTGGCCTGCACGGCGGCGATGAGGTCGCAGCGCGCGCAGCGTCTGGGGATAGGCGCTATCCTTCATCATTTTGATGCAGTGCAGCATGTCGATGAGCGCTAACCCTTCCACGGCGGCCGAAGGGTCGCAAGTCACCTGGAAAATTGTCCAGGTGGTGTTTTATACCTTCCTGGCTTACCTGGTGATCGGCCTGCAATTGGCCGTGCTGCCGCCTTTCGTGCACGACGATCTGGGCTTGAGCGCGGTGCTTGCCGGGCTGGTGATCAGTGCCCAGTACGTGGCCACTTTACTCAGTCGCGGCTTTGCCGGGCGCAGCGCGGATACCGCTGGCCCCAAGCATACGGCGCTGGTCGGCATGGTCGCCTGCATGGTCAGCGCGTTGCTGATGGTGCTGGCGGGCTTGTTGGCGGACCGGGCCTGGTGGTCGATGGGCAGCCTGCTGCTGGGGCGCTTGGCCCTGGGCGTGGGCGAGAGTTGCGTGGGCACGGCCTGCATCATGTGGGGCATCGGCCGGGTCGGCGCGGCGCATACCGGCAAGGTGATTTCATGGAACGGCATCGCCACCTACGGCGCGCTGGCGGTCGGCGCGCCGCTGGGCGTGCTGATGACGCGTCATTTCGGTTTTCTGACGATCGGTCTCGGCGGCATGGCGTTGATGGTGCTGGCGCTGTTGCTGGCGGCCCGTCGTGCTGGCGTGCTGGTGGTAGCGGGCGAGCGCATGCCGATGCGCAATGTGTTTTTACGGGTGACGCCGCACGGCATCGGGCTGGCGCTGGGATCGGTCGGTTTTGGCGTGATCGCCACTTTCATCACGCTCTACTACGCCAGCGTGCAGTGGCAGGGCGCGGCGCTCACCTTGAGTCTGTTCGGCGTGTGCTTCGTCGGTATTCGATTGGTGTTCGGTGGCTTTATTTCGCGCTTTGGCGGTTATCGAGTGGCGCTGGTTTCATTCCTTTTCGAAGCGGTGGGCCTGGCGGTGTTGGCGCTGGCCCCGACGGTGGGCGTGGCGATGCTGGGCGCGGCGTTGGCCGGCATCGGCTTCTCGCTGGTGTTTCCGGCGTTGGGTGTGGAGGCGGTGGAGCGGGTCAGCATGAATAATCGGGGCGCCGCTTTGGCCGCCTATTCGGTATTCATCGACGTGGCGCTGGGAGTGACCGGACCGCTTGGCGGCTGGATCGCGGCGGGCGGCAGTTATGAACCGATGTTCGCCATCGCCGCGGGTTTGTCGCTGGTGGCCGTGGCGCTGACCGGCGGTCTCTACCTGCGTTTTGGCCAGCGCGTGCATTGATCCGCTGAGTCAAATGCCCGTCGCAGGGCGCGCCTTACAGCACCGGATCGAACAAGCGCGCCACATGCATGGCCAGGCGCTGCCCGTAGCTGGCCGCGCGATAGTCGCCGGCGGCCAATTCCACCGCGTTGGCGAAATCGGTCAGCAGCATCTGCTCGACCTGCCGGGCGAACTCAACGTCGATGTTCAGCGCCGACACCTCGAAGTTAAGCCGCAGCGATCGATTGTCCAGATTCATGCTGCCGATCATGCTGGTGTCGTCGTCGATCAGCATCACTTTTTGATGCACGAAGCCGGGTTGGTAGCGGTACATCTGCAAACCAGCGCGCACCGCCTCGTACGCGTACAAGGTGGATGCGGTGAATACGGTGTAATGGTCGGGCCGGGCCGGGATCAGCACGCGTACATCCACCCCCCTGAGCACTGCCAACTGCAGCGCGGCACTGACCGCTGGGTCGGGCACGAAATAGGGCGTGCTGATCCACAGCCGCCGCCGGGCGGCGTGGATCGCGGCGACGAACAGCAGCGAACAGCTCTCGCGCGGATCGGCAGGTCCGGTAGCGGCGATCAACGTGCTGGCGCTGCCGTCCGATTCGCGCGGCGGCAGGAAGGGTGGCAGCTCGTTGGTGACGAAGTACCAATCCTCGCCGAAGCTGCGTTGCAGATCGGCCACCGCCGGGCCCTGCAATTCCATCTGCGTATCGCGCCAGGGTGACAGCGGCGGTTTGGCACCGAGGTATTCATCGCCCACGTTGAGCCCACCGACGAAGCCGCGCCAACCATCGACCACCACGATCTTGCGATGGTTGCGGAAATTGAGCTGGAAGCGATTGTTGAAGCGGCGCGTCGCGAAGGCGTGGATGTGCACGCCGCCCTGGCGCAGCGTCTGCACATAGCTGGCCGGCAGATCGTGGCTGCCGATGCCGTCGTACAGCACGCACACCGTGACCCCTGCGGCGGCGCGCGCCAGCAGCGCCTGCTGCATGCGCCGCCCCAGCCCGTCGTCGTGAAAGATGAAAAACTGCACCAGCACGTAATGCTCGGCGCTGGCAATCGCCTCGAAGATCGCCGTGAACGCCGCCTCGCCGTCGATCAACAGGCGCAGGCGGTGACCGCCATGGAATTGCAGGCCCAGCATCTTGCCAATGGCGGCGTAGCGTCGCCCACTGGGATCGGCCGGGTGGCGTCGCAGGTAGTCGTGCCGCTGCGGCCAGTTGTAGAGGCTGTGTGGTTCGCTCAGGCGCAGCCGGTACAACCGGTGGCGGTCGATATAGCCGTAAAAATGGCTGCGTCCAAGGAACAGGTACAGGAACAACGTGATGTACGGCAGCAGCACCAACCCCAGCGTCCAGGCGAACGCGCCTTGCGGCGTGCGCGTATGCATCACGGCATGCATCGCCACGACGATGCCGGCCAGGTGCAGCATGATCGCGATGAAGGTCAACAGGCTCAAAATCATCGGGCAATAGGCTCGCTGGGTGTGGCGCATCGCGCGGTAGCTGGCGCGGATGATGGCTGTCGGCGCCGGTAAGGCATGTGAGCAAGTCCAGGCCGATTGAGCAAGCGTCGCCGACCTGGCCCGACCATCGTCGAGCCGACCGCGCGGTTGCGAGCCGGACCCGCGATGGAGGTGGCTGCACGCCTTCCTTGGCGTTCTTTTAATGCGCTTGCCAGCGCCGCACGCGGGTAGGGTGAAGCGTCAGGGCGCCAGCAGGCGCT
>JBEVMS010000166.1:0-20674 GCA_040508515.1 Dyella sp. | reverse complement strand
CACCGATTAAACCGGTCGAGCATGTTGACCTTGCCCGCTTCATGGGCGATTGGTACGTGATTGCGACCATCCCCACGCGCTTTGAGAAGAATGCCTACAACGCGGTTGAAACTTATAAACTTCAGCCTGACGGAAATATCTATACTGCGTTCCGCTTCAATAATGGCTCGTATAACGGACCGGTGAAGACAATCCATTCCACAGCCTTTGTGAAAGCTGGCAGCGGTAATGCCGTATGGGGCGTCCAGTTATTTTGGCCAGTTAAGGCTCAATACATCGTGGCGTATTTGAAAGAAGACTACAGCCAGACCATCGTCGCTCGGGACGCCCGTGATTACACCTGGATCATGGCGCGCACTCCAACGATTTCCCAGGCCGACTACGACTCACTACTAAGTCGTGTAAAGCAAATGGGTTATTCGCTCCAAGACGTACGCAAGGTACCACAGCAATCGCCTGACACCCCATCTGCCAAAACGCGCTGATTGGCCCGACCCTCGGCCATGAATTATTTGGGTTGAATCCCATTTCAACAGAATGGTTGTGAAAGAGTGACGGACATCACATCGTGACCAGCGATCCATCGCCGCATTTCAGGGCCGTGGAGCCGTTCAATGTATCGACCACATCAGCCTCTGCCGCATCGAGCCCGTATATCACGCGGTGTTCGCGCTTGCGCATGCCGAAAAGCCCTCACAGGCGGTATTACCGCGACAGTGCCACCGCGCTCATTGAGCACCGAACCGCCTCCGGCTCGGCCACTTCCCGCAAAGCAATTACACCAAAGTATGAGATCTATAAACCTACTGCCGAGCAAATGATCTCTGGGTAGAATCGACACTGATTGAACCTGGAACTAGTTTGTGGCGTAGGTTCTCTCGCGTGGAATGGTCATGTTCCGAAGCTCAACTCAATCCAATCCCCTTATCGAGGATACGGCTTGCACGGCGTACTCCGTGGATCGCGCCAGGGACTATGAGTTCGACGGCTCCGCAGCGACGGTTTTGCGAGCCGATACGCAAATGGTGCCAACGGGCAGCCTCTCCGAAAACGGCGTCATACAGCGTGAAACCACCGGCAGTCAGCGTCGTTTGCATCGGGTTCTTGAATTCATCGACATGCACTGCGACCGGCCGCTTAGCGTCGAAACCTTGGCCGAAGTGGCATGCCTGAGCAAATCACATTTTGCGCGTTTTTTCAAAGCCGCCACCGGCATGTCGCCGCATCGGTTAATCAGCGAGCGCCGTATCGCTTATGCCAAGCTGCTGCTGGAAGACCCTAAAAAGCCGGTATTGAGCGTAGCCTTGATTTGCCACTTCTCTTCGCATGCCAATTTTTGCAAAACCTTCCGCCGCGTCACCGGGATGACACCGGGGCAATATCGCGCGGCGGCAATCCGACGAGCTACCGCCCATACGATTATGCAGCGTGGCAGCACGTTAAACGGAGCGGCCTGATCCAATCCATGTAAGACTCAGAGCTCACTACGCCCGCAAGGGTTTTGCGAAGCGGCACGAGCATGGAAGATCCCACATGATCCGGGTATTCCGGTGACTTGTACGACCCTCCGCCTAGGACGCGCCCGTGCGCCGCACAGCCTAGGCGGGCGAGGCGATCTCTTGACAGCAAGTCAATAGTGAAATCGGCGCGTCACCGGATGGTGGCGTAGCGACGCGCGCTATGAGACCTACGGCGTGCGAGCAGCTTCAAACAGGAACCACGCGCGACGTTCGGTTTCGTCGATCCAGTTCTCCAACACGCTAGCGCTTGCCACGTCGCCGGCGTCGTCGCATAGCTCATGCGTGCGGCGCATCTCGCTCAGCAATTTCACGTTGTCCTGGCGAAGTTCAGCCAGCATATCCTGAGGGGTGACGAAATCTGCATCGTTGTCCGAGATGCGCTGTAAGCGCGCGATATGCCCGATCGAACGCAACGTGGTGCCGCCGATCTTGCGCACACGCTCGGCAATGTCATCGGTCATGGCGAAGATCTGCACACTTTGCTCATCCAATAGCAGGTGGTAGTCGCGAAAATGCGGACCGGACATGTGCCAGTGATAGTTTTTCGTCTTCAAGTACAGCGCGAACACATCGGCCAATAAAGCATTGAGCGCGCCGCTGATTTCGCGGGAAGATTTCTCACCCAAGAGGGTGGGCGTGTTTAGCGGTGCCTTGCGGCGCTTCTTCACATCATCTTTCATGGTGCTGACTCCGAGCGTGGGTTGGCAGGAACGGACCGAATAGTCGTCGAATAAATCGATCGCTATACGCCAGAATGCGCCATGTCTACCGCGCGGTAAAGCACGGCAAGGGTGACGACTGTACGCAGGTGTGCTTCGCCTCACTTACCAGCCTCCACGTGCACGAAATTCTGGTTTTGATGAGGCTGTAAAAGGCTGTGTGAACGTGCCGCTCATGGCAACCGATGTTTCCATGACGCGCAGCGTGGGCCGACCAGCGTCCATGGCGCTATCACGTCAGGGGTGCATGGCATGCACATGATATGGAGAACTCTTTCATCTCCCGAACGGAAAGAGAGCTGCCATGTTCAATCACAATAAGCGCCTGCAATACACCGTACGTGTTTCCGAAAGTAATCCTGGCCTTGCCAATTTACTCCTCGAACAGTTTGGTGGGCCTCAAGGCGAACTGGCCGCCGCCATGCGCTACTTCACTCAGGCCCTCGGCGAGGAAGATCCGGGCCGGAAAGATTTACTCCTGGATATTGCCACGGAGGAGTTGAGCCATCTGGAAGTCATCGGGTCTTTGGTGGCCATGCTCAATCGTGGGGCCAAGGGTCAGCTCGCCGAGACGATCGACCAGCAAGCGGAAATGTACCGGGCTCTCCACGGCGCGGGTAACGACAGTCATGTCACCCACGTTCTCTTTGGCGGGGGCCCTGCCCTGATCAACTCGGCGGGCGTGCCTTTCAGTGGCGCGTATGTGGACAGCATCGGAGAACCAACGGCCGATCTGCGCTCCAACATTGCCGCCGAGGCGCGAGCGAAGATCGTCTACGAGCGGCTGATCAATGTTACCGACGATGTTGGCGTGCGTGAAGCGCTGATGTTTCTGATGACCCGTGAAATCGCTCATCAGAAGTCGTTTGAGAAAGCGCTCTATTCGATGGATAAGAGCTTTCCGCCCGGCAAGCTGGCGGGCGACCCGCGCTTTGACAAGCTATTCGTCAACTCCTCCCGTGGCGAAGGGGAGCACGCGGGTTCCTGGAATCGAGGCGAGCATTGGGAAGTTTTCGATCCCAACGAGAAGGGGGCGATCCCGGTCGATGGTGGTGATGGGGATGCCAGTGTCGAGCTTTCGGGATTGGAAGAAGCGGCCGTCGACGCCTTCGCCCAACGTGGTCAATCCGATCCCTCGCGTGATCCGGTAACAGGCGCAGATCTGGGCTCGTTGAGGCAGCAGTAAGGCATCACCGTGGCATCCTCGCCTTCAGGGTTAGGATGCCATGGCGGTACCGATGAGGTTCCCGTGGGTAGCCCAAAGCACGCTGATACGCAAGAGCTAAAGCCCCAAAGCTGGGCCTGATTAACTCCCACCCAAAGTCAACCCTCGGGGCTAACCGGGATGACGGATAACTTCCCACGAACCATCGGGCTTTTCGATCTTGATGATGGCTTCCCCACCGGCACCCTCGACCATCCGGGCACGATCGGAGGCAACGTGGATGGCGGCTTCCTGGCTTTCCGCCTCCCTCTCGGGATTACCCTCCGACTTTACCCTCCAGCGACCACGACGGGTCACCGGGGGCGCGATGTAAATAACGACCGCTCCGGTCATTCCATACTCCCAACTTCTAACGGCGCGCGGGTGCGTTTCATAGCGCCAACTCGCGTTCGTGCCGTCCACCAAGGGACGAGGCCGATACCGAATCTCTGACCCCGGTGCTTGGTTTTATTGACTGCCTTGTGAGAACAGCTCGCATCGATGCCGTCGCGATTGAACTTGTCGCCGCTCATGGGAGCACCTCAAAGGAATAAAACAGCTTGGTGCTTGACGTGTCGACCCCGCGCGAAATTACGCGGCGAGTACGCTGCACGCAGCGCTCATTCGCGCCACGCCGGGCATGTAGCCCACCGGAAAACTGAGGCCCCGCCCTTGGTCGAGGGCGGCCTCGCCGGTTACGCGGCTTTTTCTGCGGTACGCTGAGAAGCGGCTTGTTTCGCAAGCATCGTCAGTTTCTGATCGGCAGCTTTTTCTTCAGTCAGCGTTACTTGCAGCAAGGGCACGGCGTCGTCGTAACCAAGCTGATTGGCCAGTGCGATAAGCGTGCCATACGAGGCAATCTCGTAATGCTCGACCTTGTTTCCCCCGGCGATCAGCGCCACGTCGCGCAAGGGACCTTGTTCCACGCCGTCAATAACGTCCTTGCCTTCCTCAACCAGGCCCTCCATGGCGGCGCATTTGATTCGCTTCAGACGAATCCCCAACTGCTCCACGACTTGGTCGAGACGCTCCACCTGGTCCAGCGTCTCTTGAAGATGGGACTCGAAGGCTTCTTTCAAATCGGGGTGCGTCGAAGCTCGCACGAGCTTGGGAAGTGCTTTAGTAAGCTGTTTTTCTGCGCTGTAGATATCCGACAACTCATGGATGAAAAGTTCTTCAAGGGTCTTGACAGACATGGGACCGCTCCGACCTCGTGGGTGAAGCAGAACCGTAGTACGACGAACGTCAAGGCGAATCACGCGCGCCGTGAAAGCATCGAACACGTTCACGCGGTGCCGCGTTGAATCGCGGGGATCAATGCCTGCACGACCCAAACTTATGGTTCAGTCAGTCATCTTATCGACCGAGGCGCTGAGCGCTGCGGCAATGGCAGCATCGCCGTTGGCGATATCTCTCCAGAGAAGTTGAATACCCTTTCGACAACCGCGACGCATCAGCTTGAGTCCCAGGGGATCGAGCACCAGCGTATATGCATGGCCGTCGATCATGACTTGGCGTCGCAGGGGTTTGTCCAGAGGCGTCATGGTCCGTTCTTTTTCGGTACGGGCATCGGCATGCGTCAGGTCATCACGGCAGGTTTTTCGAAAGGCAGACGCCGCGCGCCGCTTTGCGTGATCTGCACTTCCGCCTGCTCCAGGATTTCCTTTTCGGCATCCAGCACCACGAGGATCTTTCCCTGCGCGATTTCTTCCTCGAACTCGCGCCGCACGGGGTCGGGCACCACCGAGCCCGCCAGTGCAGTGGCCCAGCCACCGATAGCTGCCCCCGCCAACGTCGTGACGGCTACGCCTGCCAGCGTCAGTCCCAGCGGCGGAACCGCGATGGCCACCAAGCCCGCCAGCAAGCCTGCCGCGGCCCCGCCGCCCACGCCACGAATGGCGGCGGGATAGAAGTCACCCTCAGCCACCTTGCGGTCATCGGGGATAGCTTCGAGTTCAATATCCGAGCGTGCAATGAGCGATACATCCTCATCAGCGATACCCGCTCGCCGCGCTGCATCCATGGTGGCGTGGGCAATGGGCAGATCCGGGGTGCTGTACACATGGCGTGTTTTCATACCGAATTACCGTGTGATGGTGGCCACAGGCTAGGTTTGTCGCAGTCAACAGGGCGGCAAAGTTCCGTAGACTCAATCGGTTCGCTGATCATCCCAGGCCAGGCCACTTCTCATAAGAACCATTGCGTTATCACGATGAGAGGCCACCCAACCCGACCTGTCGATGGGCTGAAGCGCGTGCGGGGGATGCCGCCGCCATCGCTGGCATTCCAAGCGCCGCCTGCAACACCTCGCCAGTCTGAACGCCGAGAATCGCCTTGCCCCCAGCGTCCGACCGGCGAATAATTCGACGTTTGCGACGCACGATACGTGTCGCCTGCGGCTTTGCTGCCCGCAGCAAGCTCTGATCGAAGGAACCACCGTGGTAATTGCGTCGAGTGAAGACAACCACCGGCAGCCCACCGCGCCGGGTACGGGCTTCCCCGATTACCGCGTGACCTCGCTGATCATCGCTTGCGCGATCTTCATGGAACAACTGGACGCCACGGTGCTGGCGACCGCTCTGCCCAGCATGGCGCGCGATTTCCACGTCGGCGCAACAGCGATGAGCGTGGCGATCACCAGCTATTTGTTGGCCTTGGCAATTTTGATTCCTGCCAGTGGCGCGGTGGCCGATCGCTACGGCGCCAAGCGGGTGTACTGCGTCTCGATCGGCGTGTTCGTATTTGGGTCGATCCTGTGCTCGTTGGCGCCCAACCTGCCCTTGATGGTCGCCGCGCGACTATTGCAAGGCGCCGGCGGCGCGATGATGGCACCCATCGGACGACTGATCCTGTTGCGCACCATCGACCGGCGCCATCTGGTTTCGGCGATGTCATGGAGCCTGGTGCCGGCGTTCATGGGACCGTTGCTCGGACCGCCGCTGGGCGGTTTCATCGTCAGTTACCTGGATTGGCGCTGGATTTTCTACATCAACGTGCCGATCGGTTTGCTGGGGTTTTACCTGGTGCGCCGCTTCATTCCGGCGCTGCCGGCGGTCGGCCAGGCGGCGCGATTCGACCTGGTGGGTTTTGCGCTGAGCGGCGTGGGCTGGGGGTGCCTGTTGTTCGGCTTCGAGCGGATCGGACAGAACACCAGCGGGCTGCATGCGCTGGCGTTGTTGTCGCTGGGCCTGGCGGCCTGCCTCGGTTATGTGTGGCACGCCAAACGGCATGCCAATCCGGTGTTGGATTTGTCGCTCTTGAAGATCGACTCGTTCCGACTATCGGTGATCGCCGGCTCGTTGATGCGCATAACTCAGGGCGCCCAGCCGTTCTTGCTGCCGCTGATGTTCCAGATCGGCTTTGGGTTGTCGGCGGCCAAGAGCGGTCAGTTGATTCTGGCCACGTCGCTGGGCGCCATTCTTACGCGCAGCATGACACCGCGCATCTTGCGCTGGGTCGGCTTTCGTAACGGCATGCTGTTCAACGGCATCCTGGCCAGTCTGGGTTACGCGGTGTGCGCGCTGTTTCGCCCGGACTGGCCCCATCCACTCATGTTCATGCTGCTGTTGTGCTGCGGCGCCTTCATGTCGTTTCAATTCGCCGCCTACAACACGGTGGCTTACGAATCGGTGCCGGCGACACGAATGAGTACCGCCAATAGCCTTTACACCACCTTGCAGCAGTTGATGCTTTCGTTGGGGGTTTGCAGCGGTGCGTTGATCCTCAAGCTGTCGATGGCCGCCGGCCACCACAGCGAGCCGCAGTTGGGCGATTTTTCCATCGCCTTCGTCATTGTCACGCTGATCTCGCTGGCCTCGACCCGCTGGCACCTGGCGTTCAAGTCCGATGCGGGACAGGAGCTTAGCGGGCATCGCAGCCGCTAAGCGCTGCGATTTGCCTGCCTCCGCGGGCACGCGGCGCGCATGGCCGCAGTCAAACTCACCGTTTGATCATCGCCCCACGCCTACAACTCAGCTTCCATCTGCGTTGATCACCGGAGGCCTCCCATGGCCCGTTCCGCCATATTCCCCTTCGCGTTGTGGTTCGATCTTGCCGCACGCTCCACCCAAATGATGCAGGCCTCGGCGGAAGTCATGATGCGGCGCACGTACGGCATGGCCCGCATGGGTGCCACGCCTAGCGTGGCCGATCAGCGTGAACTGCGCTTGATGGTCGATGAAAAAGTCCAGGCTTCATTTGAATCTGCCATGGCCATGTGGCTGCGCGCGATGCGCAACTCCCAGACGCTGATGTTTCAAGCCTTCACGGGCCGCATTGATGCGGCTTCGTTGGCCAGCATGGCGCGCACTGGCTCAGAAATCGCCAACGCCGGGCTCACGCCCTTTCATCGACGCGTGCGCAGCAACGCCAAGCGTCTGCGTAAATAGCACGGCAACCGATATAGCCGCCCGTGCTGGCACGGCTAAAGATTTTTTGTCATGACAAGCGAGCAAGCCTGGGCTGCCAGCCCGATGGAACGCCTTGGACTTGGCTGAGTGAAAGCGTGAGGCCACGCACCGCCTGAATGAGTCAGCGACGTTGCTTGCGCTGATATGTCACCGAGGTCGTCATGCAGCTACGCAACCTGATAATGAAAACCGGCGATGAGCCCACTCACCGCAAGCAGCGCCCGCGTGAAGATCACGCGGGATGGCGCTCCTGTTTGGGCCTGGGCTTCGGTTCGGGCTTGTCTTTCTCGGATTGCTCTTCTTTTTGGCGATGATTGTCTTGACCGGTGTCGTCCAGCGTATCCCCGGAGGGGGTTGTGGGCTTTTCTTTTGTTTGATTTCCGCCCGCTTGAAATGTGTATGCATGGACTTGGCGCATGGCAGCTTCCTTTGGGAGTGAATGATCATCTTGCGGTTGTTGGCGTCCGCATCGCGTGGTGACCGTGGTAAGAATTCGTTCGGGATCATGCGACGTCACACCCATGCCATCGCCACGGCGGGCAGACGCGGCATTTCAGAGGGTTGGGAAGCGAGGCAACTTCAATCGCTGCGAGAAAGCAACGCCGCTGTCGAGCACCTGGGTGCCGATCACTGCGATAGGCATGCCTCGGTATGGCGAACAAATTCTTCATCGTCTGGGATCGCCACGACGAACGATGCCTGGCGACCACTTGCGCATGGAGGCGTCGCGGGTCGAACTCTTCGCGCATCGGCGCCGACTCAAACGTGAGGGGCACGGGTGAGAGTGCGCCCTTGTCTTGTTGCCATCGCATCGCTCGGCGCATCCTATGCGGCACTCGCCAGGATTTTTCATGACGCCTTTTCTTCGCCGCTTGCTGGCCATCGTCGCGCTGCTCTGCCCGCTTCTTCTCCAAGCGCAGGAACGCATTCAGATTCGTCCGTTGGCCGACCCCAAGCCCGCCGTGGTCAGCATGCTCGGCGCGCACGCGTTGACGGCCGACGATGCGCAGCGCTGGCTGGATGACCAGGTTCCCACGGCGCTTAAAGCCGCCGACAGCGCTGGTGCGGTGGTGGTGATCGTCAAGGATGGCCAGGTATTGCTGGCCAGGGGGTATGGCTACGCCGATGTCGCCGGCAGGCGGCCGGTGGACCCAGCGAGCACGCTGTTCCGCGCCGGTTCGCTGTCCAAGCTGTTCACCTGGACCGCGGTGATGCAACTGGTGGAACAGGGCAGGCTGGACCTGGATGCCGACATCAATCGGTATCTGGATTTCGCTATCCCACCGTGGCAAGGCAAGCCAATCACCCTGCGCGAACTGATGACGCATACCGCCGGTTTCGAGGAGGTGCACAAGGACCGCTACCAATCCGCCGATGAGCCAATAATCAGCAATGCCGATTGGGTCAAGGCCACGCTGCCGGCGCGCATCTACGCGCCCGGCGAAGTGGTCGCGTATTCCAACTATGGCGGCGCACTGGCCGGCTATATCGTGCAGCGGGTCGCCGGCCAGCCGTTCGAAACCTACGTGCAGCAGCACATCTTCGATCCGCTGGGGATGCGCTACGCCAGTTTCGCGCAGCCGCTGCCGGCCACGCTGTTACCGTCCATGGCGCGCAGCTACGACCGCGCCAGCCAGCCGGCCAAAGCGTTCGAGCTGATTCCGGCCGCGGCGGCTGGCGGTATGTCGGTCAGCGGCCGAGCGATGGCGTCCTTCATGATCGCCCTGCTCGATCAAGGCCGTTATGGCGAGGCACACATCCTGCAGCCAGACACCTTGCAAGCGATGCAGCGCTACGAGCGCGATGGCATCCCGGGCCTGCTGCCGACCGGCCTAGGCTTTGAGCGTAAGGACCGCAACGGTCAGATCGTGTTGGGCCAAGGCGGCTCCACGCGCTGGTTTCACAGCCGACTGCTGCTGTATCCGCAGCAGCGTGTCGGGCTGTTCGTGGCGGTCAGTGGGGCCAGCGATGCTCAACTGCGGCATACGCTGTCGGCTGGCTTCGCCGATCGCTATTTTCCGGCACTGCCCGCACGCGCGCCGCCGACACTGAGCACCGCGCGCACGCATGGCGCCTTGCTGGTCTGTGATTACCTCAACAGCCGGCATTCGGAGAGTAACTTCAACGCGCTGCTGAATCTGTTCGACCAACCGCGCATCGCGATGGATCGCGCCGGTAACTTGATGACGCTGGGCTTTGGCGAACCGGCCAGGCATTGGCGCGAGGTCAAACCGCTGCTGTGGCTGGACGATGCCAGTGGCGATTATCTGGGCGCGCAGTTGGAGCACGGCGCGCTGCGCTGGATTTCCTACGGCGAGCGCGCGCCGATCGTACAATTCATGCCGGTGCCGGCGCGCTATGACCGTTTGGCCAATCTGACGCTGCTGGGGGTGCTGGGCGCGATCTTGCTGGTGTTTGTGCTGGCCTGGCCGCTGGCGGCGCTGGTGCGTCATCGCCACCACCGAACCCTCGAACCGACAGCCGCGCGGCGCTGGTTTCATGCCAGCCGAATCGCGGCGATCGTGCCGCTGCTGGCCGGGGGCGCCTGGTGGCTGGCGTTGACGGCGGTGGCCTGGAACATCATGCAAGCTGATCTGCTGATCCGGCTAGCCCAGCTACTGACCCTGCTGGGCGTGCTCGGGGTGCTGGTAGCGCTGGTCAATGTGGTTTACGCCTGGCGCTTGCGCGGCGGCTGGTGGAACAAGCTGACCAGCCCGCTCTTGCTACTGACGCTGCTGGGCGCGCTGTGGTTTGTTGGCAATTTTCATCTGCTGACGCTGCGTTTGCATTACTGAGCTTGTCTCGCAAGGTTAGTACCTGATGCCGGCGATGCCCTCCTTGGCCTCATCACCTCGATCGGCGTGCGGGCTGCTTGAACCAGCTCGCGATCACCCCATGCTCTGATATCGACCCCACCCCGAGGTTCACCATGCAAGCGATCGAAATTACCCAGCCCGGCGCACCGGATGTCCTGAAGTTGTGCGAGCGCGAGATGCCCAAGCCCGGCGCGGGCGAGGTGTTGATCGAAGTCGCCGCCGCAGGCGTCAATCGTCCGGATGTTTTTCAGCGCCTGGGCAATTACGCGCCGCCGGCTGGCGCCTCGGATCTGCCGGGCCTTGAAGTGGCCGGGACGATTGTCGATGGCGATTTCTCCCGCGAGAACCCGTTTGGACTCCAGCGCGGTGATCAGGTCTGCGCGCTGCTGGCCGGCGGTGGTTACGCGCAGTACGCGACCGCGCCGCTGGTGCAGTGCCTGCCGGTGCCTGCCGGGCTCAGTCTGATTGAGGCCGCCTCGCTGCCGGAAAACTATTTCACCGTCTGGAGCAATGTGTTCGATCGCGGTCGGCTGGGCCACGGCGAAGGTGGCGCGCACGAAAGTCTGCTGGTGCAAGGCGGCTCCAGCGGCATCGGCGTGGCAGCGATCCAAGTGGCCAATGCGCTCGGTCATCCGGTCTACGCCACCGCCGGCAGCGACGAGAAATGCCGTGCGTGCGAAAGCTTCGGCGCCACCGCGGCGATCAATTACAAGACCGAAGACTTCGTCGCGCGAGTCCAGCAACTCACCGAACAGCGCGGCGTCGATGTCATTCTGGATATGGTCGCCGGCGATTATGTGGCCCGCGAAGTGAAGGCCCTGGCCGAAGGCGGTCGCTTGGTGCTGATCGCCACGCTGGGCGGCAGCGCCATCGCGCTGGATGCCGGCGAGTTGATGCGCCGTCGGCTGACGGTCACCGGCTCGACCTTGCGTATGCGTCCGGTGGCGTTCAAGGCGGCCATCGCGCGGCGCCTCCATGAGGTGGTCTGGCCGCTGTTCGCGGCCGGCACGTTGCGCCCGGTGATCCATCAGGTCTTCCCCGCCGCCGAGGCGGCGCAAGCGCATGCGCTGATGGAGAGCAGCACGCATATCGGCAAGATCATGTTGCAGTGGTAACCGGCGTGCCGGTCCAAACAGCGTGCTTTGTTAATCTCAGTCATCGCACCTCGGGGCATTGAGCATGAGCAGCAGCGCACAAGGCATTCATACCATCGACACCGGTTTTGGACGGCCGCAGTTCGATGCGGCGTACTTGGTGGTGGAACACGACCGCGGCGCGTTTATCGATTGCGGCACCAGCCATTCGGTGCCGCGCCTGCTGACCGCGCTGGCGGACGCCGGTCTGGCACCGGCGCAGGTGGACTGGCTGATCCTCACCCATGTGCATCTGGATCATGCCGGCGGCGCCGGCGCGTTGCTGCAACACCTGCCCAACGCGATGCTGGTGACACATCCGCGCGGCGCCCGACACATGATCGATCCCACCGCGCTGTGGGCGGGCGCCAGCGCGGTGTACGGCGACGAAGTGATGCAGCAACACTACGGTCAGTTGCAGCCGGTGCCGGCCGAGCGCGTAATCGAGGCGCCCGATGGTCACGTAATCGAGCTGGCCGGGCGCTCGTTGCACTGCTACGACACGCCGGGCCACGCGCGCCATCATCTGTGCGTGCACGATCCGCGCGCCAAGGTGTGTTTTACCGGTGATACCTTCGGGCTGTCTTATCGCGAGCTGGACAGCGGCCATGGTCCGTTCGTGCTGCCGACCAGTTCGCCGGTGCAGTTCGAGCCCGATGCCCTGCACCACTCGATCGACCGTCTGCTGGCACTCAAGCCCGAAGCGATGTACCTGACCCATTACGGCCGCGTGCAGCACATCGAGCGACTGGGCGAGAACTTGCACCAACAGATCGATGCGATGGTGGCGATCGTGCGCCAGTTGCGTGAGCATCCGCAGCGTCACGCGGCAGTGGTCGAGGCGCTATGTGATCTGTACTGGCAACGCGCGCAAGCTCACGGGTGCCGGCAGTCGCGCAATGAACTCCTCGAACTGCTGAAAATCGACATCGAACTGAATGCGCAAGGCCTGGAAATCTGGGTCGATAAAACCTGAAGATCCGCTTCTCCCGTATTGCCCGGGCCGATCAAGGGCATGCGCATACGCTCACCAGATCACGCCGCGTTTTCATCTCTCGCACTAAGGTGTTCGGACCGATTCGCCGCGAGATAGCCAGCATGGTCGATTCGCTGATTGCCGAATTTCCCAGCCAGTTCGCGGCCAGCGCCGCGGTTGACATGCTGTTATCGCGTGGCGTGGCGCGCGACCGGTTGGCCTTGCGCTTCGATGAAAATGTCGGCCAGTCCGTCACCCAGGACGATCGGCACGAAGCGCGGGGTCCGCGTATCACGCATCGGTTGTTTCGCCAACGCACGTTGCACGATCTGCCCACCCCGCAGACGTCTGGGCATACTTACCTGATGGTGCGCTTGGCGGATGCGACTGAAGTGCCTGAGTTGACCGAGGCGCTGCGCCTGGCGGGTGCCACCTCGGTGCAGCGGCCGGATGTGGACGCGTCGGCCCCCGCCCAAGGGCCGCCAGGCGAGGCAGCGAGCGCCGAAGCACACCATGCCGGCGATGCCGTTCCCGCGACGCCCCGCGATGCCTTGCCACCCAAGCACCCTCGCCATTGACTCACCGCCAACGCTCACATCGCCTTAGTCGGCGTGAGTATGAGACTGCCCTGCGACAAAACGCGCCGTCCCCTTTCTCACAGCGAGCCGCGCCATGCCCAACCTGCCCGATGCATTGCTAGACACCATGCACGCCTATTGGCGTGCGGCCAATTACCTCTCGGTCGGGCAGATCTATCTGCGCGAAAACCCGTTACTGGAAGAGCCTCTGCGGATCGAGCACGTCAAACAACGTCTGTTGGGCCACTGGGGCACCACCAGCGGGCTCAACTTCATCTATGTGCATTTGAACCGAGCAATTCGCCAGTACGACCTCAACATGATCTACGCGATCGGTCCCGGGCATGGCGGTCCGGGGATCGTCGCCAACAGTTATCTGGAAGGCTCCTACACCGAAACCTATCCGCATATCGAACGCAACCGCGCCGGCATGCGGCAGTTGTTTCGCCAGTTCTCCTGGCCCTATGGCATACCCAGCCACGTGGCGCCTGAGACGCCCGGTTCGATCCACGAAGGTGGCGAGCTGGGTTATTCGCTCTCACACGCTTACGGGGCGGCGTTTGACAATCCCGAGCTGATCGTCGCCTGCGTGGTCGGCGATGGCGAGGCAGAAACCGGCGCGCTAGCCACCAGTTGGCATTCCAACAAATTTCTGAATCCGGTGCGCGACGGCGCGGTGCTGCCCATATTGCATTTGAACGGCTATAAGATTGCCAACCCCACCGTCTTGGCACGGATCAGCCAGACCGAGCTCTTGCAGCTATTTCGTGGCTACGGTTATGAGCCGATCGTGGTGGCCGGCGACGATCCCCAACGCATGCATCGCGCTTTCGCCGCCGCCCTGGACACCTGCATCGGCAAGATTCGCCGCCTCCAGCGCGCAGCGCGCAAAGGGACGGCCAGTGAGGCGCAGCGACCGCGCTGGCCGATGATCATTCTGCGCAGCCCCAAAGGCTGGACGGGACCCAAAGAGGTCGATGGCTTGCCAGTAGAAGGCACCTGGCGCGCGCATCAGGTACCGATTGCGCATTTCGAGCAGCCCGGCCATTTGTCTATCCTCGAACAGTGGATGATGAGCTACAAACCACGCGAGCTGTTCGACGCCAATGGTCGCCTTCGCGAGGAACTGGCCGACCTGGCGCCGACCGGTCAGCGCCGCATGGGCGCCAACCCACACGCCAACGGTGGCGAGCTTTTGAAACCACTGGTGCTGCCGGACTTTCGCAATCACGCGGTGTCCCTGTCCACTCCCGGCGCGGACAAGCGCGAAGCCACCCGTATCCTTGGCGGATGGCTGCGCGAAGTGATGCGATTGAACCTGGACAGCGCCAACTTTCGCCTGTTCGGGCCAGACGAAACCGCTTCCAACCGCCTGGACGCGGTTTATCAGGTCAGCGAGAAAACGTGGCTGGCCGATACCGTTGCCAACGACACCGATCTATCCGCCGCAGGACGGGTCATGGAAATGCTCAGCGAACATCAATGCCAGGGATGGCTAGAAGGCTATTTGCTGACCGGACGGCATGGACTTTTTAGTTGCTACGAGGCGTTCATTCATATCATCGACTCGATGTTCAACCAGCATGCCAAGTGGTTGAAGGTAACTCGCCAGTTGCCCTGGCGGGCGCCGATCGCTTCGCTCAACTATCTGCTGACTTCGCACGTGTGGCATCAGGACCACAACGGCTTCTCGCATCAGGACCCCGGCTTTATCGATCATGTCGCCAACAAAAAATCGGAGATCGTGCGCATCTACCTGCCGCCGGACGCCAACTGCCTGCTCTCGGTGGCCGATCACTGCCTGCGTAGTCGCCATTACGTCAATGTGATCGTTGCCGGCAAACAGCCGGATTGGCAGTGGTTGGATATCGAGACGGCCATCCGCCACTGCACCGCAGGCGCAGGTATTTGGGAATGGGCCAGCGGCCAGGGCGCGCCGGAACTGGTGATGGCGTGCGCGGGCGATGCACCAACGGTAGAAACGCTGGCCGCGGTCATGCTGTTGCGAGACTACGTGCCGGACCTCCAAATCCGCGTAGTCAACGTGGTCGACCTGATGGCATTGGAAACCTCCGACCAGCACCCGCACGGCATGGATGACGATGAGTTCGATCGCCTGTTCACACGCGACAAGCCCGTGATCTTCGCCTTTCACGGCTATCCCGGGGTGATCCACAAGCTGACCTATCGGCGCCGCAACCACGACAACATCCATGTGCGCGGCTACCGCGAGGAAGGCACCACCACCACGGCCTTCGACATGATGGTGCTGAACAATCTGGATCGCTTCCAGTTGGCATTGGACGCGATCAATCGGGTGCCGCGGCTGGCCCCGCTGCGTGAGCAAGCCAACCAGCGCTACTGGTCCGATATCGAGCGCCATCGACTCTACGTCAGCGAGCACGGGGTGGACCTGCCCGAGATCGCCCAGTGGCAATGGCGCGCGCCGGAGCAACCTTGATGACGGCGCCACAACGCACGGTGCTGGCGCTCAACGTGGGCTCGTCCTCGGTGAAGTTCGCCGTATTCGCGCAGTCCGGCCAGAACGTGCTGCCGCTGCGCGAAGGCAGCCTGCGGCAGGAGGGCGATCATCACTGGATCGAGGCCAAGCAAGGCGATGACGATGATCTGTCGTCACGCTTCAGCCGACCACGCGATGGCTCGCGCCTAGAGACCTTGCTTGACTGGATCAACGCGCAGCAGCTCCCCGCGCCGATCGCCATTGGACATCGGGTAGTGCATGGCGGCGTGGCGTTGCGCGAGCACATCCGGATCGATGCCGACGTGCTGCAACAGTTGGAGAATGCCTGCGTCTTTGCACCGCTCCACGTGCCGCCGGCTTTGACATTGATTCGCGAGGCGATGGCGACGAGGCCACACTTGCCCCATGTCGCCTGCCTGGACACCACGTTTCATCGGACCTTACCCGCGCTGGCGCGCGTGCTGCCGTTGCCAGCGAATATCCGTGACGAGGGCGTTGAACGCTTCGGCTTCCATGGATTGTCCTGCGAGTCCATCGTGCGCCAGTTGGACCAACAACTGCCGGCGCGGCTGGTGATCGCCCATTTAGGCAGCGGCGCCAGCGTCAGCGCGGTGGCCGACGGCCGCTCGATCGACACCAGCATGGGACTGACCCCGACCGGCGGCGTGGTCATGGCCACACGTCCAGGCGACCTGGACCCCGGTGTGCTGCTCTATCTGCTACGCGCGCATCGCTACAACGCGCAGACGCTGGAGGAACTGCTCGATCGCCACGCCGGCCTGCTGGGTATCTCCGGCCTCAGTGGCGATGTGCGCCAGTTGCAGGACGTGGCCGAGCAGCACCCGGATGCGCGGCTGGCACTGCAGCAGTTTGTGCAATCAGTGGCGAAACAAATCGCCGCGATGACGATCGCCTTGGGTGGACTGGATTTATTGGTGTTCACCGGCGGCATTGGCGAACACAATGCAGCGATTCGCGAGGCCATCTGCGCCAAACTCAAGCCCGTGCTGCCGCAACTGCTCGCCCGCACGTTGCCCACACAGGAAAACGCCTGCATCGCCAGGCACACGCTGCGATTGGCCGATGAATGACGTAACCGGCACGTTGAGCGACCGCTAATCGCCCACCACGGCCTCATGCGCCCTTTCGCGCCTTGAGCCAATCGTTGAACGCGTGCCACCCATAGCTCGCCTGCGCAGCCAACAAACCCGCCGGACGGTAGGCGTCGGTCAATCCATAAGGCTCGAACATGCGCCAGCGCTCATCCCCCTGTGCCAGCGCCGCGGCCAGGAGTTCGCCGGCGACACAAGTCGGCGCCAAGCCATGGCCGCCGAACGCCTGTGCCCACCATAGTCCATGCTGCCCGCCGATCTGTGGCATCTGATGGCGTGCGTAACTCATCAGGCCGGACCAGGCGTAATCCACCGTGACGTGACGCAGTTGCGGAAACACTTTCAGCAAGTCGCCGCGCAGCAACCGCACCACCGCCTCGGGTGAACGCTGGCGAATTGAAATGCGACCGCCCCACAGCAATCGACTATCCGGCAGCGGCCGGTAGTAATCGAACGCGAAGCGACTGTCGTAGACCGCCGCGCGAGTCGCCAGGCATTCCTCCAGACGCGCGCCCAGTGGCTCGGTCACCATCACATAGGTGGCGATCGGCAGGATCGCGCGGTCGATCTGACGTTGAAGTCCGGCCAGATAGCCGCCGCACGCCAGCACCACCTGCTCGGCCAGTACGTCGCCGCACGCGGTACGCAGCCGCCATTGCGCGCCGACCTGCTCGATCGACGTCACCGCAGAATGCTCGTGGATCGTCACCCCCTGCGCCGCGGCCGCGCCAGCGAGGCCGATCGCATAATTGAGCGGATGCAGATGCAATGCATTGGGTTCGTACAGGCCATCGAAATAGCGTTCGCTGCATACCCGCTCACGCAGCGCCTCGCGCGGCAGCCATTGCCAGTGCACGCCATAGTCGCCAGCCAAGAGTTGTTGACGCTGCCGCAACACGGCCGGATCGCGAAACCAGTTGGCCCAGATCACGCCCTGATCGACCAGATCGCAGGCGATGGCATAACGCGCCACGCGCTGGCGGATGATATCTACCGCCTGGATGGTGGCCGCGTAGAGTTCGCGCGCGCGCTGGCTTCCGCGCTGCTGTAGCAACGCCTGCTCGCCCAGCGAGTAGCCGGCGAACACAAAGCCTCCGTTGCGACCCGACGCGCCGAAGCCGATCTGCTCGCGCTCCAGCAGAAGCACGTCATGCATGCCGCGCTCGGCCAAACCCAACGCCGTATTAAGACCCGCATAACCGCCACCCACGATGGCGACTTTTACCTGCCGCCGCCCTTCGAGCGGCGCGTATGCGGGGTAAGCATGCGCGGTGGCACGGTAATACGACGTTGCGTTGGTGGACGCCTGTGGCATCGCCTCGACGGCTCCGGATGGAGGACCATCCGAGCATAACGCAAGCGTCGGCGACAATCGCAGCATAGGGTGGATGGCTGGAATTACCCGTAAATCAGCCGCCGGGAACCTCATCGTCGCCGCCATGCGCCGTCCTCGCCGTCCTCGCCGTCACATCCATTCCCTCGGCGAGCCGGCGCTACGGCGGTCTCGCTGAGGACGAATAATCCTTGCCGCGGCTTGACGTCCCTGGATCAAAGTGTGGCAGACCAGCCACTGCGATCGACACACCCGCACAGGCCCTGGTGCATTAACGACGAAGGGCCAGGCGTTACCGCCCGGCCCTTCGATCAACGCATTGCGACCGCTTACAGCTTGCCGACGAACTCACGCACGGTCGGTGCCAGCTTGGGATCCTGCATCGCCATGTGCATGGTGGCGCGGACCAGACCGGCCTTGTTGCCGCAATCGAAACGGGTGCCTTCGAAGCGATGTGCCAAAAGCTTGCCGTTGCCCTTGAGCAAGGCTTCCAACGCGTCGGTCAGCTGGATCTCGCCACCCGCGCCGGGCGCGGTCGCCTCCAGCAACTCGAAGATCTTGCCAGGCAGCACATAGCGCCCGACCACCGCCAAATTGGACGGCGCATCGGCTGGCTTGGGCTTTTCCACCATGTGGTGAATCCATGCGCTGCGATCGTCCAGCGCGGTGGCGTCGACCACACCGTACTTGTCGGTGTCCTCGTGCGGGACTTCTTCGACCGCAATCACACCGGCATCGTGCGCTTGTCCCAGCTCGGCCATCTGGCGCAACGCGCCCTTGCCTTGGTGCCAGATTAGATCGTCAGCCAAGATCACGCCGAACGGCTCGTCCCCAATCACCGGCTTGGCGCAGAGCACCGCATGGCCCAGGCCGAGCGCTTCGGGCTGCGTGACGAAGATCGCCCGCACATGCCGCGGCAGGGTGCCTTGGACCAGTTTAAGCAGCTCGTCCTTACCCTTCTCCTCCAGCTTCGCTTCCAGCTCATAGGCTTTGTCGAAATAGTCGGCGATCGCATGCTTGTAGCGATTGGTGACGAACACCAGCGTGTCCGCACCGGCATCGACCGCTTCATCCACCGCGTACTGGATCAGCGGGCGGTCGAGCACGGGCAGCATTTCCTTGGCGACAACTTTGGTCGCGGGCAGAAAGCGTGTGCCCAGGCCCGCCACGGGAAACACGACCTTGCGCAACGGCTTGCTCACTTAACCTCTCCTTTCTCGATCTGGCGGATGGATACCACGTTGTCCGGCTGCGCCCCGTCGCTCCAACGGAACGAGGGCAACATGCTGGACACACAGCGACGCAGGCTCTCTTCATCGAACACCGTCACGGCCTCGGCCGCGCGGTTGAGCTGCGCCTGCAACAGTTCCCACGACACCTCGCGATGTTGCGCCAGGAAAATTTTGGCGTGCGCGGTACCGCTGTAGTTTTCCAGCGGGTGGAACAATTCCTCGAACAGCTTTTCGCCGGCGCGCAAGCCGGTAAATACGATCGGAATTTCGGTGCCGGGCTTCTTGCCGGCCAGACGAATCATCTGCTCGGCCAAGTCGCGGATTTTCACCGGCTCGCCCATGTCCAGCGCAAAGATTTCACCGCCCTTGCCCAACGTGGCCGACTGCAAGATCAACTGGCAGGCTTCGGGAATGGTCATGAAGTAGCGCGAGATTTCCGGATGGGTAATGGTCACCGGACCACCCGCGCGAATCTGAGTGCGGAACAGCGGCACGACCGAGCCGGCCGAGTCCAGCACATTGCCAAAACGCACCGTGATGAAGCGCGTGCGCGAATGCGCCGCGAGGTTCTGGCACCAGATCTCGGCCAGGCGCTTGCAAGCGCCCATCACGCTGGTGGGATTGACCGCTTTGTCGGTCGAGATCAATACGAAGCATTCCACCGCGTTGCGGTCGGAAAGCTCCGCGACATTACGCGTGCCCAGCACGTTGTTGCGGAAGGCCGCGCGCAACTGACCTTGCAGCATCGGCACATGTTTGTAGGCGGCGGCGTGGAACACCACCTGCGGCTTAAGCTCGCCGAACAAACGTGCCATCGCCACCGCATCGCCACAGTCGCACAACACGCCATCGAAGATCAGCTCCGGATAATCGTTACGCAGCTCCTGACCGATTCGATAAAGGTTGTATTCGCTTTGCTCGACCACGGTGAGCGACTGCGCGCCCAATTGAGCCACCTGCCGACACAGCTCCGAACCGATCGAACCACCGCCGCCGGTGATCAGTACGCGCCGACCGGTGAGGTTTTCGCGGATCGCTGTCCAGTCCAGTTCAACCGCATCCCGGCCCAGCAAGTCCTCGATCGCCACTTCCTTGATTTCGTTGAACTGCGCGCGGCCGGCAACCACATCCTCCAGCCGCGGCACGGTGCGATAGGGCAA
>JBEVMS010000123.1:0-4702 GCA_040508515.1 Dyella sp. | reverse complement strand
TCTCCCCCCAGTCGAACGGATCGCCCGAATCGTGCCGGGTGCCGTCGAACAGCTTGCAGAAATACATGTCGAAATCGCGCAGGAACGCATCCAGGCCGTAGACGTCAGATAGCGCAATGCCCAAGTCGCCGCGGTACTCGCGCGCCCAGGCTTCCAGCGCGGCCACCTGCGAATCGCGCAGACGTGGCCCCAGCGCCTGGTGCGCCTGCAAGTATTCGTGCGCCAACGTACCCAGCGGCGTCAGCCCCTGCCGCCAGGCCAGCAACACATTGCTGGTGCCGGTGAGCTGGGCGCCCAGGCCCTCGCGCAAGGTGGTCACCACTTCCGCGTGCCAGTCGCGCGAGTAACGCCGGCGCGTGCCGTAGTCGGCGATGCGACAGCCTTCATAGCCAGGCGTGTCGCGCAGCAAGGCGATCTTCGCCTGCAGCCGGGCGCGCCCCTCGGCGAGATCCAGGCTTGGTTGGGTATGACGGAAATACACCTCGTTGACGATCGCCAGCAACGGCACCTCGAACAGGATGGTGTGCAGCCACGGGCCTTCGATGCGGATCTCGATCTCGCCGTTGCCGCTGGCGGCGGGACGGATCTCAACGTACTTGGCGTTGAGGTGGAACAGATCCAGAAAATCGACGAAGTCACTCTTGATGAAGCGCCAGCTGCGCAGGTAGTCCAGCTCGGCAGCGGTGAACCGCAGGCCACACAGCGCATCGAGTTCGGCGCGAATCTCCTCGATGTACGGCACCAGGTTGATGCCTGGCGTTCGGCATTTGAAGCGGTACTCCACTTGCGCGGCCGGGTAGTGATGCAACACCACTTGCATCATCGAGAATTTGTACAGATCGGTGTCGAGCAAGGAGGTAACGATCATGGGCCAGCCAGCAGCTCGCGCATGCCCTGCGCGCCCGGGGCGGCGACGCCGACAACGACGTTCCGCGGGATTTAGCGCGCACAGTGGGCGAGCGCAGCGCGAATGTCCATCGCCACGTCGTGAGATGCCGCTACGCGGCCTGTCCCATTCGGCTCAACGCGGGCATGGCGAGATGCCTTCGCCCATGGCACGTCTGCATGGCGCGCCAACTGCACCGTGGCCTGCGTCGCACGATTTCGCACTTGAGATGGCCAAATAGCGCAACGACACTGCGTTCGTCATATCGAACAGTTATCGGCTTGTATCGATCGCGCGTGGCCACACCCTTTGGCGATGATGCGGCGCCCATTCACTCCAGCAGGAAGTCCCATGACCCAAGCCTTGTCCACCCTCTTGTTCCAGCCGCTGCGTGTCGGCGATATCGAACTGAGCAACCGCACCGTGATGGCGCCGCTGACCCGCAACCGGGCTGGCGCGGGTCAGGTGCCGACCGCCTTGATGGCCGAGTACTACGGTCAGCGCGCCGACGCGGGCCTGATCATCACCGAGGCCAGCCAGATTTCGCCCGAAGGTCAGGGCTATCTGGATACGCCGGGCATCTACAGCGCGGCGCAGATCGAAGGTTGGCGCCAGGTCACCGCCGCGGTGCATGCACGCGGCGGCAAGATCGTGCTGCAGTTGTGGCATGTCGGACGCATCTCGCACACCAGCTTGCAGCCCAACGGGCAGGCGCCGGTTGCACCCTCGGCGATCACCGCCAACACCAGCACGTTTACCAAGAATGGCTTCGAGCCGGTGTCCGAGCCGCGCGCACTGGCCGCCGAGGAACTGCCGGGAATCATCGCGCAATACGTGCAAGCCGCGCGCAATGCGATCGACGCCGGCTTCGATGGCGTGGAAGTGCATGCCGCCAACGGTTACCTGATCGATCAATTCCTGCGTGATGGCACCAACCAGCGCACGGATGAATGGGGCGGCAGCATCCTCAACCGTACGCGACTGCTGCGCGAAGTGGTCACCGCGGTAGCCGCCGCGATTGGTGCGGGTCGGGTCGGCGTGCGGCTGTCGCCGGTCACACCGTCCAACGACATCACCGACTCCAATCCCCAACCGCTGTTCGAAGCCGCGGTGGAGCAGTTGGCGCCCTTGGGTCTGGCCTTCATGCATGTGGTCGAAGGCGCCACCGGCGGCGCGCGCGACATCGCGCCGTTCGACTACGAGGCGCTGCGTCAACGCTTCCCCGGTCGCTGGATGGTCAACAACGGCTACGACACGCCGATGGCGATAAAGGTGCTGAGCGAAGGCAAGGCCGACTTGATCGCGTTTGGCCGTCCATTCATCGGCAACCCCGATCTGGTCGAGCGTCTGCGTGAAGGCGCCGACCTGAGCGCGTTCGATCCCAACCGCCTGTATGGCGGCGGCGCGGCGGGTTATACCGATTACCCCACCCTGACCGAGAGCGCCTAAACCCTGCAGCCGCCGCGGCCACTGAGAAACTCAGGGGTCCGCGGCGGAACTGGTCACGGTGACGCCCTGGCCCGGCGCCATCCGCTCAGGCGGCGCGCCGGATGGGAGCTGTTGCAGGCTTTCCAGCAATTGCGTGCGCCGCACCGTGGTTTCGCCAGCCAGCGAACGCACGCGTCGGTAAAACTGCGGCCAGTCGTCACCGCTTTGAGCAAACAGCGCGGCGAAAGCGCCAACCCAGCGATCGTAGAGGCCGAACGGCAGCAGCGTGGCATTGTTGATTGGCCCAGCGACCCACGCGTCATACCGGTGCTCGCCCGGCCACTGGGTATCGCGCCAGAGCCGGTAGTGTTGCCGGAAAGCCTCGATTTGCGCCTGCTTGGCCTGCGCCATGTCGGCATCATTCAACGGCTGCGCATACACCGCTTGCAAGCGTTGACGCAACGCCAGCACCTGTTCGGTGAAGCCGTGAGCGATCGCCTCGCTGCGCTCGTCGCTCGGCGGCAGGCCACGCGATTGCCGCCACTGGCGCAAGCCTTGCCGCTGCACGAAAGTAGCGAAGGACTCATTAAACGCGGTGTCGCCCTTGACGTAGATCAGCTGGTGCGCCAGTTCGTGAAAGATCGTGCTATCCAGCTCGTCATCGCTCCAGCGCAGCATGCTGGAAAGGATCGGGTCGGCAAACCAGCCCAAGGTCGAATAAGCGGGTACGCCGCCCAGATAAGTATCGTTGCCGAGCGCCTGCAAACGTTCCGCTTCGGCTTGCGCCATGCCTTGCCTGAAATAACCGCGATAAGCTACGCAACCTGCGATGGGAAAGCAGTGCAACACCGGCGCCGTGGAGTAACGCGGCGTGGCGAGTACGTTCCACACCACGTAGGGGCGTTGTAGATCGACGTAATAGGTGTAGCTGCGATTGTCCGGCAAATGCAGCGCGGTCACCGCGAAGCGGCGCGCGCGTTGGGCCAGCGCCAAGCGTTGCGCCAATACCGGCGGGGTGCTTGGATCAGCCAGCACGCTGGCGATTTTGCGCCGTTCCAGCAACAGCTTGGCCTGGCCATGACCGACGTGCGCGTAATAGCGCAACCCAGTGCACCCGCAGGTGGCAAGCAAGGCAAGCGCGCCAATCATTCGAAAACCCAAGGCACTCAGACGTTTCGGCGTTACACGATGGGCAGGCATGAGCGCCATTGTGCCTCAAAGCCAACGGCGCTCATGACGGTCAAAGACGCATTACTGCACCATGATCCGCGCGCGCCCATCGCTGGTGCGCGGTGCATTGGGCCGCTGCGCGTCGGAACGCGGACCACTGCCTGTGCGTGGACCATTGTGCCCCGGGCGCGGGCCGCTCTGGCCTGGACGTGGCCCACTTTGCCCTGGGCGTGGGCCGCGATACCCAGGCCGCGGGCCATGACCAGCGCGCGGGCCGTTGTAGCCCGGGCGTGGGCCACCGTGCCAATCGCCGCCCCGGTAGACGGGACGCGGACTACCGTACCAGCCGCGGTAAGGTCCGTGATTCCAGTTCCGTCCGCGGTAACCATCGCGATACCACACGCCACCCACTACTGCGCCGGGCAGATAACCATACCCATAGCCGGGACCGTAACCGTAGCCCGGATAGCTATTGCCATAGACCACCGTACTGGTGGCCGTGCCGTAATAAGCCGGGCCACTGTATCCGTTACTGCGGACGTAGCTATAACCGGAATCGTAATAGCAGCCGCTCAGGCCGAGCACCGCAGCCGCAAGCAGGGCTCCCATCAGCGCGCGTTTCATGGATAGTCTCCGAGAGGGACGTACCCACACGCTAGGCTCGCGGCGTTGAATGCCCCCTGAGCAAGATCTTGCGATTCACAAAGCCATTTAACTCGCAGTGCCTCGCCATTTAGCTGCCGGCCCCGACGCGCCCTCGATGGCCGCGTCGGGCCTTGCGTCAGCCTTTGCGCTTGCTTTGCTCACCCCGCTGGTGGGCCAAGGTATGGCTGAATGCCGCCTCGCTGGAAAGCTCGCTGGAATTGAGCGCATGCGGATCATCGCCACCGCTTGCTGCCTGCGGTGATTGGGCACCGGGCCAGTTGGGCCCTTGCCGCACCCGCTCGCGCTTGGCATCCAGCAGCTCCCGGATATGCGCCACCGCCTCGGCGGGACTGATATGTTCAACCGCAATACCCTGCTTCGCCGGCGCCCTCTTTCGTGGCGCAGGGCGCTGGCCCGAAGAACGTACCGCGCTGGATGCGGCCGGCGCGGAAGTTTTACGTTTGCCCGGATCGGCAGCGGCAGAACGAACCACGTCGCGCGAGGCCATCTTGGGTCCGCCCGGCGCATTGCGTGCCTTCTTCTGCGCGACTTTCTTAGGCGTGGCCTTGCTCG
>JBEVMS010000086.1:0-13204 GCA_040508515.1 Dyella sp. | reverse complement strand
CAACAGGCCCTGGTCCGAACCGATCTGCTGAAACGGCCGCCCATCGCGCAGCTTCAGATGGAAGAACCGCCCGTTGGCCGCGTTGAGTACGCGCAGGCGGTAACGCCGTGGCTGCACGGCCAGATACGGCAGGATCGCGCCATTGACCAAGGTCAGGTTGCCGAACACCTCGGGTACCCACGGCGCGTCGGGATTACCCGAATTGGGGTAATGCAATTGCCCGTCCATCGTGAGCAGGCGATCGGCCAGCACCAACGGCACTTCGTAGTCGCCCGCGGGCAAACCCAACGCTAACTCGGTGGAATCGCGCAGCAGGTAAAGCCCCAGCAATCCGGCGTAGAGGTTCAGCCGGTTAATCCCCATCGCGTGATCGTGATACCAGAGCGTGGCGGCGTCTTGCGTGTTGGGGTAATGATGCGTGCGCGACTGGCCCGGCACGTACCAATCCTCCGGGTAGCCGTCGTCCACCGTGGGCACCTTGGCGCCGTGCAGATGCACGATCGCACGCACCGCCGGCTTGTCGGCCTCGGCGCCGCAGATGTTGTGATCGATCGGCAGAAAATGCTCGCGCGGCAACGCGTTGATCCATTGGACCTGAAATGCCTGGTCGCGCTGCGCCTCGATGGTCGGTCCCGGCAGATGGCCGCCGTAAGTCCATAGCCGCGTCGGTGGCAGGTCGCGGTGCAGGCGCTGCTCGGTCTGCGCCATGCTGAGTTTGATCAACTCCCCAGCACGCGGACGCAGCACTGGCGGTTGCGGCAACGGATCGACGAAGGGCGTGAGCCGCGATGGATCGAGCAGCGATGGTTGCTTGCTGGTATCGCCCATCGGATGCCGGCACAGCGCATTGCCGACCTGCGCCTGCATCGCCATGCCGTGCATCGCATGTGCCAGCAGGCGCGACGGTAGCAAGCCTGCCGCCGCGCCAAGTCCTGCGATCTTCAGGAAATCACGTCGCGAACCCGCTTTACGCATGCGGCGCGTCCGGCGACGGTGGGTTTTGCAACGGCTGGCCAGTCTGTTCGTCCAGCAGCACGCGGCGATCGTTCTGCGGCGGCGCTCGAAAGTTGAACATCGGCGTCAACACGCCGGCCTGGGCGTCGAACGAACCGTAGCCCAGGCGCTCACTGTTCAACCAGTTGTCCTCGACGAAGCGGGTGATCGAGCTTTGGTCGGTCAGCGTGTTATCGACCGTGTTCTCGCGCGCCCACGGCGATACCACCAGCAATGGCAGGCGCGGCCCGAACCCGCAGCGTCCCTGCGCCGGATGCTTGCCGTCGATGCCCAGCAGCACGTTGCCACCACGGCACAACCCGGCACCATCGAGCGCATCCACCCTAGCGGCCGAACCATTGACCCGCGGCGGTGCCTGGTGGTCGTACCAGCCGTCGGAGTCATCGTAGGCGATCACCACCGCGGTGTCTTTCCAATCCGGCTGCTGCTGCAGGAAATTCATCACGTGTACGACGAACTTCTGCTCGTCCAGCGGATCGGAATAACCGGCGTGACCATCCTGATAAGCCGGCGCCTTGAGAAAGCTCACTGCCGGAAAATTGCCCGCTTCGACCGCGGCGTAGAAATCATCGATGTCGTATTGGTGATTAGCCGCGTCGCCGCTCTTGCCAATCATCGCCACCGAGCGGGGACGTGCGTGCGTGAGATTGGCGGTGGAGGTGTAGTACTGGAACGGCTGGTGATGCGGAATGTAATCGTCCGAGGTGACGCCGGTGATCGCCGACAGCGTGCGCCGCTGGCACCCGCTGCTGCCATCGGCATTGCTGCGGGTGAGGTCGAAACCACCCTCGAAAAAGCCCCACGTTATGCCCTTGCGATTAAGCAGGTCGCCGATATTTGGACCCGCCAGGCGCACCTGGTTGGCGGTCGGCGAGGAACACACGTCACCGATCGGATCGGCATCGCCGATCAGGGTCAGCCCACCGTTACCGTCGGCGGTTTCCTTGCCGCTGCCGTTGAGCGTTTCGATCACGCCATTGGTCTGCCCGGACACCATGTTGATCGCCCCAGGCGTGGAGGGCCCGAAGGTAGTGTTGTAACTGTTGTCATTGAGGACGAAGTGCTGCGCATAGTTCCACAGCGCGGTAACCGTGTTGCCGTCGAAGTAGCCCATTACCTGGCCGCTGCCCTGTTGCTCGGGCGTGCCCCCAGGCAGTGCTTCGCCATTGCCGGTATTGGCCGCAAACAGGTCCATGTGGCCGCCGTTGAAAGCGCGCTGTTCGGCGCTGTAGCTGTGGTCTTGGTCGGCAGTAGCCGCCTGCGCGCGGGCCAGCCGAAACGGGTTGATCGCGCCGACACCGTTAGCATGGTTGTGCGCATGGGGACTGTCATTGAGTAGCGCACCGCTGAGCCCATTGACGCGCGGCGTGGATGGGCGCGGGTAGAACGTCGGCTCACCGGCAGCGTTGGCGGCATAAGGATAGGTTGCGAAGTAGTGATCGAAGGAAACGTTCTCCTGAAAGATCACCACCAAATGCTTGATCGGCGTGGCCGTATGCGCGGACGGCAGCGGTGTGGGTGCGGATGGTCGCGCCAGCACTGTCGCGCCAACCGACAGCGCCAGCAGCGCACCCACGAGGACATGAAAAAAACGATTGTGATCGTGCACGCCTGGGTATCCCTTTGAGATGGTTGCGCCTCATCCGCGCAGCCGCGCAGGCTAGCAAGCGCTTATGACCGATCCGGGTCAGTCACGCCAGCCTGTCATGGAGCTCGGGCGGCCAGCGCCCTCACAGCCAAGGCGTCATCGGCAAGGCGGCACAAGCCTTGGATGTCGCCCGACTGACCTGTCGAAATATGTTGCGACACTTTTACCCCTGACCTTCGACACTGGCCCCGCGCGCGTAGCCGCCCTAGTTTGAAAGACTACGTTTTAGACAAGCCCAGACCTTTACGGGCCCTGGCACGAACCTTACCGATGCCGCCACGCGGCATTGACTCACGTCTTCAAAAAGGGGATTTCATGACCAAGCCATTTCTCAAGCCCTTAGCGTTCGCCGTAGGCGTGGCCCTGTCCATGGCTGGCTGCAGCAAGGGCGAGCAGGTCAGCAACGAGCAGAGCGCGCCCAGCAGCAGCGCCATGGCCCCCGCCGCCAGCGCGCCCGCAAAAGCCGCCAGCGCACCGGCCGCCGCTGGCAGCACGGCCGCAGTTGGCGCCCCTGCGTCCAAGAGCGTGTTCGATGTCAGCGATTTGGACACCAACGTCAACGCATGCCAGGACTTCGACAGCTTCGTCAATGCCAAATGGGTCGCTGCCAATCCGATCCCCGATGACCGTACCCGCTGGGGTTCTTTTGATCAGTTGGCCCAGCAAAGCCTCGACACCCAGCACGGTATCGTCGAGAGCAATGCCAAAAATGCCGCCCAGGCGCAACCTGGTTCAATCGAACAAAAGATCGGCTGGCTGTATCAATCGGGCATGGATGAGGCGGCGATCGATAAGGCCGGTTTCGATCCCATCAAGCCTGAGCTCGCGATGATCGACAAGCTCAACAGCCGCGACGCCGTCGTCGACTACCTCGATAACAGCTTCGCGCAAGGCAACTCGATGGTGTTTGCATTCGGCCCAGGTGCCGATTTCAAGGACGCCAAAATCCAGATCGGCTTCGTGGAACAGAGGGGCCTGGGCCTGCCCACCAAGGATTACTACAGCAACGCAAAGTATGCAGACCTGCTGAAAGCCTATCAGGCCTACATCGCCAAGACCCTGCAACTGACCGGTGTCAGCGAGGCGGATGCGCAGCAGCAGGCCGCGCAAGTGATCGCGCTCGAAACCGCGCTGGCCAAGGTCTCTCTATCACCGACCGAGCAGCGCAGCCTCGACAACCAGTACCACTTTGTCAGTGTGAAGCAGGCGGACAAGGTCACCCCCCACTTCAGCTGGGAGAAATTCTTTGCCGCGCAGGGCGTAACCATCGACAAGGGCTTCTCGCTTTCGCAGCCCAAGTTCTTCGCCGGTTTCGATAAGCTGCTTGCGACCGCCCCGGTAACGCAGTGGCAGGCTTACCTGCGCTTCCACACCATCAGCGATGCCTCGCCCTACCTGAGTACCGCGTTTCAAGACAACCGGTTCGATTTTTACGGCAAGACCCTCGCTGGTCAGCCGCAGCAGCAAGTGCGCTGGAAACTCGTGCTTAGTGCCGTCAATGAGGACATGGGCGAGGCGCTCGGCCAACTCTACGTGGCCAAGGTGTTTACCCCCGAAGCAAAGCAACGCGCGCAGGAACTGGTCACCAACGTCCGTAACGCGCTGAAAGTCCGCATCGAGAACGTCAACTGGATGAGCGCGGACACCAAGGCCAAGGCGATCAAGAAATGGGACGAGTTCCTGCCCAAGATCGGTTACCCCGACAAATGGCGCGACTGGTCGGGCCTGACCATCAAGGCCGACGACTATTACGGCAACATGCAGGCCGCGGCCAAGTTCAACTACGACTACGACATCGCCAAAATCGGCAAGCCGTCCGACCGTCAGGACTGGAACATGACGCCACAGACGGTCAACGCCTATTACTCCGACAACGACAACACCATCAACTTCCCGGCTGCGATCCTGCAACCGCCGTTCTTCTATGCCAACGGCGACGACGCGATCAACTATGGCGGCATTGGCGCGGTGATTGGCCATGAGTCCACCCACGGCTTCGACGATCAAGGTAGCCAGTTCGATGGCGAAGGCAACCAGTCTGACTGGTGGACCAAGGTCGACCGCGAGCAGTTCAACCTCCGCACCGCCAAGCTGGTGCAGCAGTTCAACGACTATGCTCCGCTCAAGGACCAGCCGGACCTGCACGTCAACGGCAAGTTGACCCTGGGCGAAAACATCGCCGATCTGGGCGGCCTCAATGTCGCCTACGACGCCCTGCAAACCGCGCTAAAGGCCAATCCGGCCGAAGCCGATGCGAAGATCGACGGCTATACCCAAGACCAACGGTTCTTCCTCAATTGGGCACGCGTTTGGCGCGGCAGTATTCGCGAGAAGCAGGCGGTGTTGCGCCTCAACACCGATCCGCACGCTCCCGCCTCGCTGCGGGTGATCGCCGCGCCGTCCAATATGGGCGCGTTCGCCAGCGCATACCAATGCAAGGCAGGTGATCCGATGGTGCGCGCAGGCGATAAGCAAGTGAATATCTGGTAGTCCAACCGGAGGGCCGCCCTCCGTTGGTTGATCTCGAAACGCCGCGCCTTGTGCGCGGCGTTTTTTATTTCGCCATCAGAGCAAGAAATAAACGCGGCCGCCTCACACATACAGCGTCAGTATTGCGAATCATTATCAACAACGCGTAGGATACCGGCTTGTCGGGGCGGCCTTTGCAAAGCTTGAGCGCACTACTGAGGCCGAGGCACCGCTCCCTCATCCACCTAAAAAAGAAGCGCAAGCCATCCCTCGGGTCGAAAGCCAGCGCACCAACTTTCGAACACGAGGGATCAGCGATGTCTGGAAATTTGTCTATTCATGCGCAGCCAAGCCCGCCGACCCGCCTGCTGGGCACCGCGCTTGGCTTCGTGCTGGCTTCCAGCGTCAGCCATGCGGGCGATATGGATACCGAGGCCAGCGCTTCCGCCCCATCCAAGCCCCAGGTGACCAACCTCGATAGCATCAAGGTGCGATCCAGTGTGGTCAATCCGGTCTCGCCCAAATTCACCGCGCCGCTGCTGGATACCCCACGCGCGATCAGCGTGATTCCCGCCAGGATCATCAGCGAAACAAACTCCACCACGCTGATGGATGCGTTGCGCACCGTGCCGGGCATTACGTTCGGCGCGGGCGAAGGCGGCAACCCGGTCGGCGATCGCCCTTTCATCCGTGGCTTCGACGCTGGCGCGGACACCTATATCGACGGCATTCGCGACAGCGGCTCGCAGAGCCGTGAAACGTTCGACATCGAGCAGATTGATGTGATCAAGGGCCCCTCCTCGGCCTATACCGGACCGGGCGCCGCCGGCGGCAGCATCAACATCGTCACCAAGGTGCCCGAGGCGCACAACGTCACCAATGCCAGCGTCGGTGTGGGCAGCGACAACTACAAGCGCGCCACGCTGGATGCCAATTACCTGCTCTCCGAACACATCGCCGCGCGCTTGAACGTGATGGATTACAAGGCCGACGTGCCCGGTCGCGATGCCTTGTGGGGCAAGCGCTTCGGCATCGCTCCGGCGGTGACGTTCGGCATCGGCACGCCCAACCGGCTGACCCTGGACTATTACCACCTCAACACCAACGAGCTGCCCGACAGCGGCATCCCGTTGAACGGTCCCTACGCCACCGGCCCGTTCAACAGCACCGGCAACGGCCAGCCGGTGCATACCGGGCGCGACAATTTCTATGGCTTGAAGCAGCGCGACTTCCGCAAGACCAAGGCGGACATCGGCACCATTCGCTTCGAACACGATTTCGGCGACGACTTCACCCTGCGCAACACCACGCGCTACGGCAAGACTTCCAACGACTACATCTGGACCAATCCGGACGACAGTTCCGGCAACGTGCCGCTGGGGCTGGTCTATCGCTCGCCCAAGAGCCGCATCGCCGACACCCGTACCCTCGCCGAGCAACTCAACCTCAGCGGCCATTTCACGACCGGCAGCCTGCGGCACGACGTGGCGATGGGGCTGGAATACCAGCATCTGCATACCGATGTGGACGGCTATACGATCACCGTGCCGGCCACCACGGCCACGCGCAGTTGCGGTCCGCTGCAATTGGCGGTGTACAGCTGCACGCCGTTGAACGATCCCCATCCGTCCGATCCCTGGCTGGGCAGCGTGGTGCAAAACCACCATCCGGTTCACACCACCAGCACCGACAAAGCCTTCTACGCGTTCGACACGATCACCTTCAACGAGCACTGGCTAGCCAACCTGGGCACCCGCTACGACCGCTGCGAGAGCCAGGCCGAAGGCATCAACACCAACACGCGCAACGGTCCGCTGGGACCGTTCGAGTACCGCAACCAAAGCAATTTTTGGAGCTGGCAGGCCGGCCTGATCTTCAAGCCGATTCCGATCACCAGCATCTACGCCGCCTGGGGCACCTCGTCCAATCCCACCGGCGTGGCCAACGGCGAAGGCACCGGCGACAACGCCAACCTGGCCTTGCAGACGGCCAATCTGGCGCCGCAGAAAAGCAAAAATCTGGAGCTAGGCAACAAGTGGGAATTGTTCGATCAGCGCCTCAATCTCGATCTGGCGGTGTTCCGCTCCGAGGTGACCAACGCGCGCGTGGCGATCGACCCCACCACCACCGAACTGGCCGGCACCAAGCGCGTGGACGGTGTGGAGCTGGATGTCTCGGGCAAGCTCAGCGATCGCTGGATGGTATTCGGCGGTGTAGTGCATTTGAATCCGCGCCTGGTCGACAACGGCCCGCTGGCCGCCAACGCGATCAACAACGGCAACATCTTTCCCAATACCGCCAAGAACAGCGCCAGCCTGTGGAGCACCTACCAGTTGACCCCGGCACTGAACCTGGGCATCGGCGCTTTCGCCATGAGTAAGGTCTTTGGCAACGTGCAGAACACCAAGTCGGTCCCCGGTTACGTGCGCTACGACGCGATGGCCAGCTGGCAGGTCAACCGCACGCTGAGCTTGCAGCTGAATCTGCAGAACCTTACCGACAAGCGCTATTTCCAGCAGATCTACACCACTCACTACGCGCTGCAAGGTGCCGGACGTTCGGCCAGCCTCACCGCCAACCTGCACTTTTGAACACGCTGATTTTTGGCCGTCCAAATCCGGCGCGACGGTCACCCAACGAGAAACGCCATGCTGTTGCATATTCCGCAGGTATTGAGCGCCGCCCAGGTAGCCGCCTTTGCCTCGCGGCTGAATCAAGCCGACTGGGCAGATGGCAAACTCACCGCCGGCTATCAGTCGGCGCCGACCAAGGCCAACCGTCAACTGCGTGAGGACGATCCACTCGCGCGTGCGCTTGGCGCGCAAGTCACCGCCGCGGTGCTAGCCAATCCGACCTTTTTCGCTAGCGCGCTGCCGCGACACATCTATCCGCCGCTGTTCAATTGCTACGGCGTCGGCGAGCAATTCGGCCTGCATGTGGACAACGCGGTCCGCTACGACCGCCAGCAGATTCCGCCGCTGCCGCTCCGCACCGATCTGTCGGCCACCTTGTTCCTGTGCGAACCGGAGGACTACGACGGCGGCGAGTTGGTCATCGAGGACAGCTTTGGCAGTCACGCGGTCAAACTGGCCGCCGGCGATCTGGTGCTGTATCCCGGCAGCAGCCTGCACAAGGTCGAGCCGGTCACGCGCGGCGCGCGCTTGGCGTCGTTCTTCTGGGTCCAGAGCCTGGTGCGCGACGCCGGTCAACGACGCATCCTGTTCGACCTGGACGTGGCGATCCAGCGTCTGACCCAGCAGGGTAGCGACCAAGCCGCGCTGCTTTCGCTGACCGGCGTCTATCACAACCTGCTGCGCCAATGGAGCGAGACCTGATGTCTCAGGATCAGCCCCGCAGTAAAAATGCTGGGGAAACGCTGCCCGCACTGGATACCGAAGCGATTGATCGGCTGCTGCCAAACCAACCGCATGTAGCCGCCGCACACTTGCTGGACGCCTCCCGCGCCGGGCATGCCGATGCGCAGACCTGGCTGGCACAGCTTTATCTGGACGGCCGCGGCGTGCCGCGTGAGCCTGCCGAGGCGTTGTACTGGTTTCAGCGTTCGGCACATGCCGGCGTGACGATGGCGATGAACATGCTGGGCCGCTGCTATGAGAACGGCTGGGGCACGCCGGTGGATTTCACCCTGGCCGCGGTGTGGTATCGACGTGGCGCGGAGGCCGGGCTAGGCTGGGCGATCTACAACTATGCACAGATGCTGGCCAACGGCCGCGGCGTGACCAAGGATCGCGCGCAAGCCCTGCGTTGGTTCGAGCGCGCCGTCGCCGTGGGGCACGCCCGCGCGATGCATTTCCTGGGGCAGTTCCACGAATACGGCTGGGAGGTTCCCGCCGATCGCGCCAAGGCCTACGCGCTTTACGAGCGCTCGGCCGCTGGCGGTGACTACCGCGGCCTGTGCAGTTGGGCATCGGTGCTGGTCGAACGCGGTCAGATCGACCAGGCCGCATGCTGTCTGCGCCAAGCGATTCCGCTCGCCCCGGCGCATTACCTGGAGCCGTTGGCGGCGCAGTTGGCGACGTCACGTTGGCCTGCCTTGGTCGAACTGGCCCAGAGCATCCGTCGATCGATTGCCAGCTAGCCGCACAGCACACGCAACCTTCGCGATGCGTCGCATGCCTCTGCGAAATTCACCACGCCTTGCCGATCAGCGGCAGCAAATCGTCGACAGCCGGCAACGCCTTAGCGCAAGTAAAAGCCTTCATTCCGTAGTCATGTTGAGCTACCGAAGCTAGCCCGCGCTCGCTGCCTTGATGCCTTTCTACGAGAACATCAAGGACGCGGTGGGAGCCACGCGGACGCGCGCATGCGTCCCGCCAAAAGCCTAGCCATCGACGATCCATCTACACCCTATCCGCGCCAACCAGGGGCGCTCTCAATGCACAACGATGGCACCAAACCAAAGGTCGCCGGCTTTACGCTGGTGGAACTGATGATTACCTTGGCGGTGGCGGCGATCCTGGCGGCCATCGCATTGCCCAACCTTCGCAGCTTCGTGCAGAACCAGCGCCGTGACGGCGCGGTAGACGCCTTGTTGGCCTCGCTCAACTACGCCCGCAACACCGCGCTCAGCCTGGACCAGAGCACCACGCTGTGTGCCGGTACGCTCGGTGTCGGCTGCGCGGGCGGCAATTGGAGCGATGGCTGGGAGGTGTTGACCCAGCCGATCGGCGGCAGCGTCAACCTGCTGACCGAACATGTCCTGCAAAGTCAAAGCAGTGCGCCGACTTTAAGCGCACTCCATGGCAGCAGCACGTTTGTTTTCAGCGGTCAGGGGCTGGTCACCAACATGGCAAGCAGCGGCAGTGAGTTGATCACGGTATGCGACAGCCGCGGCGCGGCATTCGCGCGCGCCGTGCAGCTCACCAGCGCCGGCTACATCCAGGCCTCGCCGATGCCGGGTCTGGCGCCGGACGGCCAAACGGTACTGAGCTGCGCAGGCGCATGACGATGCCAGGTAACCGCCGTAGCCGAGGCATCGGCATGATCGAGGTACTGGTAGCCGTGGTGGTGGTTTCGCTGGGCCTGCTTGGCGTGGCCACCACCTTGTTGGAAGTCACGCGTAGCACCAGTTCCAGCTACCTCAAGCAGCAGGCGGTGCAACACGCTTACGGCATGATCGATCGCATGCGCGCCAACGCGCTGGAAGGCCGCCTGCTCAGCGGCAATCCCTATGTGGTGGCAATGCAAGCGGCACCCGCCGCGACCACGAGTTGCAGCACCTGCACGCCAGCGCAGTTGGCCAGCATGGACGTGCAGCAATGGCTTAGCGACCTGAAAACCGCCCTGCCCGGCGGCCGGGGATCGGTCGCGGTCGCCGCCGGCGTGGCGCCTAACAACGCAACGATCGTCACCGTCACCGTGCAATGGAGCGATGCGCCTGCACAAAGCAACTTCAACGGGCCGGCCAGCACCAGCAGCAGCTCTTACACCGTGGTCAGCGCGTTATGAAAAAACCACAGCGCGGCTTCGGTCTGATCGAATTGATGCTGGCGATGACGATCGGATTAATCATCTCGGCCGGGCTGGTGGTGATCTTCCTCACCCAGCGTCAGGTCTATCAGAGCGCGACCTCACAAGGGGCGATGCAGGACGCCGACAACGCCATCGCCGCGATCCTTGCACCGACCATCCGCGACGCCGGTTTCCTGGGCTGTAGCGGCATGACCCAAGGCAGCCCCAACATCAACCTGGGTGCTGGCAGCACGCCGCTGGTGTTCGCCAGCGCCAGTGGCGTGCTCGGCTATGCGGCCACGCTGCCGACGCCGCTGGTCGATGGCGCGCCCAACGACCTTAACGGCAGTCACTGGCAGCCCACGCTGGACAGCTCGCTGACCACCAGCCAAGTCGGTGTGGAGCAAGGCAGCGATGTCTTGGTCTTGTTCGGCATGCGCCCTGGCAGCCATCCGGTGGACGCCAGTTTCGCCGGCAACAAGCTCACGCTCAGCGATGCCACATCCTTCAGCGGCAACGGCGGCGCAGCGCAAGTGGTCGCCGTTTCCAATTGCGCCAGCAGCAGTCTGTATGTGACCACCGGGCTCAGTGGCCTCACCTTGAGCCTGGCCAGCACGCCCAACCTCGCGCTCTATCCCGATGGCGCGCAAGCGGTGCCGCTGCAGCAGACGGCCTATTACGTGGCGCGCGGCGATGGCGGGCAAAGCGCGCTGTATCAAGCGGTGATGACGATCCCCGCCGGCGGCAGCGTGGCCAACGCCGCCTGGCAAGCCAGCGAGATCGTGCCTGGAGTCACCGCGATGCAAGTGCGCTACGGCATCGGCAGCGACGTCAACGGCAGCCAGACCACCCAATACGTCAGCGCCAACCAGGTCAGCAACTGGAGCGCGGTCACCAGCGTGCGGCTTGGCTTCCTCGTCGAGGGTGGCATCGGCTCGTCCGGCAACGGCAGCGTGGCCAGCAGCTACACCGTGTTCGACAACATCCCACTGCAGGCCGACAGCCGCCTTCGTCACACCACGTTTCTCACCGTCAACCTGCGGAACCACAGCCTATGACGGCCGCATCGCTTATTCGCGCTCGCCCGGCGCAACGCGGCATCGTGCTGCCGCTGGTGCTGGTGATGTTGCTGGTGATGACGATCGCCTCGCTGGCGATCGTCGAGCAGATCGGCAGCCAGACCCATCTGGCCGCCAACGCCGCGACCAGCGGACAGACCCTGCAGATCGCCGAGGCGGTGTTGCGCGAGGCGGCCGGCAATCTCAGCGCCGGCACGTATTCCCAGGCGCAGTTCAACGCCAATGCCAACGGACTCTACAACCACGCCAGCGGCCTCTACGGCAGCACCAATCCGGCGCCGTTCGGTGCCACCAGCACGGCCTGGGGCAGCGCCATCGCGCTGTCGCCGATCAGCGCGCAAGACCTCACCAGCGAACGCAAATTCATCATCGAGCGCCTGCCCGACGCCGCCGGTCCGGGCAGCGCCGCCAACAACGCCAACAGCTACGGCAGCGCCGCCGAACCGCCCCAGGTTTACCGCATCAGCGTGCGGGTGATCGGACAGGCCAAACAAGGCATGGTGCTGCTGCAAGGGCTCTATCAGTTATGACCATGCACCGCTTGAACGTATCACGACGCCTCGCCGTGGCGCTGACCAGCGCGGGCGTGGCGCTGTTGGCTGGCGGGGCGGCATTGCGCAGCGCACCGGCCTGGGCGGCCAGCGTGCCAAGCCTGGCAATCTCGCAGGTGCCGCTGACCACGGTGCAGGCCGTGCATCCGCAGGTGCTGTTTGCGATTGGCAATTCGCAATCGATGGATGGCGATCTGTCTGGCGCCATCCTCACCGGTTCGGGTGCACTGAGCACTAGTGTGGCCTCGCTAAGCGGCTCCAGTTCGCCAGCCAGCTATACCGTGCCCAGCGGTTTCACGCCGCCGGTGAATGCCGGCAGCAATGGCACGGCGCCTATCACGGTCAGCAGCAACGGTATCTTGCGCGACAACAGTGCCAGCCGCCTCAACGTGGCCAAGGCCGGCATCAGCGCGATCATCAATCAGTACATGCCATCGACTGATTTCGCCTTGATGGACTACAGCGCCACCGCCTCGGCAGCGGACACCACCTGGGTCTACTACATGTCGCCCAATGGCGGCTTCACCTTCACCAAGACCGCGCCGACCAACGGCAGTCGCTTCGTGGCCAATCCGTGCTTCAATTACACCAGCGGCTCGTCCACGGTAAAGAGCAACTGCACTTCGATCGACGCGCGTTACAGCAAGAACAACGGCGGCAGTATCAGCGTGGACCCCTTCATGCTGGTGTCGGCCTCTAGCGACGACCCGAACATCAACGACGTGCTGTATTCAAGCAGCCAGGCGAGTGTGTTCGACACCTTCAGCGGACCGCATCCAGCCTCGCCGTTTCCGCCCAATTTCAGCCTGGGCAACTACAACAGCGGCAGCATCTCGATTAGCTATAGCCAGAGCGCACCCAGCGGCAACGCATTCGCCACCAACCCGACCAACGCCGGCTACGTACCGTTTTCGACCGAGGTGATCTATGCCCAGCGCGGCTTTGGTTACTTCTCCACCGCCTCGGCCACT
>JBEVMS010000084.1:0-3589 GCA_040508515.1 Dyella sp. | reverse complement strand
GTCAGGGTGAGCTCAGCCGCTCGCCGTTGCCTTGGTGGCGGTAGGCCGAGGTCAGCACCAGGCGAAAACAACTGCCGCCACCGGGCACCGGCACGTAGTCGAGCGCGGCCTGGTTGGCCTCGCTCATCTGTCGCGCCAGATACAGGCCCAGACCGGTGCCGAATTCATGCGTGGTGTAGAACGGCTCGAAGATCTGCGCGGCTACCTTGGGAGGAATGCCGGGGCCGCGATCGATCACTTCGAGAATCGGCACGCCGCGCTCGCCCTGGCGCGTTACCACCGTGACGCGCGCCGGTTGGCCGGGCATGCGGCCATAGCGCAGGGCGTTTTGCAGGAGGTTCCACAGCACCTGTTGCAGATGCTGTGGATCGGCCACCGCGGTCACCGGCGTGGCCGGGCTGATCACGCGCAGCAGGTTGTCGCGCAGATCGTTGCCCAGTTTGAAATCCTCCACAAAACTTTGCGTCCACCGTCCCAGGTCCAGCGTCTCCGGGCGCGAGCGTTCACGCCGCGAAAGCTGCAGCACGTTCTCGATGATCTCGTTAAGCCGCGCGCAGTGGTTGTTGATGATCTCGATCATGCGCACGTCCGAATCGTTCATTTCCTCGGATTCGGCCAGCAGTTGCGCCGAGTAGCGGATCGCCGCCAGCGGGTTTCTGATCTCGTGGGCAATCGAGGCGGACAGGCGGCCCAGCGAGCTCAGGGTCAGCTCTTCGGCACGTCGCGAGAGCAGCGAGGTGTCGTCCAGGAAAATCAGCACCAGGGCGTCGTCGCTGGGTGCCAGCCGGGTGAAGCGCGGGATTACCTCAGGTACGCCATCGGCAAGCTGGGTGGCGGTTTCATCGAGCTTGCCGGAGGTGATCCAGTGGTACAGCCGGCGCGATAGCTCGGGCGCCAGCTGGCCCAGGTCGCGCTGCTCGGCCGAAGGTGTGCCCAGCAGCATCCAGGCCGACTCGTTGATCTGGTGGATGCGGTTGGCGTCGTCCACCAACAGCACGCCGGTTTTCATGCGTCGGATGATCAATTCGTTGACCTGGGCCAGATTGGCCAGATCGACACTGCGCTGTTCGGCCAGTGCCTCGCTGGCGCGCATCTGGCGCCCGACCACATGGCACAGCGCGGTGGTGGCGAAATAGGCCAGCCCGAACAGCGCCGATTCCAGCAGCTCCTGGTCGAGCGAATTGTCGCTGTGCGGCAGCTCGAAAGCGGCATGGCCCAGAATGCCCAGCGTGGCCAGCGCGGCGAAGAAAATCGACAACCGCAGCGGCAGCATCAGCGCGCCGGCGCTCAAATTCACCGCCAGCATCATCGAGATGCCGATGCGCGCATCGTGGATCGCGGTGATCGCCAGCACCGCTGCGATCACGTCCAGGCTCAGCTCGCCGGCTACCACCCAACGCAGGCGCTGCATCAGCGCGGTGGTCTGGCTCAGCGCCAGCACGGCATAGATCACATAGGCCACGCCAACCAGGCGAGCCAGCGGTGCGTCGGCCAGGCGTGGCCACGGCAGACCGCTGGGGGCCAGTGCCATGCCCAGATAGACCAGCGCCTGGGCCAATCGAAAATAATGCAGGAAATACAGCTCGTGACGCACCACGTTGGACGACGTGCGACTGACGCGGGCGGGTGCTGCAGTGATCACTCGAAGTGGCTCCGGCGGTGACGGGGCGTAGGCTTCATCAGTATAAACAGCCGTGGCCTGGACCGCCTGCAGCCACTCAGTTGCGACGGGCCCCCTTTCCATTAGCGGCCGCTTCCGCGAAAATGCCCGGCCGTATTGCGCTGATTTGCCGCACATGGATGGTAGCAATAGCGCGTGCATCTCGGCGGCGTGGTGTTCGTCGCCGTCGCTCCTCCATGCGTGTACCGACCCTCGGGCGGACGCGCAGCTAGGTTTTTCCTCCCCCGTTCGCTCGAGGTATCGAATGAATTTCCACGAGTACCAGGCTAAAGAATTGTTCGCGCAGTACGGCATCACCGTACCGCCGGGCAAGGTTGCCAACTCTCCCGACGCCGCTGTCGACGCCGCCAAGCATCTTGGTGGTGGGCAGTGGATGGTCAAGGCGCAGATCCACGCCGGTGGTCGCGGCAAGGCCGGCGGCGTCAAGTTCTGCAAGAGTCTCGATGACGTGCGTGCCGCCGCCAAGGGCATGCTGGGCACCAAGATGGAAACCTACCAGTCCGCCGGCCGTGCGCTGCCGGTGAACCTGGTGCTGGTGACCGACGCGACCAACATCGCCAAGGAACTGTACCTGTCGATCCTGACCGATCGCGATACCAAGTCGATCTCCTTCATCGCCTCCAAGCACGGCGGCGTGGACATCGAGCAGGTCGCCAAGGACACCCCGGACGACATCCACACCATCGCGGTCGACTTCGTCGAAGGGCTGCAGCCCTACCAGTGCCGTCAGCTGGGCTTCGCGATGGATCTGAACCCCAAGCAGGTCAATCAGCTGACCAAGATCATGCTGGGCCTGTACAAGCTGTTCAACGAGAAAGACCTGGCGCTGGTTGAGCTGAACCCGCTGGCGATCCTCGAAGACGGCACCCTGGCCGCGCTGGATGGCAAGGTCAACTCCGACGACAACGCCGAGTTCCGTCATGCCGACCTGGCCGCGATGCGCGACCTGTCGCAGGAAGACGCCGCCGAAGCGGCCGCGGTCACGCACAACCTCAACTATGTGACGATGGACGGCAACATCGGTTGCATGGTCAACGGCGCGGGTCTGGCGATGGCCACCATGGACGTGATCAAGCTGGCGGGCGGCGAGCCGGCCAACTTCCTCGACGTCGGCGGCGGCGCCACCAAGGAGCGCGTGACCGAGGCGTTCAAGTTGATCCTGTCCTCGGACAAGGTGCAGGCGATTCTGGTCAACATTTTCGGCGGCATTGTGCGCTGCGACCTGATCGCCGAGGGCATCATCGCCGCGGTCAAGGAAGTGGGTCTGACCATTCCGGTGGTGGTGCGCCTGCAGGGCACCAATGTGGAGAAGGGCCGCGAGCTGCTGGCCAATTCCGGCCTGGCGATCACGCCGGCTGACGATCTGAACGACGCGGCCTACAAGGCCGTGGCCGCCGTGAAGGGCTGAGGAGCAATCGAATGAGCGTTCTGGTCAACAAGAACACCAAGGTCATCGTGCAGGGCTTCACCGGCCAGCAGGGTACCTTCCACGCCGAACAGGCGGTCGACTACGGCACCAAGGTGGTCGGTGGCGTCACGCCGGGCAAGGGCGGCTCCACGCATATCGGCCTGCCGGTCTTCAATTCGGTGTCCGAAGCGGTCGACGAAACCGGCGCCGACGCGTCGGTGATCTTCGTGCCGCCGCCGTTCGCGGCCGACTCGATCCTGGAAGCCATCGACGGTGGCATCAAGGTGATCGTGGCGATCACCGAGGGCATCCCGGTCCTGGACATGGCGAAGGTGAAGCGCGCCCTTGCCGAGAAGCCAGGCGTCCGGCTGGTCGGCCCGAACTGCCCGGGCGTCATCACTCCGGGTGAGTGCAAGATCGGCATCATGCCGGGACACATCCACAAGCCGGGCAAGGTCGGTATCGTCTCGCGTTCGGGCACCCTCACGTATGAGGCAGTG
>JBEVMS010000069.1:0-3398 GCA_040508515.1 Dyella sp. | reverse complement strand
TGCGCAACCTGCTCGAACAGGGTGAAGATATTTACCTGATCGAGTGGGGCTATCCCGATGGTGCCGATCGCTGGCTGACGCTGGAAGACTATCTGGACGGCTATCTCGATCGCTGCGTGGATGTGATTCGGCGTCGTCATGCGCTGGACGCGATCAATCTGCTGGGCATCTGCCAAGGTGGCACGTTTTCTCTGTGTTACACCGCCTTGCACGCGGACAAGGTCAAGAATCTGGTGACGATGGTCACTCCGGTGGATTTCCACACGCCGGACAACATGCTGTCGCACTGGGTGCGCGATCTGGATGTCGATCTGTTCGTCGACACCCTGGGCAATATCCCGGCCGCGCTGATGAACTGGGTCTATTTGACGCTCAAGCCACTGCGGCTGACCCAGCAAAAATATGTCGGCCTGATCGACATCCTGGACAACCCGGCCGAACTTGAAAACTTTCTGCGCATGGAGCGCTGGATTTTCGACTCACCCGACCAGGCCGGCGAAACGTTCCGTCAGTTCATCAAGGACTGCTACCAGCAGAACAAGTTGATCGACGGGAGTTTCACTATCGGCAGCCGGACGGTGGATCTGGGCGCGATCGAACAGCCGCTCCTGAACATCTACGCCGAACAGGATCATCTGGTGCCGCCGGATGCCTCCAAGGCGTTGGCGAAACACGTCGGCAGCAGCGATTACACCGAACTGGCGTTTCGCGGTGGGCATATCGGCATCTACGTTTCCGGTCGCGCCCAGCGCGAAGTGCCGCCGGCGATTCACCAGTGGCTGCGCGCCCGCGACTAGCTGATGGGCGGGATCGCGCGGGGCGGGAGTAGCGCAATTCCGCCAGGCGCATATGAATGCCCGGGCAAACGAAGCGGACGCAAGGCCGCTCTCGTTTCTTGGCCGGTGCGCCCCTAAAATGGGTGGATGAACGTACTAACCTCCAGCGACACCCACGACACCATCCGCGCCGTGCAATGGCAGGGCAATCATCTGCGTCTGCTTGATCAGCGCCAGTTGCCGCATGACGAACTATGGATCGATTGCCGTGATGCGGCAGCGGTTACCCAGGCCATTCGCGACTTGGCCGTGCGCGGCGCGCCGGCGATCGGCATCGCCGCGGCCTGGGCGGTAGCGATGGCGGCGCAGCAGGCGGTGGAATTGCCGCCAGTATTGGCGCAACTGCGGGCGGCGCGGCCCACCGCAGTGAATCTGATGTGGGCGCTCGATCGCATGAAACGGCGCATTGACGCTGGCGCCGACGCCCCCGCGCTGGTGCGCGAGGCGCAGGCGATCCAGGACGAAGACCTGGCCGCCAATCACCGCATGGGTGAACTGGGTGCCAGCCTGATCCAGCCCGGCGCGGGCGTGATGACGCACTGCAATACCGGTTCGCTGGCTACCGCCGGCTACGGCACCGCCCTGGGCGTGATCCGCGCCGGCGTCGCTTCCGGGCGGATCGGACAGGTCTACGCTGGCGAAACGCGGCCCTGGCAGCAGGGCGCGCGACTGACCATGTGGGAGCTGGTGCGCGATCGCATTCCCGCGACACTGATCGCCGACTCGGCCGCCGCGCATCTGATGAATTCCGGCGCGCTGGGTTGGGTGATTGTCGGCGCCGATCGCATCGCCGCCAACGGTGACACCGCCAACAAGATCGGCACCTACCAGTTGGCGATCGCCGCGCGCCATCATGGGGTGAAGTTCATGGTGGTGGCGCCGTCCTCCACCGTCGACATGCAAACCCATGCCGGTGACGACATTGAAATCGAACTGCGCGATGCCGGCGAACTGCTTTCGCTGGCTGGTCGGCGTACCGTGGTCGACGGCGCGCAGGCCTGGAACCCGGTATTCGACGTGACCCCGGCCGAACTGATCGACGCCATCGTCACCGAACGCGGAATCATCGAGCGTCCCACCCGCCTGGCGATGCAGGCGATGTTCGGCGGATGAAACTTCGCCACGAAGCGGCGTTGTTCGCGGTCGGTGGATTGATCGGTCTGCTGGTCGATGCCGGCGTGGTGCAACTGCTGGTGAGCGCGTTCCACTGGAACGTTTACCTTGCCCGTGTGTTGTCGTTTTTGTTGGCGGCCACGGCGACGTGGTGGTGGAACCGCCAGCGGACGTTCGTCGCGCGTCCCAGTGGTCGTTCGCTGCTGGGCGAGTGGCTGCACTGGATGGCCTTGATGGGTGTCGGTGCGGTGGTCAACTACGGCGTCTTCGTGCTTTGCCTGATGCTTTTCCCGGCCTGGCATCGCTGGCCTGCGGCGGGTGCGGCGGTGGGTTCGGCGGCTGCTGCTGGGGTCAATTTCCTCAGTGCCCGCCTGATGCTTTTCAATAGCCCCAAATCAAGTCGCTAAGTAGTTGATTTTGAAGCTCGTTTCGCGGGCTTTTTAAGGGCCTCTGTGATATAGTCAGGCGCTTGCGTAATACCGCTGTCGCGCCACCGGCTGTTGCCGTGGCGCGCGATCCATTTCGACACTAGGGAAGCCGTTTGATGGCAGAACTCGCCCAAGAAATCATCCGCGTCAACATCGAAGACGAGATGCGTCAGAGCTACCTCGATTACGCCATGAGCGTAATCGTCGGCCGCGCCTTGCCCGATGTGCGCGATGGCCTCAAACCGGTGCATCGCCGCGTGTTGTTCGCGATGAACGAGCTGAGCAACGTCTGGAACAAGCCCTACAAGAAATCGGCCCGCGTGGTCGGTGACGTGATCGGTAAATACCATCCGCATGGCGACGCATCTGTCTACGACGCCATCGTGCGCATGGCGCAGCCATTCTCGCTGCGCTACATGCTGGTTGATGGTCAAGGCAACTTCGGTTCGGTCGATGGCGACAACGCCGCGGCGATGCGTTACACCGAGGTGCGCATGTCGCGCCTCACGCATGAGCTGCTGGCGGACATCGACAAGGAAACCGTCGATTTCGGACCCAACTACGACGAGAGCGAGCAAGAGCCGCTGGTGCTGCCCACACGCGTGCCCAACCTGCTGATCAACGGTTCGGCCGGTATCGCGGTGGGCATGGCCACCAACATCCCGCCGCATAACCTCAATGAAGTGATCGCCGCCACGGTGGCGCTGATCGACGAGCCAAGTCTGTCGATCGACGATCTGATGACCTACGTCCCCGGTCCGGATTTTCCGACCTGGGGCATCATCAACGGCTCGGCGGGCATCATCGAGGCCTATCGCACCGGTCGCGGCCGCATTTTGGTGCGCGCGCGCGCCGAGGTCGAAACCGAGGCCAACGGCCGCGAGACGATCATCGTCACCGAGCTGCCGTACCAGGTGAACAAGGCGCGGCTGATCGAGAAGATCGCCGAGCTGGTGAAGGAAAAGAAGCTCGAAGGCATCAGCGAACTGCGCGACGAATCCGATAAGGACGGCATGCGCGT
>JBEVMS010000068.1:0-34483 GCA_040508515.1 Dyella sp. | reverse complement strand
TCGCCTTCTTTTTTTATCTTCAAATCGCGCCTTCATTGAACCCGTATATCTGAACATGTACAGGTAAATAAAAGCCGTCGAAACGACGGCAAGGACCATCGAAATTGCGAACGGCCCTAAAATGTCAGCCACGCTCCGCACTAGACAACTTACGTGGGCTTGCGCGATGCGATCATGTGACGTGTCCTTCGAGAGCAAGTTGCCGAGGAAGGCAAGCAGAGCCACAATGGCGCCGCCGCTTGCGAGTAACAGTGCATTTACAGCCGTTCGACCGGATGCGTTGGCCGCTTCGTACACGGCGCGCCAATTACTGTGCTCCAGCTCATCATGAAACTTTTTAAGTTCGAACTGCGACGGCCCTGGCGGTAAGTTGCTATCGCTCATAGCGTCCCCCGATGCTGGTGGAAAAACAGAGGTCAGAGTGCACGTTCGTCCACGATCATTTAGAACAAAATGATTAAAGTCCACTTTTTAGACGGATTGCCCCTTTTGATGATGGCCGATTTTGTCGGCACCCATCGGTGACTGTTGGGCTTCGCTAGCGGCACGAAAGCGATCCGAGCCCCAGGCGTGCCGCCGTTGCAGATGCAGGTGGATATGCCAGTCAAACCACCACGGTGGCGACCTGACTTAAAACCAAACAGCCCCAGCCGAACCATTTCCTGGCGCGCTGGTCGCATGGCTTTCATCAAGTGGCGCTTGTACGCTCGCGACTCCCCCAGCCACTGAAAGGCTTGCCATGTCCCGCATCGTTCGTTTCCATCGTCTCGGTGATCCCGAAGTTTTGCAGTTCGATGAGTTGGAGTTAGGAGCGCCCGGTCCGGGTGAAGTGCGCATGCGGGTTCGCGCGCTCGGCCTCAACCGCGCGGAGTCCATGTTTCGCCGGGGCACCTATCCCGAGGTGCCCGTGCTGCCTGCGAAGTTGGGTTATGAGGCTGCCGGTGAGGTGGAGTCGGTAGGCGAGGGCGTGAGCGGTTTTGCCCCCGGCGATATCGTCAGCACGATTCCTGCGTTCTCCATGAATCAGTACGGCGTGTATGGCGAGGTCGCCATCGTGCCGGCCTACGCGGTGGTCAAGCATCCGTCGAGCCTTTCCCTCGCGGAGGCGGCGTCCATCTGGATGCAGTACCTGACCGCCTATGGCGCGATGGTTGAATATGGCCATCTAAATCCCGGTGAGGCCGTGATCATCACGGCGGCCTCCAGCAGCGTCGGCATCGCGGCGATTCAAGTCGCCAACCGCTTGGGCGCGATCGCCATCGCCACCACACGCACCAGCGCGAAGCGCGAGGCTCTGCTGGCGGCGGGTGCGGCGCACGTCATCGTGACCGATGAGCAGGATCTGGTGGCCGAGGTGATGCGCATCACCGGTGGCAAGGGCGCGCAGCTCGCCGTCGATCCCATCGGCGGCCCTGGTGTGGAGACTTTGGCGGCCGCGCTGGGGCCCAATGGCATTCTCGTCCCCTACGGTGTTTTGGATGACAAGCCCACGCCGTATCCGCTGCTCACTGCGTTGGCGATCAACCTGACGATCCGCGCGTTCACGTTGCCCTTTCTCACCAGCGACCCGGTGCGGATGGAGCAGGGCAAGCAGTTCGTACTCGATGGCATCGCGAGCGGGCATTTCAAACCGATCATCGCGCGGACGTTCACGTTCGATGATATGGCGGACGCGCACCGCTATCTGGAATCCAACCAGCAGATCGGAAAAATCGTCGTAACCGTCTAAGGCACGATCAGCGCGTCTAGACCACTCGTCTCGCTAAACGCGGGGCGAGTGCGTTTGACGATCTGCCGGTGCCCTTCAAACACGGGATTGAACAGCAAGGTTGCTGGCTCGGTCATGCGTTTCCGCTCGTTTTCGCCAAGTTTCGGGCGCGCCATAGGCCATGTGGGAGGGGCGGTGCGGGTAGGGCTTGCATAGACTCATGCGATTGCCCTCCACCGCTAAGGAATCGTGCTGTATGAAGACCGTGTTCCGTCTTGTCGCGCTAGCCGGTTGTGTTGCCGCGTCGTTGCCGTTGGCGCAGGCCGCCACCTCGCCGGCACAGGCGTTTCAGCTCGCTGATTTGCGTCAGTTGGTCAGGCTGAGTGATCCGCAGATATCGCCCGATGGTCGCCATGTGGCGCTGATCGTGAAGCATTGGAATTGGCAGGCTGATAAGTCCGAGTCGGCGATTGAATTGATTGACGTGGCCACGGGCAAGGCGCGCACGCTGACCTTGCATCGCAAGGGCATCGACGCATTGCAGTGGTCGCACGATGGCTCACGCCTGGCTTTCGTCGCCGAGAACAAGGATCAAGATGAATCCACGCCCGACGCTGGCGACAAGGCGAAGGCCAAGGATCAGGACGACGATGGTCCGCAGCCGCAGGTGTTTGTCATGGCGATGGATGGCGGTGACGCGCGGTCGGTGACACATGCCGCGCATGGCGTGGACAGTTTTTCCTGGAGCCCGGATGATCGTCGCATCGCTTTCGTCGCCGAGGACGACGCGCCTAACGCCGCCCAAGCCAAGCAGCACAATGGCGTTTTCCAGGTCACCGACAACAACTTTCTGGTGCGCAAGCCGCTGGGCGGATGGCATCTGTGGGTGGTGGGCGTGGAGGGGGGCGAGGCCAAGCGTTTGACGCAAGGCGATTTCAGCCTCAGCACGGATCAGAATGATTCGCCGCAGCCGGCGTGGCGTGCGGATGGCAAACTCATTGCCTTCGTGCGTTTTGCGTCGCCTTACTGGGGTCCTTCGTTCCAGTCGGTGGTCGATACGGTGCCGGCGGATGGCGGTGCACCCAGTCCGCTGGTTGTTGCCAAGGGCGCCGATACGCTGCGTTTTGCGCCCGGTGGCGAACGCTATGCCTACCTGCGTTCGCGTGGCGGTGACCAAAACAATGGCGTGGCCGTCTATGTCGGGCAGGGTGGCCAGGATCGCGACATCACCGCCGCACTGGCGCGCAACTTCAAGAGTTACACCTGGCTGCCCGATGGTCGCGGTCTGCTGTTGACCGGCGACCTGGGCACCGACGCGGCGATGTGGCATCAGCCGTTGGATGGCAAGGCGCAGCAACTGGACCTGGGCCCGGTGCAAGTGGTTAGCAAACCCAGCGTATCGCGCGATGGCGCGGTGGCTTTCATCGGTGCCACTTCCACGCATCCGGGCGAGCTGTACGTGATGGATTCGCTGCGCAAGGCGCCGCGTGTGTTGACCCACCTCAATGCCTTCGTTGATCAACGCCGGCTGGGACGCACGCGTGCCCTGACCTGGAACGGGCCGGACGGCTTTGTCGAGGATGGCGTGCTGACCTACCCGGTGGACTACCAGGAAGGCCAGCGCTACCCGCTGGTACTGCTGATCCATGGCGGACCGGAAGCGGCCAGTGGGGTTGGGTTTTCAGCGCAGGCGCAAGTGTTCGCGGCGGCTGGCTTCGTGGTGTTGCAGCCCAATTACCGCGGCTCGACCAATTTGGGCGATGCCTACCAGCACGCGATCTACCGCGATACCGGCGAAGGCCCGGACAAGGACGTGATGGCCGGGCTCAAGGCGGCGCAGGATCTGGGTATCGTCGACAACGCGCGCATCGGGGTCAGCGGCTGGTCCTACGGCGGCTACATGACCACCTGGCTGACCGGCCATCACGATGTTTTCAAAGCCGCCGTGGCGGGCGCCGCGCTGACCGACTGGGTGATGGACTACACCGTGTCCTATTACCAGACGGGTGATCTCTACATGTTCGGCGGCTCGCCGTGGCTGGCGAAATACCGCGACATCTGGCGTGAGCAATCGCCGATCACGTATGCGCACAACGTCAAGGCGCCCACCCTTATCATGGGCGACGTGGGTGACCCCAACGTGCCGCTGATCAACAGCTACGAGTGGTACCACGCGCTGCGCGATAACGGCGTGGAGGTCGCCTTCTACGCGTACCCGGCCGATACGCATTTCCCGGCCGACATCGTGCAGCAAACCGATGTCTACCAGCGTTGGTTGGACTGGATGACTCAGCACTTGAAGTAAAGGCCCGCCGCTCGACGCGCCCTTGTGCACGGCCGCAAGGGCGCGTCGCCGAGCGCAACGGGCGTCGATGGGGCTGGGTCTTACGGGTGAGCGCTATCAAACACCGCGCGGTATTCGCCGTAGCCTTCATCCTCCAACTCGGCCAGCGGGATGAAACGCAGCGATGCAGAGTTGATGCAGTAGCGCAGGCCACCGGTTTCGCGCGGACCATCGGGGAAGACATGGCCGAGATGGCTGTCGCCGTGGCTGGAGCGCACTTCGATGCGGGTCATGCCGTGGCTGTTGTCGTGCTTCTCCAGCACGTTGTCGGACTCCAGCGGACGGGTGAAGCTGGGCCAGCCGCAGCCGCTGTCGAATTTGTCCAGCGAGGTGAATAGCGGCTCGCCGGACACCACGTCGACGTAGAGGCCGGGTGCTTTGCTGTCGTGGAAGGCGTTGTGGAACGGACGCTCGGTGCCGTTCTGCTGAGTCACCCGGTATTGCTCGGGGGTGAGGCGGGCGACGGCTTCGGGCGTTTTGCTGTACTTGGACATGGTGGCCTCGGGTGGCATCGGGAGTGGGATCGGGTGAGATGTTCAGGGCGACATGGGGCCGGTCGCCGATGTTCCAAGCAGGCGCGCCAACCTGGCATATATGACCTTGGCTCCTGCGCCGCCACGTCAGGAATCCTGCCTTCATTCCGCGCCACGCATGCGCGTGGCCGGTCATGGCAATATCCTCTACAGACTGGGACGCCTATGGCCAAACGCGACAGCCTCGTGGGATGTCGCGGCGCTTGGCCGAAGTACAACATGATTCGCCATCCCTCCATGCAACGGGGAAAACGCCATGAGTACCGTCCGATTGCACCGTGTACTGCGCAGCACGCCTGAGAAACTCTACAAGGCGTTCATCGATCCCGATGCGATGGTGAAGTGGCTTCCACCGCACGGATTTACCTGTCGCATTGAGCATATGGATGTGCGCGTGGGCGGCAGCTACCACATGGCATTCATCAATTTCAGCAGCGGCCACAGTCACAGCTTCGGCGGTACCTACCTCGAACTCCAGCCGGGCGAACGGCTGCGTTATACCGATCGCTTCGACGATCCGGGCTTGCCCGGCGAGATGATCACCACCGTCACCTTGACCAAGGTGTCCTGCGGCACCGAGCTGCACGTGGTACAGGAAGGCATCCCCGACATGATCCCGGTGGAAGCGTGCTATCTGGGCTGGCAGGAATCCCTGACGCTGCTGGCCCAACTGGTCGAGGCGGACGTGCCGGACGGCACCTGAGCCGTTCCGCTAGCGCCGGCCCTCTGCGTCTCTTTCCTCGCGGGCATGCCTTGTGTCTAGCATGCCCGCCGCGACGTCGGTGGATGCCGCAGCGATCCAATTGCGGCAAGTGATCAGGTCTGAGTCGATGTCAGCGGTTAGCTTGGATGGACGCTGGGTCCATCGTCGCGGGGCAGGCCTCGGGTCAGGAACTTGCCGGTCGCGCTTCCTGTGTCGATCGAAATTCACGCCGCGCCGCTGGACGTCCATGTCTCGCGGAAGCCGCGGGCGAAATTGGCGCCCAGCACCTTGTCGACGACACTCGGCGGATAGCCCTTGCCGAGTAGTCCATTCGCGATGACCTCGCAGCGGTCGGAGCGGTTGAGCCCTACCACGTAGGGCGGGCGTTCTTCGCCGGGGGCGCCGATACCGGCAGCTTTTCGCGCGGCGACCGTCTGAAGGTAGGAGGCCATCGAGGCGGGCGATGTGTCAAATCCGGTGAGGATGCTATCGCTGCCGATGCCGACGTGATCCTCACCGCAGACGGTCAGCGCGTGGGTCAGATGTGCAAGGTAGATAGAGAGGTCTTGCTGCGCCGGTCCCGCGCTCAAATAGGGCAGGTCGTAGATGCCCACCACCCCTCCGCTCTGCGCCACGGCACGTAATTCCTGGTCGGCTTTGTTGCGCGGATGCGCATAGACGGCGCGACAGCCCGCATGAGTGATGAGCACGGGTCGCTTGGAAACGCGTATCGCGTCCAAGCTGGACTTCGCGTCCGCATGGCTCAGGTCGATGGATACGCCGAGCGCATTCATGCGTGCTACAGCTTCGCGGCCGAGCGCAGTCAGCCCGCTGGATGGCTGCGGCGACAGCACGCCCGAGGCGAACGGGCTGGGCAGGTTGTAGCAGAGCTGCATGACGCGTACGCCGTGCCCGCTGAACTCTTCGATGCGTTCGAGCTTGCCTTCGAGCACGCTTGAGGCCTCGAATGAAAAGATGATTCCGGTGCGGCCGCTGCGCTTGGCTAGCGTGAGGTCGTCGGCGCTTTGGATCTGCATCAAGAGGTCGGGATGGTGGGCGATCAAGCCGAGCAGATCCTTGATCTCCTGCAGCGCATCGGTGTAGCTGCCCTGAGCGCCAGCAATAGAGTTCTTGAAGGCGGTCAGACCCGAACGTCGAATGGCGGCGATCGCGTCCGCCGACAAGCCCTGCTCATCGAAGTCGATCACCAGATTGCCGTCGATCACAGTGGCATCGCGATAGAGGCGCTGCACGGAACTTGCGTCCTTACTCGCGGCACCTTGTGCATTGAGCATGGGTGCAGCGGCGAGCAGACCCAATGCTTTAAGGAAATGGCGGCGATTGTGCATGTCGATCCTTGGCGTGAGCCTTGATGGCGGAAACGCCAGATTAGTTGGTGCGGCGCCAGGCCGTATGTGCTGGGCGTACAGGGCGGTGTGCGAAATCCGGATGGGTATTAGGTCAAGATCACCAACCCAACGCATCCCATTGGAGTGGACGTACGGTTAGTCTTTGATTACTTCACCAGTTGGGGAATGAGATGCACAGAAGCGTTGCGGGCGCGGCCTTGTCCTTGCTATTGGCGTTGTTCGGGTTCACGGCACGAGCGGCCGAGTCGGACGTGGCCGCGATTCGTCAGGTGATGGACGCGCAGCAGGTGGCGTGGAATCGTGGCGACGTCGATACCTTTATGCACGGTTACAAGGACGCGCCGGACACCACCTTTGTCGGCAGCACGGTGCGCAAGGGTTACCGCGCGATCCTGGCCAACTACAAGCAGCATTACGCCGGCCAGGCGCAGATGGGCAAGCTGACATTCTCGCAGGTGGAGGTGCGCCTGCTACCGGGCGCCGACGGGACGGTGCGCTATGCCTCCGTCACCGGCCATTTCCATTTGGACCGCCAAACGCATGGCGAAGTGGCGCAGGACGACGGCGTCTATTCGCTGCTGTGGGAGAAGACTGCGCAGGGTTGGAAGATCATTCTCGATCACTCCAGCTGAGTACGGCGAGTGATTGCCGGCATGACGTTGCATGGCGCGAGGATAAGTGGATGGGTGCGATGGGGCCAGGGAAAGTAACGGGTTGAATCTTCGATTTCGCGCGGGCATTGCGCCTGCGCGATATCGTTTTTGCGTTTGTCGTCATGCTTTGGGCGGCCACCGGGTGGGACATGTACTGCCACGTGCCATGCAGGGAAGCGGGCGCTTACTTAAGAATCATCTCGCGCATCAACTGGCTACCCAACACTTCGCGCATGGCGCCGCGATCGACGGTTTCCTTGTTCTGCTGAGTGTTCGAACCCATCACCTTGGCGGCTACGGCATCGGACTCATCGCTCTTGTCCAGCGCGGCCATGTTGGGGAAGGTGACTGCCAAAATCACATCGGCTTCCTGCGGATTGCGCGGCTGGGTGCCGTACACCGCATAGCCGGTGATCAGGCCGGCCTGCTTTTGCGCTTCCATCAATTTTTTCCAGGGGCCGTCCAGCCATTTCATGTAGTTGTCGAATTGTCCGGGCTTGATCTTGATAAAGCTGACGTCGGTGACCGGGCCATCTTTGTAGACCTTGGCATCCTGGGCATGGACGCTGCCCGCACAGGCCAGACCAAAAGCCACGAAGCACAGCAGAGCGTACTTTTTCATGACGTTATCCCCAACCAGATGGCCGGCCGGTTGCCGGCCACCCGGACGCTAGTCCTAGTCCGGGAGCGGGTCAACGGACCGGCTAGTCCCGGCCGGAGCGGCTAGGGCCTTAATCGCGCTGGGTTTTTCATGCTCGGCGCGCTGGTGACGCTTTACCCGCCGTGGGCGAAGATGGCTTTGGGCAGCATCACGTGGACGCCCTTGTTGTGATCGACCAATTCGGTGATGTCGATGTCGCCGGACACGCTGATCAGCATGTAGGCATCGTCGCGGCTGAGGTGTTCGTGCTCGACCAGAAAGTCGATCATCCCGGCGACCGCCTTGTGCGTCGCCACGGTGAGGTCATCGTCGAAGCCCATGCTGATGAAATGGGTCGGGGTCTCGGCGCGCGGGTAGGGACCGGTCTTGACGCCCTTGTGCACGATGAATTGCAGGTTGCCAACCAGCGAGGTTTCCATCGCGGTGATGTCCACTTCGCCGTTGCCCTGGCCGGCATGGCCATCGCCGACCTGGAACAGCGCGCCGGGGACGAACACCGGATAGAAGACGCTGCTGCCTTGCACCAGTTCCTTATTGTCCATGTTGCCGCCGATGATGGTCGGCGGTGCGCTGTTATAGCGACCGAAGGCGGGCGGCGGCGCCACGCCCATGCTGCCGAAGAACGGGTGCAGTGGAATATCGATGCCCGGCGCGAAATGCGCCATGCGGGTGGTCAGGTCAAGCGGAATGATCTTGATGCGCGAATAGGGAAAGTCATCGGTCTGAAAACCCGCGCCGTAGCCGAAGGCGTTGTAGGCGTAGGGAATGGCCAGATCGATCTTGTTGAGCCGAACCTCCAGCGTGTCGCCGGGCTCGGCGCCTTCGATATACACCGGGCCGGTCAGGATATGGCCGCCCGGGCCGCGGTCCTTGGCCGGCACATTGGCGAACAGGTCGCGCAGCGACGGCTCCACGTCGGCGGGCGCCACGCCGGCCTTTTCCAGGCCGGTGGGACTGTTGGTGAGCACCGTGTGGAAGATCACACTGTCGCCGGACTGGATGCGCAGCACCGGCGGTGTGGTCGCGTCGTAATTACCCCAGGCGACGGTTTTGGGTGTGGCGAGCAAGGTGTACGTCTTGCCGTTGGTTGACGATGTGTCGGAGCTATCGGCGCGTGCCGACAGGGGATTGGCCAGCAGGCACGCGGTGAGCGCACTGGTTAGCGCCGCGCGCCGGAGAAACGGAATCTGAAACACCGACATGGAGACCCCCTTATGCAGTTGCCGGCAAGCCGCCTGGCGCGACGATACTGGGCAAGTCGCCAGCCAGCCCGCAAGGGCCGCAAGGCATGCCTGTCGCCTGGCGGCGCGCGCGCTGTGCGAATGGGCAGCTTATTCAGTCCCTTTCGTCACGGCGCTCGGGCCAAGCATCAATCAACTCGCCCAACGAACTGCTGCATGTAAGTGCCAGACCATAGCGGCGGATGGCACTGGCTTGCGGTTCGAGCCTTGCGCGGCCAGGGGAGATCAGCCGGCGCGGCGCGGCAACGTCCAATCCGGTCGGATGAAGTGGCAGGTGTAGCCGTTGGGGATGCGCTGCAGATAATCCTGGTGCTCCGGTTCGGCTTCCCAGAAGTCGCCGGCCGGGGCCAGTTCAGTGACCACTTTGCCCGGCCACAGGCCGGAGGCGTTAACGTCGGCGATGGTGTCTTCGGCGACGCGTCGTTGCTCGTCGCTGGTGTAGTAGATCGCCGAGCGGTAGCTGGCACCCAGGTCGTTGCCCTGGCGATTGCGCGTGGTCGGGTCGTGGATCTGGACGAAAAATTCCAGCACGCTGCGATAACTGGTGAGCGCGGGATCGAAGATGATCTCGATCGCCTCGGCGTGCGTGCCGTGGTTGCGGTAGGTGGCATGTGGCACGTCGCCGCCGGAATAACCCACGCGGGTGGAAAGCACGCCGGGCTGGCGGCGGATCAGATCCTGCATGCCCCAAAAACAGCCGCCGGCAAGTACCGCGCGTTCAGTGGATGTGCTCATGGGACGACTCCTGACGATGGGGATAGCCACCTAAATGGGGGCGAGGTGCGCATTCTAAAACGATGCGTTTGGCGGCAGATTTTCGAGCACGGCGGCACTGGGTCACCCGCGGCGGCGTCGAGATGTCCATGCGATAGGGCGCGCCGAGACGGGGCGCACGCGCCTTGCGGCGGTGCGTTAATCGCCCAACCGATTGATTTCCGCGTTCTCCACTACGGGCGGTGGATTGTCCTGGCGCGCCAGCGCCAGCATGGCCCGGCCCACGCGGTCGGTGGATGTCATCAGGCCCGGCATCAGCGTGACGCCCAGGCCCATCAGCGGACCGACCAGGCGATACATGCTCTCCATCTTGGGATGTGGCGAATGCACGTCGCCCACCGGCTGGATGCCGCCGGTGCGTAGCATCACGCTGCGCAGCGGCAGCGCCTGCAGCGCGCGCTCGGTTTCGCCCTTGATGCGCAATGGCATGATCCGGCTGGTGGGATCGGAGTGCGCGCCGGAAATGTAGAGGAAGAGGATGTGGGGATTGTGGCGCGCCAACACCGCGGCCACATGCGTGGTCAGCCCTAGCGTCACCTGCCGATAGATGGCTTCGGCGGTGCCGATCGGCGGTGCGCCTGCGCAGTAAAGGCAAGCGTCGAAACCTTGCAGTTGATCTTCGATCGCGTCCAGTTGGCTGAAGTCGGCGCAGATCAACTCGCTGAGCTTGGCGTGTGACTTGCCGCTGGGCCGGCGTCCCAGCGCCACCACCGCGCTGACGTCGCTGGCGTTGAAGCATTCTTGCATGACACCCTGACCGACCAATCCGGTGGCGCCGGTGATAAGCATGCGCATGGCTTTTGTCCGAGCGTTGGCAGTGGGTCCACGCTACCACCGGCGGAGTGAATTTCTGTCGAGGGATGCGGTATTCAGCGGCGGGGATTGAAGTGCTGGAACCAACCGCCTACTTTGGAGAACCGCTTCCCACAGGAACAACCCATGTCCGATCTTGCCGCCCTCCCGATCGCTGCGCGTTGGCCGGCGCAGTTCCCGGAGCGCCTCCAGTTGTATTCGCTCAACACGCCCAACGGGGTGAAGGTGTCGATCATGCTGGAGGAAACCGGCCTGCCGTATGAGGCGCATCTGGTCGATATCGGCCACGGTGAAAGCCATACGCCAGCGTTCCTGTCGTTGAACCCCAACGGCAAGATTCCCGCGATCATCGATCCCAACGGTCCGGGTGGCGTGCCGCTGGGGCTATTCGAGTCCGGCGCGATACTGCTTTACCTAGCGGACAAAAGCGGACGCTTTATCGCCAGCGATCCGGTGCAACGCTGGGAGACGATCCAGTGGTTGCTTTTTCAAGTGGCCTCGATCGGGCCGATGTTCGGGCAGCTCGGCTACTTCAACAAGTTCGCCGGCAAGGAAATCGAAGACAAGCGCCCATGGCAGCGTTACGTGGATGAATCCAAGCGTCTCCTGGGCGTTCTTGATGGACGTCTGGACGGCCGTCGCTGGATCATGGGTGAGGATTATTCGATCGCCGATATCGCTACGGTGGGTTGGATGAACAATCTGATCACCTTTTATGAAGCGCGTGAAGTGGTCGCGTTTGATCGTTACGTTAACGTCGCCGGCTGGCTTGAGCGCGCGCTGGCGCGGCCGGCGGTACAGCGCGGACTGGCGATTCCTGCACGCGGCTGAACACCCTCTGGAAAGTTCCCGGATTCGACGACCGCGCGGCGCGTGTTGGCGATGTGCGTTGCGTTACGCGCGAGTGCTCACGCCATGTCGGCTATCCCAAACATGCCGCCCCTGCCATCCAGCGGACGCGGCGTGTGGCGTCAGCTAATACGGCAGGTATTGCAACGCGTCGTCGCGCGGGCGCTTAATGCGCGCGGGGGCTGTCCCAAACAGACGAGGGAGTGCGCGCGCATGATCAAGCGACTGGCTGCCGAACTTTTGGGAACGTTCTGGTTGGTTTTGGGAGGATGTGGCAGTGCCGTGCTGGCCGCCAAGTTTGGTGGCGAGGGCAATCCGTTGGGGATAGGACTGCTCGGCGTATCTCTGGCGTTCGGGTTGACTGTGCTCACTGGCGCTTATGCGTTCGGGCATATTTCCGGCGCGCACTTCAATCCGGCGGTGACGGTGGGGTTGTGGGCCGGTGGACGCTTTCCGCTGGCGGACGTGATGCCTTACCTCGTGGCCCAAGTGCTCGGTGGCGTGTTGGCCGGCTGGATTTTGTTGTTGATCGCCAGTGGCAGCGCGGGGTTTGCGATCGATCCCCATGCGGCCGGTGCATTCGCCAGCAACGGTTATGGTGCCATGTCGCCCGGTGGTTATTCACTGGCCGCCGCCGTGCTTTGCGAAGTGGTGATGACCGCGATGTTCCTTGTGGTGATCATGGGCGCGACGCACGGTCGGGCGCCGGTCGGCTTCGCGCCGATGGCGATCGGTTTGGCGTTGGCCTTGATCCATTTGATCAGCATCCCGGTCACCAACACGTCGGTCAATCCGGCGCGCTCGACGGGCGTGGCGTTGTTTGCCGGTAGCGATGCGATCAGCCAGTTGTGGCTGTTCTGGCTGGCCCCGATCGTTGGGGGCATCATCGGCGGCGCCATTTATCGATGGCTTGGGCACGATCGGCCCGACATCGTGGGTGAGCGCAGCTAGGGCGCTTTCGACCGCCCTGGGCCGCTACGATGGGGCGGTCCAGCGGTGCGCGCGTGCTGAATTGGCTCGCGCGTGGGGCGCGCGAGCCACGCGTTCAGCGAGCCAGGGCTGGCGTGGGTGAGTTGCTGGTAGCCGACTGGCGCAGGACCGGTTCGTCCAGCCGCAAGGTCAGACATTTGGCGGCGCCGCCTGCCTTCATGAATTCGCCCAGCGGCGTGGCGAGCGTGTCGACGCCGATTGCCTTGAGCCGTGCCGCCAGCGACGTACTGGCGCGGTTGAGCAGCACCGCGTCGCCCACATCGACCGCGTTGCAGGCGAAATCCAGCGCATCCGCCTCGTCGATGACGACACGCTGTTGCGGCGCGACATGCCGTTCGATCAGCGCCAGGGACGGTGCATCGAAGGCCGGCGGGTAATACATCAGGTAACCGCCCTTTAGTGGGCAGAAACAGGTATCCAGGTGGTAGAAGCGCGCATCGATCAGGCGCAGCGGCAGCACCTCGATATCCAGTGCCTGACGCAGCCAGTCAGCGCAGGCCAGATCGCTGCGATGGCCGTGTCCCATCCAAAGGCGTGCCTGCGCCCGGTCGAGCAAGGCGTCGCCGGCGCCTTCAAACCATTGGTCGGCCGGCGAGTGCAGCAAGCTGAAGCCGGCGGTCTGAAACCATTCGCTGAAGGGGGCTTCCTCGCCGCGGCGCTCGGCGTGACGAAAACGGCTGGGAATGAAACGCTCGCCCAGCACCAGGCCGGCATTGGCGGCAAACGGCATATCGGGCAGGCCGGGCGCTCCCTCCAGCACATCGACGGTGGCGCGAGCGCTCAGCAAGTCATACAGCGCATGCCATTGCGCCGTGGCGACGGCATGGCGCGCGTGATCCACATTGCCCTGCATCCAGGGATTGATCACGTAAGCCACCTCGAAATACGCCGGTGAGCACATCAGAAAGCGCGCGTTCGTCATGAACTACTCCCTTGAGGTTGGCCCATTCTGCCAACCCTGGGGGCTGGCTTCCATGCCTGTGCCGGCGGGTGGGCGTTTTGCCCACGCATCGGGGGCGTCCGGCTAGCGGCATCGCCCCAGACTAGAACGCGGTGGTGGCGTTAGCTCCAGCTGTCGTCGCCGGTGTCGAACGAGTCGCCGCCGCCCCAGCCGCTGTCGTCGTTGCCCATGTCGATCGGGCTGCTGCGCAGATCGTCGTAGGCCTGCCCTTGCGGGTCGTTATTGGGAAAACCGCCGGGCTGACCGCCGAAAGGCTGCGAGCCGCCAAAGCCATCTTGTTCGACCCGGCGCTCGTGATTTTCGAACATTTCCACCGCCGCCGCGCCCAGTACGCCACCGGCCAAGCCGCCGACGAAGGCTCCGCCCAGGCCCGACCCAGCGGTCGGCTGCTGCGGATAGGGCGGCGCCGGGGGCGGGTAGGCCGCGCCATAACCGTTCGGCACGCCGGCTTGCGGCGGTGCATAGCCGCGTTGGTCGTAGCCGGAGGGGGCGTTCTGCCTGTTGCGACGGAACATCATGAACAAGCCGACGATCACCAGCAGGCCCAAGATCAGCCACAGCATATGAAAGTGCCGATGCTCGACCTGCACCATCGGGTGCGTGATCCGCTCGGCCACCGCGCCGCGTGCTGCGATCGGAGTCAGCGCTTGGTGCAGTTCGGCCTGGAAGCGTTGGAAGCGTGCCGGGTCGGTAAAGCTCAATCGTGGATCGAGCTGCTGCGCCTGATTGGCTTCTTTGGCGGCATCGCCGATATTGCCTTCATGGGCTAGTACCTGTGCCAAGACGTAGTGGGCCTTGGCACTTTGCGGGTGTTCGGAAATCGCCTGGCGCATTTCCCGCTCGGCCATAGGGTAATTGCCTTGCTGCAGTGCGGCCTGGACCTCCTGAGGAGAATCGCCGGCGAAAGCGGCCCCACTGCTGACCAATGCCAGCATTCCCACCAACCAAAGCTTGTGCACGCGTTTCTCCAATGATCCGCACGGAACGGAATCCTGCGCAGAATCTAGGGGCATCCGGCGCTGGTACAAGGGGGTGACGGCGTGACATCGCGACGCATGGCATCGCGGTGGGCGGGACTGACCGGGTCAGGCGTGCCCGATGTCGCGTTCGCGGGCCAGCCGGTATCCAATCCGCTGCGGGCATGCGCGCCTGACGTTAACGGCGGGTCGCTCTTCGCGCGCGCATGTAAAGGTGTGGGAGGCCGGTGCCGCCTGGGAAGGGCGGGTGGTTCAGTGGGGGGTAGAGATCCGGATGCAGAAAGCGCGCCATGGCCAGCGACAAGGTCTGCGCATAAACGGTTTCACGGGTGACATTGCCGTTGGTGAGCAAGCCCATCGCGCCACCTTTTTGCTTGCTGTTATGGGTGGCGAACAACCGGTCCATCACCGGTCCCAACTCTTGGCCCTGTTGCAGCGCCTGATAGGCCGCCGGCGGTAACGGCAAATGCGCGCTGCAGCCTAGCGATTGACGCTGCGCGTCGGCGATCACCGCGTAGGCGAAGCTGGCCGGACCGTCGTCGAATACGTCCACACCGCCCTCCAGGGCCACATAGAAGTCCGCTTGTCCCTGCTGCCGGCAGTACTGCACGCGATTGATCGCCCCTTGCCGCGTCTGGCGGGCGGTCATCGGCTGTTCGGGCACGCCCGAGGGCGCATCGATGCCGATACATTCGAGCCGATGGTGGGGAAATAGCGGCGTCAGTGCATGGCGCACGGCGTCGATTTTCACCGGATTGCGCGAGCCGACCAGAATGCGCATCAGTGGAGCGGTCATGCGTAAACAGCCTGGTCAAAAGAGTCGCGCATGGTAGCCGACCTGGGTAGAGCGTCGCTGGCCGCGCCATGCGGTCGATAGCCCTACATGCCTGCGTCGGTAGGCACGGCGCCGGAGCGGCGTGTAAAGCCAGCCCCGGCGCTGGCGTGTGTCGACTCGCTTGAGGGCGCTACAACGCGATCATGGTCTTGAAGCCGCCCCAGAACATCCGTCGACCGTCGAAGGGCTGCATCGTCTTGGGGTCCATCATTTCAGCCAGCCGTGGATCGGTCATCACTTTCTTGTTGATGCGATCACGTTGCGCGCGCGAGGCATAGATGATCCACGAGAACACCACCACCTCGTCGGGTTTTAGTTTTACCGCTTGGGGAAACGAAGTGAGCTTGCCGGGTTTGACGTCATCGGCGACGCACTCGACATACTCCAGTGCGCCGTGCTCGCGCCAGATCTGGCCGGCCTTGCGCGCGATGCGCCGGTAGGCAGCCAGCTTGGCCTTGGGAACCGGCACTACAAAACCATCGACGTAGTTCATGACTCCTCCCATGGGTATGCGGCGGGGTTAGCGTCCCTTCGATTCGACCGGTGCGTGGTGATGCGCGCGGCGTGTGTCATGGCCTGCCGGCGAAGGCCTTGAATCGGCACCTGCTCCGTGGCGTGACATGCCCGCCTCGACAGTACGACCGCAGCCGCCTCAATTGCCAGCGGTTTTTAAAGTGGGCGCGGGTTGACCCGGGCCAAATTCATGGCGAAAGCCCCCGCACGTGCAGGCCGTTTCGTTTGCGCGCGGCAGGTGCGCGCAACGGCAAGCACCAACGGACCGGCCACACTTTGGGCCTATATTTTGTGATGAAGGGATGCCTTATCCGCCCCGTGGAATCGTGTGCGCCACCCAAGCGTTCCATTCCTTTGCGATGCCATGTCTGGCGCTCGAGGCCTTACTGCGACTGCGAAATAGTGAAGCGAAATTTTCGGTAGCGCCATCGCGGTGCCGGAGAGCGCCGGGCACGGGATTGGCTCGTGCCCGGTTTGACCCAAGCGGTACGACTGAAACTGGAGAATGGTTATGAACGCGAAGTTTGAGATTGCTGGACCCATCGCTGAATTGAGCAGCTATCCGCGTTGGACGCAGGACATGGTGGGCGATTGCGAGGCGACCCGGCGTAGCGTGGTCGAGCATGAGGTGATCGACTTGATGCGCAATCTGCGATTGGGCCAGGAGGGGATTTACACCTTCATGGTCGGTATCTGGCCGGTGATCGAGCGTTTCCCTGGCTATATGGCGCAAAGTCTTTTGAAGACGCGCTTCGGGCGCAGCGTGGGTGACGACCTGGCGCGGCGTTGGCTGGTGCGCAATATCCGGGTGGAGCAGAACCATGCGGAGCATTGGCTGAAGTGGGCCGACGGCTTAGGTATCCATCGCCAGGATGTGTTGCAGGCTTCGGCGCCCTACGGCACCGAGGCCTTGGCCAGCTGGTGTGAGGAAATCAGTGCCAAAGGCACGTTGGCCGCCGGTATGGCGGCCACCAACTACGCAGTGGAGGGGGCGACCGGAGTATGGTCACAGCTGATCTATGACAGTGCGATTTATACCGAGAGCTTTCCAGCGGCCAGCAAGACAGCCAACCTACGCTGGCTGCAATTGCATGCCGCCTACGACGACACACATCCGTGGGAGGCATTGGAGATAGTATGTACGCTGATGGGCAACAACCCGAGCGTCGACGAAGTCGAGCATCTGGGCGAGTGCATCAAGCGCAGTTATACCTGCATGCGGATTCTTGCTGATCGCTGTGTCGACATCGGTCAGAGCAAGCAAGTGGCGGAGGAAGCAGCTGCTTGAGCATGCCCCAGATGTAGGCTTGGCACCATCATCAATCATTAGGCCAGGAATGCGTCGATAACTGGATCAGGGGGGTAGCATGCGTAGTGTCAACACGGCTTTGCAACGCCCATTGACACGGCGTCTGTTGCCGCTTGCTTATGGTCTGGCGTTGGTTATCGGCCTGATTCTGTTGCTGACCTGGGGTGCCTTGCAGATTCAGGTCACTCTCAGCGGTTTCTTGAACGCTGAGAGTGTCTGGTCCAAATGCCAGAAGCAGATCGTGATCGACCTGCAAAACTACGCGCTCAAAGGCGATCCGCGCGACATGGCGGCCTTTCGGGGCAACTACCAGATTCTGATTTCCGACATGTGGGCGCGCGACGCGATCGCCTCGGGAACCTATGACAACAGCAAGGTGGCGCAGGCGTTCGAGCGCGGCATGATCATGCCCGAAGCGGTGCCTGGCATCGTTCTGACGCTGCGTTATTTTTCGTCCCTACCATTCGTGGCGCAGGCGCTTAGCGCGTGGCGCTCAAGCGACGCGGCAGTGATTGAAATCGGCCAGGTTGCCGACCGCCTGGAACGCGCCTATGCCGTGGGCACGCCAACCTACGCGCAGATCACTCGCGAACGCGAGCGCATCAATGCTTTGAATATGATCGTGCAGCCTCGCTCGGGGCAGTTTTCGCTGGTCATCGCCAAGGGCGCCGGCTGGGTGGGCAAGATTTTGTTTTCCGGCGTCTTCGGCGTGGCTTGCCTGGCTTGCCTGATCTGGCTGGTTATGGCGCGGCGCGTGCTGGCCAGCATTCGCGGGAGCGAAGAACGCTATCGGTTGGTATTCGACAGCGCCGCCGACGCCATCGTGATGGTCGACGATGCCAGTGGCTTGATCCTGGACGCCAATCGCACCACAGCGAACTGGGCCGGGCGCAGCGCCAGCGAATTGGCGGGCCAGCCGTTTGAGTCGCTGTTCCTGCCCGCCTATAAAGGCGATGCCAGCGCTTTTCTCGATGCCGATGGCCGCAATCGACCGGTGGAGACCCATAGCAGCCTGGCCACCTGGGGTGAGCAGACGGTACGCCAGGCGATCATCCGCGACGTATCCGAACGGATGGCGATCGAGCAGGAGCGCCGGGTGGCTTCCGAAGCGCTGGCTAGCATCGCCGAAGGGGTGATCATCGCCGATGCCGAGCGGCGCGTGATTTCGGTCAATGCCGCGCATACCTTGTTGACTGGTTTTACCGCGGCGATGTTGCTTGGCCAGCGCTTCGATGCCTTGCGTCGACTGCCCGACGACACGCCACTGCCCGATTCGCTCTGGCACACCATCGCCAGCGGCGGCAACTGGCGCGGCGAAGTGCTTAGTCAACGTTACGACGGCAGCAGTTACCCGGAGCTGCTCAGCATCAGCGCCATCCGCGATGCCTCTGAGCAGATTCAGCACTACGTGGCTGTGTTTACCGACATCACCCGCGCCAAGGCCAGCCAGCGGCGCCTGGAGCACCTGGCCACGCACGACCCGCTCACCGGCCTGATCAATCGGGCGGAGTTTGAACGCCATTGTACGCAGGCGATCAGCCAAGCCACGCGCGAGCGCCGCGCCGCGGCGGTGCTGTTCGTCGATCTGGACGCGTTCAAGGCGGTCAACGACAGCTACAGCCACGGCACCGGCGATCAACTGCTGATCCAGGTGGCCGAGCGCATCCGTCAGCAATTGGGGGAGCACGACGTGGCCGGACGGATCGGCGGCGATGAGTTCACCGTGCTGAGCACCCAACTGGGCGCGCGCGAAGACGCCGGGCCGTTGGCCTCGCGGTTATTGGCCGCGCTGGCCATGCCGTTCGTGATCGGCGACTACGAAGTGGTGCTGACCGCCAGCATCGGCATCGCCGGTTTTCCGCTGGATGGCGTCGACACGGTCAGCCTGATCGCCAACGCCGATGCGGCGATGTACGCGGCCAAGACCGAGGAGCGCAACACACAGCGTTACTACACGCCCATCATGCATGCCGACGCGCGTAAACGCCTGGCACTGGCCGGTGAACTTCGTCAGGCGCTGATGCGCGAGGAGTTCCGGCTGGTATTCCAGCCCAGTCTGGAACTGCGCAGCGGGCGCATTGTGGCGTTGGAGGCATTGCTGCGCTGGCAACATCCGGCCCGCGGTGAGGTGCCGCCGGCGGAATTCATCCCTGCGGCCGAACGCCTGGGGCTGATCCGGCAGATCGACGAGTGGGTGCTGCGCGCAACCTGCGCGCAGATTCAGCTCTGGAACGCGCAAGCGGTGCCGGCGATCCGTGTGGCGGTGAACGTGTCGGCCAGTTGGTTCGGCCATCCGGCCTTCGTGGAAAGCCTGCGACGCACGCTGCACGAAACCAAGGTGCCCCCACACCGCCTGCTGCTGGAGATCACCGAGAGCGCGATCCTGCGCCTGGGCGAGGAAACCGAGCGCACCATGCATGCGCTGCACGCGCTGGGCGTGGGTGTGGCAATCGACGATTTCGGCACCGGCTATTCCTCGCTGGCCTATCTGAAACTGCCGGCGGTGGCCTATCTCAAAATCGATCGCAGCTTCGTCAACGGACTGCCGCGCAACAGCAACGATGTGGCGATTGTCGAGGCGATCCTGGCGTTGTCCAAGAGCCTGGGGCTGTGCACTATCGCCGAGGGTATCGAAACCGAGGCGCAGCATGATTTTCTGCTGCGCGCCGGCTGCGCGGAAGGGCAGGGCTATCTGTACGCGCGGCCGCTGGCCAGCGTCGATGTCGAGCGCCTGTTGCTCAATATCACGCGCGCGCCGCCGAAGCTGCGGCTGGTGCCACCGGAGCGGCCGGCCTAGCTAACCATTCCCATTCATCAAGGTTGCTCGGTGCTCGCCAGTGCCTCGCTGGCACGGTAGAACTGGGGGTACATCGATTTGAGCTGTGCCACCTTGGGTGCATCGTTGATCACGATGTACAAGTTATTCGGATGCCGCTCGGCATAATCCTGATGATAGGCCTCGGCCGGATAAAAGGCCGGCAACGGCGCCACCTCGGTCACGATCGGCTTGGAAAAAACCTTGCTGGCGTTCAACTGCGCGATCGTCTGGCTGGCGATCTGCTTCTGCTGTGCATTCAGGTAGAAAATTTCCGAGCGGTACTGCGTGCCGACATCCGGGCCCTGGCGATCTTTTTCGGTAGGATCGTGCGCTACCGCGAAATAAATTTTCAGCAGATCGGCATAGCTGACCTGGGCCGGGTCATAGACGATCCGTACCGACTCGGCGTGGCCGGTGTCGCCGTCACTGACTTGGTCGTAATGCGCCGTGGACGCCGCCCCGCCGGCGTAGCCGGACTGCACCTGGCGAACGCCCTTGACGTGCTCGAACACCGACTCCATGCCCCAGAAACACCCGCCGGCCAGCACCGCAATCTGTTGGCCGGCGGCGGCGCTGGCCGCACTTGCCGGCACCGGTCCGCTAGCCTGCGGCGCCGCCAGCACCGCTGCGGTGGCGAGGAACGCAGCCAGCACCGGTGCCCCGGCTAGCCCCCAAGCAAAACGACGTGATAGCGCTAAACGTGACATCGACGATCTCCTGCGGGTACTCCGCGAAACGGCGACAGGCCGCTTCCTGCATAGGGTGATTCGCCGCGCGGGCGCTCGAGGTTACGTCACGCGCGCGGCCGTGCCGATCGTCGGCGTCAGCGGGCAACGGCTTGCGGCCTACCTGAGCGGTAGGGTAGTTGGCTTGCGCGGTGCAGCGCGTGGTGAGCGGTTTGCGCTTTTATCTCCCGTGATCGACGGCTCGCTGGCGCACTTAACGCCGCAGCGTGTCGATCGAATCCTGTTGCAGCTTGGCGTAGAGCGCGAACTCGTCGAGCACGGGTACGCCGAGCGCGGCTTCGAACGCCGCCTGATTGGCGTTGGCTTGGTAGGCGCGCTGCTCGCCGCCGCCTAGGTTGGACTGGAAGATGCCGGCCGCGCTGACCGGTAGAAAGTCCTCGTAGACGATCGGATCGGCGCTGACCAGGTCTGCTTCGAGCAGCGCGTCCAGTGACATCTTGGCGCGTTGCTCGATGGCAAGCGCGGCACCGGCTGCCGTCAGCGTGTAGCGGTAGTAGCCCAGCCCCTGGCGACGCAACGTGGCGTGATCATCGGGGAAGGCGACAAACGTCTGGCGCAGGTGGGCGGCGTAGTTGCCGTCGCCCGGATCGGCCTGGCGAACTTGTTCCAGCAGGCGGTCGTAAAGCGCACGGCCGGCGGGTGTCAGCGCCAGTCCGCGTTGTTCGATCTCGCCGAAACGTGCGGTGTGGGTGCCGTCATGATGGCCATCGGTGGACGGGAAAGCGACCTTCTCCTGCAGCGCCTTGAAACTGGTTTGGCGCAGCAGGATAGGTACCGCGCGCGGCGGTGGCCCTTCGATCACCGCTTTGGCGCCGATGCCGCGGCGCTGCATGTCCGCCTGTGCCGCGTCGATGTCCAGCGTGCGCGGGGTGAGGTGGTTGATGTGCGGGCCGCGAAAACACACCACGTCGGCGATCAGCCGGTGCGCATCGTGCAGCGCGTTGTAGGTGATATGCGAGACGGTGGCGTCGCCGTGCCAGCGGAAGGTTTCCAATGCCTGCGCGACGAAGCGTTGCGCGTCGGCCTCGTCCAGTCCGCCGGCGCGCTCGGCCTGGTCGATCAGCGCACGTGCCTCGCCGGAGAAGATGTCGCGCTGGGCGAGGATCTCGGCGGCCTGCGCGCGCAGCGTGGCGTCCTCGATCAACTCAAGCCGCAGCAGCGAGGTGAACACCCGAAATGGATTGGCCGCCAACGCCTGCGCGCTGGTCGGGCGGAACGCGGTGGAATGCACCGGCACGCCGGCCACCGACAGGTCGTAGTAGCTCACCGGGGCCATGCCCATCACCGCGAATAGCCGGCGCAGCATCGACAGTTCGGCGGCAGTGCCGACGCGGATCGCGCCGTGGCGTTCCTGATCCAGCCGCGCGCGCTCGCCGTTGCGTTCCAACTGAGCGGCCAACTCAGGTCGAGCGGCGAGCGTGGCGGCGTTGACCTGCGCCACCAGTTCCATCAGCGTGCCGTACAGCGGCACCTCGCTGCGGTACATGGTCGACATCGCCTGCGCAAACAGGCTGCGGATGTGGTCGGGCGAAACAAAGGACTGGGGCATGGGGATACGGTCGCAGAACGCCGGGGCAAGAAGTCTATTCTCGCTGGCTTGTCGATGCAGGGCCATCGGCTCATGCAAATGGCTCCCGCTGCCACCCGCCCGCTGTTCAAGGCCATGCCTCTGCCCTAGCCTTGACCCAACCATGGGCCCATCGCGTGGCCACGATGGGTGATCCGGTCAGAAGTTATAGGTCAGGTCGATGCCCACCGTGCGTGGCTGATTGGTCACGATCCGGTTGAAGGCCGCGCTGGGTAGGTTCTCTTGAAACAAGCTTTCCAGCTCGGCGCGACGATTGAACACATTGTCGGCGAACAACGCGGCACTCCATCCGTCGCTCGAACTGAGCGTGGCGCGAAGGTTGGTCAGCATGTAGGAAGGAAGCTGGATGTATTCGCCATTGAGCGAGTAGCCGTAGGGAAAGGCCAACGAATAGCGCTTGCCCACGTAGGCGCTCTCGGCCTGAAACTTCAACGAGTAGACAGCATTGAGGTTGGTTGTGTAGCTGGCCACGACGTTGCCGACAACCGGGGCGACATCCGACAGCACGTGCAGCGGGGTGATTTGCCAATGCTCACCGGGATCTACATACGCGTGGGTGTAGCTGCCTGAGAGATCAAGCTCGAAGCCGTGGCCGAGCAGTGCCTTGGCTTCCACTTCGGTGCCGTACAAGTGCGCATAGTTGCCATTGATATTGAGAGCCCAGTCGCCGGGCAGCGCCTCCAACTGGATGTTGCGCCAATTTTCGTAATAGACGTCGGCGTTGATGACCAAGTGGTTGTCCAGAAACCTGCCCTTTTCGCCCAGTTCGTAGCTCCATACATAGTCGGGTTTATAGGTGGACGGCCATTGGTTACCGCTGAATTTGTAGGCATTAAATACCGCGCTCCAATAGGCGCCCGTGGTGGGATATTTGGCATTGCCGCCGCCGGGGCGCGAGCCCTTGGACACAGTGAAATAACCCAAGACTTGGGGGGTGAATTGATAGCTGAGGTTGAGCTTGGGATCGAAGCTATTGCCTTGCTGCGTGATCAGCCCTGTCGCCGAGGGGGTGGCCACTCCCAACGCCGAGCCCCAACCGCTAATGGTGGACGAATAGTTGTAGTCGTAACGATAGGCGCGCGCACCGACATCGAGCTTGAGCTTGTCCGTCAATGCATAGGTGAGGTCGCCGAACACCGCGTACTGTTTCATCTGGGTCGGCGAATACACGTCGAACCAGTTGGTCGTGGTGGCGCGCTGGCCGCTGCCTACGTCCATATAGGCATTCGGATTGGCGGTGACGCCGGCGAAATTCCACGTTGAAGAGAAATTGGAAAAGAATACCCCGCCGACCGCCTGCAGCGGGCCGTCGCCCTTGGTGGAGAATCGCAGTTCCTGGCTCAGCTGGCGAGAAGGGTCGCTCTCGTGCCCCTGTGCGGGTCCGCTGCCATCGGCGCCGTAATAACCCGGATTGGGAAGGCCGTAGTTGGCGGCATAGGTCACGCCGGTCTGTGGATTGTTGAAGTCCTCGCTCGCATCCTCGGTCTGTTGCGAGCGTCGAGACCAATACGCGGTGATCGACGTGATGTCGAGGTTCTCAAGGCTGTACTTGGTGTTGACGCTGAAGATCGAGATGCTGTCGGATAACGGCTCGGCGATGTCGAAGGGCTGGTAATGGGCGTTGGTAGCGGGCGTGCTGTCGTAGGCGCTGACGCCATCCTGCTTGCTGTGCTCAACGAACACGGACGGCGTGATCGTCAGGTTGGTGGTCGGTTGCCATAGCAGGCTCGCGTGGTAGGTATTGAGCTGCTGCGTGTTGGAGTCAGGGTATTGCTTCTGCACCGGCGCATCGGCGACGTTGCCACGGCTGGCGCCGTTGTTGGTGACCACGGGATACTCGTTGGCCACGATGCGATCGATCCAGCCGCTGGTATGGGCCTCAGTCGCCACAAGGCGCAGTGCCAACTTATCTTGGACCAAGGGGATGTTGAGCATCACATTGCCATCGTGGTTGAAGCCGCCCCCGTCGGTGCCCGACACGGTGCTCTCCACCGACCCGCTGAAGCCGGTTGCGTCCGGCGGATTGCTGAGCAGGCGCACGGTTCCGCCCATAGAGCCCGCGCCATACAGCGTGCCTTGGGGGCCGCGCAGGATTTCCACATGATCCAAGTCGTACAGGGTGGGATCGATGACCACTTTGCCATTTTGCGCACTCGCTGGTGCGGTTAGCGGGATGTCGTCCAGGTAAAACCCGACGGTGGGAGAGTTGCCACCGCTGGACGTCATGCCACGCAATTCGATTTCGGTCTGGCCAGGGCCCTCGCTTTTCAGCGAAACGCCGGGGGTGGATTGCGCCAAGGTGGAAAAATGGGTGATGCCGCGGTCCTGCAGGGCATCGCCAGTGACGGCGGTGAGGCTGACCGGCGTGTTCTGCACCGTGGAGCTTCGCTTCTGGGAGGTCACCGTAACCTCCTCCAGCGTCTGAGTGGTTTTGGGTGGGATCACCGCGGCGGGTGTTGAGGGGCCGGGCTGATCGCTCACCGATTGCGCTTGTGCCGGTGCGCTGACCCACGTGGCGGTCAAACCCAGCAGCACCGTGGCGGCAATCATCGGCGTATGAGGCGTGATACCTCGGCTCATCAGCGTGTGCCGTCGGCGCATCTGCGCCAGCAAAAGTGAGGCTTCTTTCACTACGTCTTGATAGGCCCGGGCGGCGCACGAGGTGGCCGCGTTCTTGTTGTTCTTTGAATCGAGACTCATGGTGTTCCCCGGTGTAAGAGCCGGGGAGGTTAGGTGTCGGGCCTGTAAAATTGCTGCGGCACAACATGTCCGCGCCCGTAAAAAATGAGTAAATCCAAGAACGCAACGGTGGGTTGCTTACACAACGCGCGCGCGGACGGCGTGGTCATTTGGCCGTCTGGAAGGCTTGCCTTAACCGTGCTCGGTTTCGAAAAATTTTACGATTTCCGGGGTCGTGGATCATCGTTCCATGGGCCACACCGACGAAGCTATCGCCTTTGCAATCGTCGTGCTTGGGCAGTCACGGTAAAACGCGGTGCTTGCGCATGGCTGGCACAGCGGCCAGCGGAGGCATTCAGTACGTCGGCAGCGTCGAGGCGTGTTGGGCGCGGCGCCACTGGCGCCATCCGATGGCCGCTAACACCACGAAGCCGGCGTAGAGCAGTGCGGTGATAGTGAGTGACTTGTAAAGGTATTCACCCACATAGATCACGTCGATGATGATCCAAAGCCACCAGGCGGCGATGTGGCGGCGCGCTTGCCACCATTGCGCGACCAGGCTGAAGGCGGTCAGCGCGGCATCCAGCCAGGGTAGCGCCGCGTCGGTGTAATAGTGCATCGCCGCGCCGAGCGCCAGCGCGCCGAGCGCGCCCAGGCCCAGGTGCACGGCCATCGCGCGTGGCGCCAACGCGGCGATACGCACCTGGCCGTGATCGTCCAGATGCGCCCGCCAACGCAGCCAGCCGTAGACGATGAAGCCGGCGAAGATCGCCTGCAATAAGGCGTCGGAATAAAGCTTGGCATCGATGAAGACGCCGCCGTACAGCATCACCGCCACCAGCCCCACCGGCCAGCACAACGGCCGTCGACGCGTGGTCAGCCAGACGCCCCACGCGCTCAGGATCGCGGCGATCAGTTCGGTCGGACTCATGGCTTACAACGCGTAGGTCAGCGAAAGGCGGGCCAGGCGCGGCGCGCCGGGGAACAGGTAGCTGTCGCCACCGGACGTGCCGGTATCGCGCCAGTAAAAGTGATTGAACACGTTGTCCACCGACAAGCGCCAAGTCAGCGCATGTTCGCGCCATTGCGTGCGATAGCGCAGGCCGGCGTCGAACAGGTTGTAGGCGCTGACACGCACTAGGCCATCAGGACTGGCGACGCTGGGGGCGGCGTAGCGCCAGCCGCCCATGACGCTCCATGCCGGCGCGAACGGCAGCCGGTAATCGGCGTACACGCTGGTGCGCAGCTTGGGCACGTTGACCACTTGGTGACCTTGGTAGGCGGACGTGCCGGTGTCCTGCGCGCGCGCCTGGATGAAGCTGGCGCTGGCGACCAGTTGCAGGTTGTCGCTGAGCTGGCCGGTGGCGTTGAGTTCAAGGCCGCTGTGCACTTCTTCGCCCTGCTGCACGAAGGTGAAACCGGCGGCGCTGTCGTCGGGCTTGGCGTATTGGTAGGGCAGGTGGATGCGGTAAATCGCGGCGCCCAGATTGAGCGCGTCGCTGACCGCGTACTTGACGCCCGTTTCGATCTGCCGCGAAAGCAGCGGCGGCAGGAAGACATCGGCATTGGTAGCCCAGTAGGGCGCTTGATTACCCAGCGCCAGGCCCTCGCTGTAACTGACGTAGCCGGTGAGCTTGGCAGTCGGTTGCCACAGTAGCGCGGTCTGCGGCAAGAATTTGCTGAGCGTGGTGTGGCGATCGGCGATGCCGCTGTCGTCGTAATCGGTTTCGTTCAACCGCACGAAGCGACCGCCGGCCAAGAGCTGCCACTGGCCCCATTGCATCCGATCGAGCGCGAACGCCGAGCGCTGCCAACTGGACAGACGCAGCGCCGGTGCACCGGGCTGGTTCGGAGACGGCGCGAAGTACGGCGGCTCCGGGTCGGCGATGTTGGCGGTGCCGACGTAATCGTAGACGTAGGGCCGCTGATCGATGCGCCGACGGAAGGCGTCCACGCCGACATCAATGCTGTGGCTGATCGGGCCGGTGTCGAAATGGCCGTCCAATTGCGCGCGCAGTTCATCGTTCTGACGGGTGTCGTCGGGGCTGCGGTAGTCGTAGATGTCGTAGTCGCCGTTGGGCGCGAAGTAGGCGCCGGTCTGACGGCTGTCGGCGCACTGGGCCTGGTAGAAACAACCGTAGGCGAAGGCCACGTTGTCGTCGATCACGCTGCGGCTGTGACCCAGTGCGATGCGGCCCTGCCAGTCGTCGTTGAACTGGTACTTGAAGCGCGCGGTGGCGTTGGCCGCATGCACGCTGACCGGCTGCTGCCAGGGCTCGAAACCCAGCAGGCGGGTGCGGCTGGGGTTGCTGGGAAGCGTCGTGCCGCCCAGCAACTGGTAGCCGGAGGCCGAACGCTGCGCGCTGGCCTTGTAGTCGGCATCGAGTTCCAGCGTGGCCTTGCTGGTGATCAGCCAGTCCGCCGCGATCGCGTAGAAATTGCGCCGTCCGTCGGTGTGCTGCACGTAGGAATGGGTGTCCTCGTAGGCGGTGTTGACGCGCACGCCGAAGGTGGGTGTGAGCCAGCGGCCCACGTCCAGCGCGGTGTAGCGCGAACCGTGCGAATCGGTGCTGACGGTGACGTTCTGCACATCGGCCGGTCGCTTGGAGACGTAGTTGATCAACCCGCCGGGCGCCACCACGCCTGCGGAGAGTCCGGCCTCGCCCTTGAGCACTTCCACCTGCTGGATGTTCTCCAGCGCCAGCGGCTGCTCGGCGGTGATGGTCAGATCGTTGAAGCGGAAACCCGTAGCCAGGTCCAACGGAAAACCCCGGATCGATACGTCCTGGTAATAGCCGACCGGCGCGTAGTTGTCGCCCAGCGCGGCATCGCTGTAAGCCAGTTCGCTCAAGCTGCGCGGCTGACGGTTGTCGATCAGTTCGCGGCTGAGCACGCTTACCGACGCCGGCGTGTCGTGCAAGCTGCCCGGACCGAAGCCGCTCAATTGGCTCTGCTTGACGCTGTAGCCGGTGTCGGCCTGACCGTGCACCACCACCGGCGCGAGCTGGGTCGACTGGCTGGGCTCGGCCGGCGTGGAGGTGTCCTGCGCATGCAGCGGTAGCGCCGCGCACAGCAAGGAGGAAATCAGCAAGGGAGAATGCAGCCGGGCCATCGGTCGTCACCAGAAATCATCGGGGGAACGAAGCGACGGCAAGCAGCGCGGCCGCACGGGCTAGCGCTGCTTCAAGCTCCCTACGCCGGTGCGAGCCGGATCAGGTTCCAAGGGACTCTCTCAGCCTGGCGTTATGCCCGGCACCCCCGCTTCAATCGAGTATTAGACCATACCTGGCGTAAGAACTCAGGCGGTTCAGGCAAGTTCGTGCAGTGCGCCCAGGAATTCGCGTCCTGTTGAAGACTCGAACCAACTGGCGTGGCCGAGCAGGAAATCCTCGTAGGCCAGCCGGGTGTCAGCGTCACAGTGGGTGATCGCGTGAAAGTATTCGACTTCGGAAAGTGCGAAATCCAGATGCACCAGCGGCAGCAGATCGGCCAGCAGATGGCCTTGGGCGGCGCTGAATGGCGACGTCTCGCGATAGCCGGCAAGCAGCGCTTGCGCGGTGTCCAGATGCGCGATGCGCTCGGTGGGCGGATCGAGCCAGGCGATCGCGTTGCGCTCGATCGCGGTAGCCAGATCGAACACGGCGCAGGTCGGTGAGGCCAGGCCGAAATCCAGCGCCGCGCTGACTTGCGCCTGCTCGCCCGCATCGCTCCAGCACAGGTTGGATGTGTGCCAGTCGTTATGCGTCCACAGCGTCGGTTCGCGTTGCAGGCGAGCCGGCAGCGTGGCGTGCCAGGGCGACAGCGCGCGCGCCAGTTCGGCGGGCCAATCGCGCGAACGCAGGTAGTCGGTGAGTCCGGGGCGCTGCGGCAATTGCGCGCGCAACGTCGCCACCGGATCGTGCGCGCGCAGCAGCTCATCGCGCGCCACCAGCAGATGCGTGCTGCGCTGGGGCGCCTCGAAGCCCTGTGCCGCCAGATGCAACTGACCCAGCGCGCGACCGGCCGCACGCGCATGCACCAGGTTGCGCAGCGGCGCCCACGACACGGTATCGCGGTACAGGTCGATCCCCGCGGCGCGCTGCTGCACTTCGTAGGTCCAGTCGCCCGCGCTGATCACGCTGTAGCCGTAGCGATCGGTCAGCAGCGCCGGCACCGCCGCGCCCTGTGCGTGCAGATGAAAAATGAAGCGATGCTCCTCCGCCAGCGCGGCGGCATAGCGCACACTGACATGGTGACGCTTGACGAACACCTCGCCGGCGCCGGTGCGCACCAGCGCCGCGGCCGACAACGGTCGCGGACTATGCCAGACGATCGCCTCGATCGGCCCCAGTGGCGGGTAATGCGCCAGCAGCGCGACGACTTCTTCTTGGCGCAGCGGCGGCCAGTGCGGCGCAGCCTGGTCGCCGGCCATGCCGTGTACGGTATGCGGAGTGGCGCTCATCGAAGCTGGCGGACCTGGATGTGGGATCGGCCATTGTCGATGATTTGCGCTTGCACGACAGCGCGAACGCTCAGCGGCGTACGGGTAGTCGCTGAGCCAGGGCTTCGATGGCGGCCCTGGACGGGCGTATATCCTGGCCGGTCATCTGCCGATACACGCGAAGCGCTTCGATGGTGTTGCCCTCGGCCAGCAACGTCCGCACAGGCATGTCGTCGGCGAGCGGGGTGATCGGCCTGGACGGTGGTGAGGGTGCGCGCGTTGCTCTGCCGAGGGTAAGGCCGGCGATCAGCAGCACGGCGTTGATCAGATAAGCCGAAACGGATGCATCCATGCGCGTACTCCTTGGCAACGAGCGGTTGGGCTTTGCGATAATCCTGACATGAACTCATCGCAAGCGCCGACGATTACCGAAGTGCGTGCCGATATCTGGCTCTGGGCTGCACGCATGTTCAAGACCCGCAGCCTGGCCAAGCAAGCCATCGACGGCGGCAAGGTCGATCTCAACGATGCGCATTGCAAGCCGGCCAAAGGCATCAAGGTGGGCGATCGCCTGCGCATCACGTGTGGGGAGGAGCGGCTGGAATGCGAGGTGCTGGGGTTATCCGAGAAACGCGGCCCGGCCAACGCGGCGCAGCAACTGTACCGCGAGACGGAACAGAGCGCGGCCGAGCGCGCCAGCCAGCGTGAGTTGCGTCGGATGCAGGGCGGACCGCTACGCCCGCCGACACGGCCGGACAAACATTCGCGCCGGCTGATTCATAAGTTCAAGAAGACCTTGTAGCTCGCAGCGGCGTGGCGTGACGGGCGACGATTCGATCAGGGCTTCAGCAGGAACGCGGGACGATGCGATGAAGGACCATGTCGTGGCTAAATGGGTGGGCAACATTCGTTCAGCGCTAATGAAGTCGGCTAGGGAATGCAAGTGGCGGTGGGCGACTGCGAGGGTCTTCGACGTCAAAGCAAAGAAGCCTACCGCATTGGCAGGCTTCTCAGTTTCGGAGCATGCGGAACGCCATTCTCGAAAGTTATGCTGAATGGTTTGGCCACTTATACGGCTTTAGTAAATTTCACCATTGCAGCGCCTTTCGGACGCCTTCGGCATAGGCCGGGTCGGCCTTGGCGAAATGACCAAGCTGGCGCTCCACGATAAATGGCGGCACGCCCTTCATCGCCGCGGCGATGTTGCTGAACAACTGGCGCTGCTGCTCGGCATCCATCAAACGGAACAGATCGCCGACCTGGCCGTAGTCGTCATTGCCGTCGCGATGGTTGTAGCGGTCGGCGGCACCTTCGATCGCCAGCGGCGGCTCCTTGGCGGCCGGCTGCTCGACGGGTCCGTTGAAGGAGTTCGGCTCGTAGTTGACGCTGCCGCCGCCGTTATCGCCGAAGCGCATCAGACCGTCGCGGGCATAGTTGTGTACCGGGCAGCGCGGTTGATTGACCGGCAACTGGTCGTGGTTGCCGCCGAGCCGGTAACGCGCCGCGTCGGCGTAGGAGAAAATGCGGAACTGCAACATCTTGTCCGGGCTATGGCCGATGCCCGGAACCACGTTGGCGGGCGAGAAGCTGGACTGTTCGACCTGGGCGAAGTAGTTGTCCGGATTCTTGTTGAGTTCCAGCACGCCGACTTCGATCAACGGGTAATCCTTGTGCGGCCATACCTTGGTCAGGTCGAACGGGTTGTAGGCGTGCTTGTCGGCGTCGGCCTCGGGCATGATCTGCACCGCCATCGTCCACCGCGCAAATTCACCGCGCTCGATCGCCTCGAACAGGTCGCGCTGGTGCGACTCGCGGTCTTCACCGATGACCTTGGCCGCTTCCTCGTTGGTCCAGTTCTTGATGCCTTGCTGGCTGCGAAAATGGAACTTGACCCAATGGCGCTCGCCGGCGGCGTTGATGAAGCTGTAGGTGTGGCTGCCAAAGCCGTGCATATGGCGCAGCGACGCGGGCAGACCGCGATCGCTCATCAAGATGGTGACCTGGTGCAGCGACTCGGGGCTGAGCGACCAGAAATCCCACATCGCGGTGTTGCTGCGCATGTTGCTGCGTGGGTCGCGCTTCTGGGTACGGATGAAGTCGGGGAACTTGACGGGATCGCGGACGAAGAACACGGGCGTGTTGTTGCCAACCAGATCCCAATTGCCTTCGTCGGTGTAGAACTTGATGGCGAAGCCGCGCACGTCGCGTTCGGCATCGGCCGCGCCGCGCTCGCCGGCCACGGTGGAAAAACGCAGCAGCAGCGGCGTCTGGCTGCCCTGTGCAAACACCTTGGCCTTGCTGTAGCGGCTGATGTCGTGGGTGATCGTCAGCGTGCCGAACGCGGCCGAACCCTTAGCATGCACGACGCGCTCGGGGATGCGCTCGCGATTGAAGTGCGCATGCTTCTCGAACAGCTGGTAGTCCTGCACCAGCAGTGGTCCGCGTGGGCCGGCAGTGAGGCTGTTCTGGTTATCGGGTATTGGAGCGCCGGCGTCGGTGGTCAGGGGTTTGCGATCGTGGCTCATCGGGTAGTCCTTGCTAGCTGTGGGGGCGGCAGTAGAGCGGCGGCCGGTGTGAAGACTATAGGTGGCTCAGATCATAGGTTGAAGTGGATTGTTTGGATTCCTATGATAGTTTTTGTCTATGATCATCGCCGCGCAACGGCAGGCGCGGATTTTGCGCCGCTGCCTGCTTGATCAATCGAGACTAGGCGTCTGCTCGCTCGTGGGTCAACGCAAGCTGGCCTACCCGCGCCAGCAGCGCTTCGCAGGGCTCGCTCAGTGCGCGCACGTGCAACTGCTTGCCTTGCTGGGCGTAGCGCTTGCGCAGGGCGTCGATAGCCTCGACTGCCGAGTGATCGGCCAGCCGCGCCGCGCCACAGTCCAGGACGACCTCGGCCGGATCGTCGGCCACCGCGAACAGCGACTGGAAACGCGTGGTGGAGGCGAAGAACAGCGTGCCGCGCAAGCGGTAGAGGCGACGGCCGTCCGGCAGATCCTCGGCATCGAGGTCAATCTGCGCAGCATGCTTCCAGGCGAATGCCAACGCGCAGATCAGAACCCCGCAGAGCACCGCCGTGGCCAGATTGGTCAGCACAGTAATGACGGTCACCAGCACGATGACCAGCGCATCGCTGAAGGGAATCTTGCGCAGCAGACGCAGGCTGCCCCAGGCGAAGGTCTTCTGCGCTACCACCAGCATGACGCCCAGCAGCGCAGCAAGCGGAATTTTCTCGATCAGCGGCGACAGAAATAGGATGAAGCACAACACCAGTACGCCAGCCGTGATGCCCGAGAGCCGGCTGCGTCCGCCCGAAGTCAGGTTGATCATGGTCTGGCCGATCATTGCGCAGCCACCCATGCCGCCGAGCAGGCCCGAGGCGAGATTGGCCGCGCCCAGCGCCACGCATTCGCGGTTGGGCGCGCCTTCGCTGGCGGTGATCTCATCGACGAGGTTAAGCGTCAGCAGGGTTTCCAGCAGGCCGACCATCGCCATCACCAAGGCATAAGGAAACACGATCTTCAGCGTGTCCATCGTCCATGGCACGGTCGGCAGATGCAGCATGGGCAAGCTGCCCTTGATCGAGGCCAGGTCGCCCACGGTGCGTGTATGCAAGCCCAGCACGTGCGCGGCCAGCGCGACCAGCACAATCGCCGCCAGCGCCGAAGGCAGCGCACGGGTCAGCTTGGGCAACAAGTAGACGATCAGCATGGCGGCCAGCGCCAGCGCCAGTGTCACGTACAGCGCCGGGCCTGTCTGCCAGCCGCCGCCGGGCAGGCGCAGATGCTCCAACTGCGAGCTGGCGATCACGATGCCCAGGCCATTGACGAAGCCCAGCATCACCGGGTACGGCACCATGCGCACCAGTTTGCCCAGTCGCAGCAAGCCGAAGCTCAACTGAATCAGTCCGCCCAGCAGCACCGTGGCCAGCAGGTACTCCACGCCGTGCTGCACCACCAGCGCCACGATCACCACCGCCATCGAGCCGGCCGCGCCGGAGATCATCCCCGGACGGCCGCCAAACGCGGCAGTGAGCGTGCAGATGATCGCCGCGCCGTACAAACCCATCAGCGGGTTGAGGTGGGCGACCAGCGCGAACGCCATCGCCTCGGGCACCAGCGCGAAGGCGGTGGTGAGGCCGGCGAGGATATTGACGCGCATATTATTGAAACGCAGGAACATCGAAAGGCTTCTCTTCAACCGAGTGCGTCCCGCGAGCCAGGCAGGCCCGCCGGACGGATCGGTACAGGACGCAGCACCCGAACGTTGTCCGGGCGAACACAGGCACGACCGGCGCGGCTGGCCGATCACCGCGCGGAGCGCGGAGCCTTTAGATCACGGTGGCGTAAGCAAGAACACGAGGGATATCCATCGGATGCGCGGCCCGTGGGCCGCCGCAGAGGATCGCCACCTTGCCATGATGCGTTGCATCAGACAAGGCGAGACGGTCGCTTCGATGGCATCGGATTAGCTTCAAGCGCGGCGAAACCACCGCGATACCGCGTTCTTGCAGCTTGTTTCGAGCTATCGAAATTAACCGGTCCGATCATTGCAACGCCTTGAGCCGATACAAGGTTTCAAGCGCCTGGCGTGGCGACAGCGCATCGGGATCGATCAACTCCAGCGCGCGCTCGATTGCCGAGGGCGATGGAGCATTGAACAGACCCAGTTGTGGCGATACGTCCGGTTGCGTCTTGGCGTTGGCCACTTGCGCGTGCATGCCGCGTTCGAGTTCGGCCAGGGTGCGCCGTGCGTCGGCCAGCACGCTCTTGGGGAGGCCGGCCAGCGCGGCGACCTGCAAGCCAAAGCTGCGGTTGGCCGGGCCCGGTTTGACCGCGTGCATGAACACCAGTTGCTCGCCGTACTCCACCGCGTCCAGATGCACGTTGGCGATCGAGGAAAACTCCGCTGCCAGCTCGGTCAACTCGAAATAATGGGTGGCGAATAAGGTGTAGGCGCGGCTGGCGCGGGCCAGGTGCACCGCGGCGGCGCGCGCCA
>JBEVMS010000062.1:0-7246 GCA_040508515.1 Dyella sp. | reverse complement strand
TGCAGATGCCGGATATCGACGGCTTCGCGGTCTTGCAGGCTTTGGGCGATCGGCTGCCTGCCACGGTGGTGTTCGTCACCGCCCACGACGACTACGCGCTCAAGGCGTTCGAGGCGCAGGCGTTCGATTACCTGCTCAAGCCGATCAGTCCGGAGCGCTTTGCGCGTTTGCTGCAGCGCCTCCGTCAACGCATCACGCCGCAGCAAGCGCTGAGCGCGCAACTGGATCAGTTGCTCGATAGCGTACCCGCGCCGGTTCACTACGCCGCGCACCTCTTGCTGGAAAGCGAGGGACGCGCCGCGCTGGTGCCGGTCGCACGGATCAGCCGCATCGAGGCGGACCGCAATTACCTGACTATCCATGCCGAGGGACGCCAGCATCGGCTGCGCGGCACGCTGGAGCGCATGCAAGCACGCCTGGATCCGGCCGCCTTCGTGCGTATCAACCGATCCACCATGGTGCGGCTGGCGGCGATCCGCGAACTGGCGCCGTGGCCGGAGGGCGAATATCGCCTGCTGCTGGACGACAACGCCCGCGTCACCTGGACCCGACGCTACTTGGAACAGGCAACGCCGGGTCTGTTGCGCCGCCTTTAGCGCGGCAGCGATCACCGCCGCGCACAACGTTGGTCCCCGTCGACGCGGCGTTCGTCCCTGCAGCGCACGCCAACCGACTTTTGGCGGTGCATGCTGGCCACATCACAAAGGAAAGGGGAATCCGCGCATGCCGTACTCATCGCTTCGCCAGCCGTTGCCGCGCCTGCTGATGCTAGCCCTCGCTGCCGTGGCCGCGACCGCACACGCCGGCCAGCGCCAGGATCAGGATCAAGAGGCCGCGGTGGAATGGCCCACGTACGGCAACGATCCCGGTGGCATGCGCTTTTCGCCGCTGCAACAGATCGACCGCGGCAACGTCGCCCAGTTGCAGCCGGCCTGGACCTTCCATACCGGCGATATCTTCGACGGCAAGGGCGACACGCCGCGCAGCGGGCTGGAAACCACGCCGATCATGCTCGACGGCACGCTGTACCTGACCACCCCGATCAACCGGGTGATCGCGCTGGACCCCGCCACCGGCACGCAGCGCTGGGCCTACGATCCCAAGCTGGATCTGCACGCCGATTACGGTGACGGCCTGATCAATCGTGGCGTCGCCAGCTGGCTCGATCCGACGCGGCGTGCCGATCAGGCCTGTCGCCGACGCATCTACGAAGCCACCCTGGATGCACGCTTGATCGCCCTGGATGCGGCCACCGGATTGCCCTGCCAGGACTTCGGCCGAGACGGCCAGGTCAGCCTCACCGACGTGCCCGGCTTTCGTCGCGGCGAGTACCACATGACCTCACCGCCGGCGGTGGTCGATGACGTGGTGGTGATCGGCTCGGCGATCAACGACAACAACCGCGCCGACATGCCCGCCGGCACCGTACGCGGCTACGACGCGCGCAACGGCAAGCTGCGCTGGGCCTGGGACCCGATCAGCGTCGCGGCGGCTGGCAAGGACAGGCACAGCGGCGCGGCCAATGCCTGGTCGATCATGGCGGTGGACGCGGCGCGCGGGTTGGTCTTCGTACCCACTGGCAGCGCCAGTCCCGACTATTACGGCGGCCTGCGCCCGGGCGACAACCGCTGGGCCAACGCGGTGGTGGCGCTGCATGCCGCCAGCGGCAAACTGGCCTGGGGCTTCCAACTGGTCCATCACGACCTGTGGGATTACGACACCGCCTCGCCGCCGCTGCTGGCCACACTCACGCGCGACGGCCGCGAGACGCCGGTGGTGATCCAGGGCAACAAAACCGGCTACCTCTACGTGCTGGACCGCGCCACCGGCCAACCGGTGTTGCCGGTGGAGGAACGTCCGGTGCCGCAAAGCGACCTGCCCGGCGAGCTGACCTCGCCGACCCAGCCGATCCCCACCACGCTGCCCGCGCTGGGCCCGACCACGCTCAGCGTGAACGACTTCTGGGGCCCCACCGAAGCCGATCGCGAAAGCTGCCGCCAGGCCATGCACGGACGCACCCGTTCCAGCGTCTTCACCCCGCCCAGCCTGCAAGGCGGCGTGGCCGTGCCGGGCAATATCGGCGGCATGAACTGGAGCGGCTACGCGTTCGATCCCAGCCGTCAGTTGCTGGTGGTCAACACCACGTTTTTGCCGTTCGAGTTGCGCATGATCGCGCGTGAGGATTACGCCACCCGAGCGCATAACGACAATGGCGAATACGGCGCGGAGCGAGGCACGCCCTACGCGATGTACCGGCGCCCGCTGCTCTCGGCCGCGCACCTGCCTTGCGCCGGCGGGCCGTGGGGCGAGCTGATCGGCGTGGACCTGGCGGCCGGCACGATCCGCTGGCGCGTGCCGCTGGGCTCGATGCAAAGCTTCATGCCGACGCTGAAGACCATGCCGGCCGGCTCACCCAGCCTGGGCGGGCCGATCGTCACTGCCGGAGGGCTGGCCTTTATCGCCGGCACCATCGATCCCTACCTACGCGCCTTCGACCTGGATGACGGCCGCGAGTTATGGAAGGCCAAACTGCCGACCAGCGGCCATGCCACCCCGATGACCTACCGCTGGCAAGGGCGCCAGTACGTGGTGATCGCCGCCGGCGGCAGCGCCAAAATCACCGAAGAGGCGCAGGGCGACGCGATCATCGCCTATGCGTTGCCGCTAACGCGCGCCGCCGCGACCACGCGCACTGCCTCCCAGCCCCAGCCGACCACGCGCCCTTAGTCGGCGCGCGGCCATGGCGGCGTAAACGTAACCACGGGCCCCGGCCACGAGGGCCGGAAGGCCAATATTTTCGTGCGCATGATGCGACATGAACCTCAATCGCGATGCGCTTACTATCCGTTTTTCCGCCAGCGCAGGGCGACGGCGGCGACTGGCGCGGAGGGTCGACACGCGCTTGTTTTCAATCGGCTAGCCGACGCGCGGCGGCTGCACTACGCGCGATCCGGACATGGCGTCTTTTCGTCCCGTGCACGCACACGCTGGCACAGCCTGATCCGCGCGCCGCCGCTCGCACTTACGGCGGCACTCGGTGCATCATCAACACCCATCTGTCTCTGCTCAGCGTTCCCTTCGCCTCTGATGATGCCAATCCGCATTGCCTGTCCCACCCGGTTTACCTGCTTGCCAAGGCGCTTGGCCGGCTTGCTTCTGCTGAGCCTGCTGGCGCTGCTGGGCGGCTGCCGCAGCGTGCTGTTCGCCGGCCTCAACAGCACCGATCAGCACCGTGACATCGCTACCCAACACGGCGTCGTGTTCGATCCGGCGCATAAATTGGCGCTGGACATCTACCGCCCGGCCAATGCCACGCCGGCACCGGTGGTGGTGTTCTTCTACGGCGGCAGTTGGACCCACGGTCAGCGCCAGTGGTATCGCTTCGTCGGCACGGCGCTGGCGGCGCACGGGGTGGTCGTGGTGATCCCCGATTACCGCAAATACCCGGACGTGAAGATGGACGGCTTTATGGCCGATGGCGCGCGCGCCGTGGCCTGGGCGCATGCGCACGCAAGCGAGTTCGGCGGCGATCCGAATGACGTCTTCGTGATGGGCCATTCCGCCGGCGGCCAGATCGCCGCGCTGCTGGCTACCGATCCCTCCTGGCTCAAACCGTACGGACTGACGCCGCGCGACCTGGCCGGTCTGATCGGACTGGCCGGCTGCTACGACTTCATGCCGATCCCGGCCAACGAAAAGGACATGCTGGGCATGTTCGGCCGCAGCCCGGACGAGCAGCGATTGGCTCAGCCTGTGCTTTATGTGACCGGTCAGGAGCCGCCGACCTTGCTGCTGCAAGGCACCGCCGACACCGAGGTGGACCCTTCCAACGCGATCTCATTGAACAAGGCAATGCTCGCGCAGCACGATGAGGTCAGCCTGAAGCTCTATCCGGGCGTCGGCCATTCACCGCTGCTGTTCGCGCTGGCGCGGCCGTTGCACGAGCATGCGCCGACCTTGCAGGATATTTTGGCGTTTATTCACGCCCACCCACGGGCCGTCGCGTCACCGGCGGTGGCCGCGACGGCGTCTCACATCGAGCTGCCCGCGCGTCCAGGCGACTGACGCGCGCCCACTTCAATGCTGTTCCACCACCACCGGTGGCATCGGCGCACTGAGCAGGATCGGGCCGCATTTCAGCGCGATCATCGCCCCCGCCACCGGTTGCAACTGGCCTTGTTGCAGCCGCCACAGACCGACCAGCCAGCCGTCCCACACGCGCCAGCCGATATGGCCATGGCCGATGCGTCCCAGCATTAGCTCGCCGCGCCAACGAATGGGAAACCAAGTGGCCTCGCTGCCAAAGTTGCCATAGGCATCGGAGGGCGCCTTCTGCCCGGACAAGGACAGGCACGACAGCGCGCAAACCTGCCCGTCTCCCATCGCCGTCGCCGCTTGCGTGGTTTGCTCGGCGGTCGCCAATTGCAGCAGTTGCTGGAAGGACGCCTGATCGGCGGCGGACAGGGATGCATCCAAGGTGCCGGGCAAAGGTCGTGCGTCGTAGCGGCGCGCCAGCTTTAAGGCCAGCGCACCGAAATCCGCGCAGTCGCCGCTGGCGCAGCCGGCAGCCTCCAAGGTCAGCTGCCGATCGAAGCGGATCAGCAAACGCGATTGCGGCAACAGGCGCTGCCCATCCCAGACCTGCGCGGCCAGATCCAGGCTATCGGTCTCGCCACTGTCCTGGCGCAGAATCACTACCTGCCCGGCGATCCGCAGCAACTGGTCGCTCACCGTCCAACAGCCATCCTGCCATAGCGGTGGCGTTTCCAGCGGATGGGCCACGCCGTCGGCATCGGTGGTGTACATGGTGTAGTTGGCGCAATACAAGGTTCCGCCCACGCTGTAGAACGCGCCCAGGTTGGCACCCGGCAGATGCAGCCAATGCAGTGGATCGCCAGCAGCGGCCGCTTGCTCAACCTGCTGACGCAACGCCGGATCGGGCTTGAGCGGCAGTCCCTGGAATGGCTGACGTGCATCCTTGAGCGGCTCATCACTTGCCTCCTCCACCGCGACGCCCGCGCCGGCCAAGGCCTTCCACAGCGAATCCTCCGATGGCAGCGCCGGCCGCTGCGCCAGCGCTGCCCGCACTGCGTCTAGCGGCGGCCCCAGCGTTGCGCCGCTGGCGGCCAGCCCACGCAGAAACGCGATGCGCTGCCGGTAACTTTCCACCAGCAGCTGAGGGGTGTTCTTCGCGGTAGCGGGGTCGCTCAGATAGCCCCAGGCCGCGTCATCGCGCGCGGCCAGCCAATGGCGCTGATCCAGCCGCAAGGCCACCGCCGACAGCTGAGGCGCCTGCAACGCCGCCGCATAGGCCTGGCTCAGTTGCTGATCCAATGCGGACAGCGGCGCCGAGGCGCAAATCACCGGCTCGACCGGACCGCTGGCCTTGCTGCAATCGAAGCCCGCGCCCCACGCGGCGCCCGGCAGCAACAAGATCACCCAACACCATCTCGAAATCGCCATGGCCACTCCACCGCCCGCAAGCCACCATTGTCGCAGCACCCAAGCCATCGCATGCCGCTTACCGGCCAGCGTTGGGGCGCGCCGGGCGCATGCCGTGATCCAGGCGCGCCGACGGTTTTGGCGCGGCCGATTACCCCATCCAAAGCGCGACCGATGAAATCCCGATTCACTCGGTGTATCATCCGCGATCCCCTTTCATCTCTTTATCCGTAAAGAAGGATATTTGCCGCAATGAGCAACTTCCTCTTCACCTCCGAGTCGGTCTCCGAAGGCCACCCGGACAAAATCGCCGACCAGATTTCCGACGCCGTTCTCGACGCGATCCTCGCGCAGGACCCGCGCGCCCGCGTGGCGTGCGAAACGTTGGTGAAGACTGGCGTTGCCATCGTCGCCGGCGAGATCACCACCTCGGCCTGGATCGACCTGGAAGCGCTGACCCGCAAGGTGATCCTGGACATCGGCTACGACTCGTCCGACGTCGGCTTCGACGGCGAGACCTGCGGCGTGCTGAACCTGATCGGCAAGCAGTCGCCCGACATCAACCAAGGCGTGGACCGCACGAAGCCCGAGGACCAGGGCGCCGGCGACCAGGGCCTGATGTTCGGCTACGCCACCAACGAAACCAAAGAATTCATGCCCGCAGCGATCTACTACTCGCACCGCCTGGTCGAGCAGCAGGCCAAGGTGCGCAAGAAGAAGAACTCGCCGCTGTCCTGGCTGCGCCCGGACGCCAAGAGCCAGGTCACCCTGCGCTATGAGAATGACAAGGCGGTGGCGATCGACGCGGTGGTGCTGTCCACCCAGCACGATGCCGACGTCAAGCAGAAAGACCTGATCGAGGCGGTGCGCGAGTACATCCTCAAGCCGGTGCTGCCCGAAAAGCTGCTGCACAAGGGCACCAAGTTCCACATCAACCCGACCGGCAAGTTCGTGATCGGTGGACCGGTGGGCGATTGCGGCCTGACCGGGCGCAAGATCATCGTCGACACCTACGGCGGCTGGGCCCGTCACGGTGGCGGCGCGTTCTCCGGCAAGGACCCGTCCAAGGTCGACCGTTCGGCTGCCTATGCAGCGCGTTACGTGGCCAAGAACATCGTTGCCGCCGGCCTGGCCGACCGCTGCGAGATCCAGGTTTCCTACGCGATCGGCGTGGCCGAGCCGACCTCGATTTCGGTGACCACCTTCGGCACCGGCAAGATCGCCGACGAGAAGATCGAAAAGCTGGTGCGCAAGCACTTCGATCTGCGCCCGTACGGCATCATCAAGATGCTCGACCTGATCCACCCGATGTACCAGCAGACCGCCAGCTACGGCCACTTCGGTCGCGCGCCTTACGAAGTGAAGGCCGCCGACGGCAGCAGCTACACCGCGTTCTCCTGGGAAAAGACCGACAAGGCCGAGGCGCTACGCGCCGACGCCGGCCTGGCCGGCAAGCGCAAGTAAGCGCACCGCGTCATAGGTCAACGCAAAACCCCGCGGAGCGATCCGCAGGGTTTTTGCTTTGTGATCCCGACGTTTGCCGGAATTATTCCTACCTGCATTACGCGGTCGAGCACGCCCGCTTCGACGAGCGCAACCTGGCGCCCATCGTGCCGCGGTAACGGCAACATGCCCGACGCCCTGGGCCACCGACACGGCCTCCGCCCGGACGCGCGCAAAGATGCCGGTGCATCACGCAGCATCGTGCTTGCAGAAAAAACACCGTGCGCATCGGGAAGCGACGGGGCGGGCGATGCGGTGTCATGGACTCAACGAAGCACTCAGCCAACGCCACGTTGATCCG
>JBEVMS010000032.1:0-8101 GCA_040508515.1 Dyella sp. | reverse complement strand
AACTGCTCGCCGAGCATCTGGGCATCGCGGCGGACAACATCATGGCGCTGGGCGATCAACAAAACGATCTGGCGATGATCAAGTACGCCGGCCTGGGCGTAGCGATGGGCAACGGCGTGGACGAAGTCAAAGCCGCCAGCCGCTACGTCACCCGCAGCAACCGCGAAGACGGCGTGGCGCACGCGATCGAGAAATTTGTGTTGAATGCTTGAGTGGGTGGCGCCGCCGGCTGGTGGTAGCCGGTTTCAGCGGTGCTTATTCGCTAGCGCTGAGAGGGATCGCGTGGTGTGCGTGCGAGTGACCTATTTAGCGCCCACCGATTGTAGGTAGCTGCCCCACACCTGGTTCATGCCCTGGAAAAGGTGCTCAAAAAAATGTCCATCAGCGTTAAACCGTGCAATTTCGCCCAAAGGCTTGGCGGCGGTCATCATCGCGGTCATGGCAACGGAATAGATGGACTGCATGAAGTTATCGGCCACGACTGCCTTATAAGTCATGCCCGTCTCGCCCTGATGTCTCGTCGCCAGCGCGACCAGATCGTTGTGGGAAAGACTGCAGAGGATTGTGTAAGGCGCGATGAACTCAGCAAGACCCGCTGAGCTGAAATCATCTGTGATTTTCTTGGGACGGATTCCCTTGGCAAAGAGTGCGTCATAGGACGCCTTGCATTGGGTTAGGCGCGCCTGCAATGCCGTTTTCTGATCGTCCGGGAGGTCGTGGTTCTTCAGGAGGCTCTCGTAGAGCTTCTTTTCGCCTTTGAACTTCTCAAAACGCATCTGATCTACGTAGTCCAGTCGCATTGCCAACATATTCATGGACACCAGGGCCTCTAACATCGAGCGCACGTGCACCGCGCCGTGAGTGCCCATGCCCGCGCGGCCCAACCGAATGGCGGACTCGAACTGCTCCGCTATGGTCAGAAATAAAGCGACCCGAGGCCGCTCAGGAATGGACAGTGGCGCGCGCATCTTGCCGATGAGCTCTTTGACCGAGGTGAGGATCGCTTCGGCGTGATCGAGAAGGGAGTTGCTGTCTGTCATTGCATGCGCCCCTGTTGTGTCACGGACATGATTGTGCACGGCGCAGTCGCCAATGCCACCATGATGAAAGGCCCGTCAGCGTTCCCGCTGGGATGGCTTGTCGCGTGGGTTAGGCGCATCCGAGCGGCGTGATGGGGGCGCAGAGACGGCTATTTGATCAGGTGGTTTAACGCAGGGCGAGCGGGATGGGAGATGCCCAGCCCACCCAGCGGATTTTCCGTTCGGTCGGCGGTGGCTTAGTGACCGGTTCCGCCGGAACTGCGCCGTGCGCCGATGGAACGCGCGCGCGGCCAAGTCAGCGCAAAACTCAGCGCACCAAGCAGACCCACCGCCAACGGCAGCCACACGCCATGCAGCGGCGGCAGCGCCCACAGCAAGGCGGCGGCGAGCAGCAGGCTGGCGCCGAGCAGGCCGCCGCTGAGTTGGCGGCGTTGGCCTTGCAATTGCGCCTGCAGCAGATCGAGCTGCGGCGTTTCCATCTGCACGCGGCGGCGTCCTTCGACGTCCTGGGTCAGCCATTCGCGTACCAGTTCGGGCATCTGCGGCGCGGTGTGCAGCCATTCGGGCAGGCGCTTGCGCATCTCGCGCAAGGTGCGCAGCGGGTTATAGCGCTGGCGCAGGATGCGCTTGAGGACCGGATGGGCGACCGCCCAGATATCGATCTCCGGATCGAGCATGCGCCCGACGCCTTCGATATTCAGCAAGGTCTTTTGCAGCAGGATCAGTTGCGGCTGCAAGGTCAGCTCGAAGCGCCGCGCGGTCTGGAACAGTTTGACCACCAGCTCAGCCAGCGAAATCTGCGACAGCGGGCGGGTGAAGTAGGGCTCGCACACCGTGCGCACTGCCGCTTCCAGTTCGTCCAGCCGCACATTGGAGGGCATCCAGCCGGCGGCGACGTGCAATTGGGCGATGCGCGCGTAGTCGCGCTCGAACAGCGCGATGAAATTCTGCGCCAGCCAGTACTGATCAGCCTCGGGCAGCGAGCCCATGATGCCGAAGTCCAGCGCGATGAAGCGCGGCTCGGCGACGCGTTCGAGGTCCACCCAGATATTCCCCGGGTGCGCGTCGGCGTGGAAAAAATTGTCGCGAAAGACCTGCTCGTAGAACACCCGCACGCCCTTGGCGGCGAGTGCCTTGCGGTCGATGCCGGCGGCGTCGATCGCCGCTACGTCATCGCAGCTGACGCCGCGCACGCGTTCCAGGGTCAGCACGCGCTGGCTGGTCAGTTCCCAATGGACCGCTGGCACGTAGAGGTCCACGCCGCTGTCGAAATTGCGCTTGAGCAGGCTGGCGCTGGCGCCTTCGCGTTGCAGATCCAGCTCGTTCTCGAGCATTTTTTCCACTTCGGCGACCACGTCCAGCGGCCGGATTTTGTCGGCGTTGGGATGCCAGCGCTGGGCCAGTTCGCCGAGCGAATGCAGCAGCGCGACGTCGCGCGCGATGCGTTGCTCGATGCCCGGGCGCAGCACCTTGACCACCACCTCGCGGCCATCGCGCAGGGTCGCTGCGTGCACCTGGGCGATCGAGGCCGACGCCAGCGGGGTTTCATCGAAGTGGGCGTAGAGCTGGTTGGTGGAAGCTTTGAGTTCGCGCTCGACGATCGTGCGCGCCTCGGTGCCGGGGAACGATGCCACCTGATCTTGCAGCAAGGCCAGCTCGTCGGCGATGTCGGCCGGTACCAGATCGCGCCGGGTCGACAGCACCTGGCCGGCCTTGACGAAGATCGGCCCAAGTTCGGTCAGCGCCAGGCGCAGCCGCGCGCCGCGCGGCAGTGCATCGATATCCGGCCGTGCTCGCGCCAGCAGCGGGCGCAGCAGTTTCAGCGGGCGGTACAGATGGGTGAGATCGACCAGCTCGTCGAGCCGGTAACTGAGCAAGACGGAAGCCACGCGCATCAGCCGCGGCACGAATTTCATCGGAGTCACGCGGCATTTCCTTTGCGCTGGCGCTCCAGGCGCGCCAGCCTTGCTTCGAAGCGTTCGCTGCGCTCGCGCAGTTGATCGACCTGATCGAGAAAACCGTCCACTTCGCCCGGCGCCACGCTGAGGCGGGCCTCGTCGCGCAGCCAGTCGGCGCCGTCTTCCTTGAGATGGCTGGCGCTGGTGCGGGCATGGCGCAGAGCGCGGGTGATGGCTTGGGCGATCGGCACGCCCAGCACGTCGCCGAACTGACGGGTGAAGGCTTCTTCAAAATCCGGTGCGAACTGGCTGGCCAGTTTTTCCAACCGACGGGCCAGTTCGGCATCGCCGGCGATTTCCACCTTGCCCGGCGCGATGCCTTCGTCGCCACGGCGCAGCAGCATCGCCAGCAGACTGCCGGGGCTGGCGGCGACGCGCAGATGCCCGGCGTCCTCGACCGGGCCGACGTCCAGCCGGTCGCGATCGACGCGGATCACCAGCGCCAGTTCCGGTCCGCGCAGATGCAGTTGCACGCTGCGCCCGTGCAGCGCTTCGAGCTTGCGCCGGGTGTCCGGGTCCAGCGACAGCAGATGGTTCAGCGCGGTTTCCAGCGCGCGTCCGGCCAGCACGCGCAGGGGGCGCGGCAGCCGGGCGGGAGAGGTGGCGTCGTTCATCCGCCGATTGTAACGAGTATCGACGTGCGCGCTGCAGGTGACGGCACGCGAAGCGTTAGCCGGCGCCGGTGAATTCGAGTTGACGCCAGGCCTCGTACACCGCGATGGCCACGGTGTTGGAGAGGTTCAAGCTGCGGCTGTTCGGGCGCATCGGCAAGCGAAGGCGCTGCGTGGCGGGAATCGCCTCAAGCACCTCGGCTGGCAGCCCGGCGGTTTCGCAGCCAAACAGCAGCGCGTCGCCGGCTTCGAAGCGCGCGTCCACATGTGCGACCTGGCCGCGGGTGGAGAACGCGAACACGCGGGTCGGGCCGATCGCCGCCAGGCAGCGGTCCAGATCGTCGTGCACCTGGAGGCTGGCGTACTCGTGGTAATCCAGCCCGGCGCGGCGCAAACGCGCATCGTCCAGGGTGAAGCCCAGCGGGCGGATCAGATGCAAGGCCGCACCGGTGTTGGCGCACAGGCGAATCACGTTGCCGGTGTTGGGCGGAATTTCGGGGCGGAAGAGAATGACATGCAGCATCCGACCATTATCGTGCCTGCGCGGTTTTTGGTCTGCACTTCATGCTCAACCGGCCTGGGCGCTCAGGCAGATCACGCCATCGGGCGGCAACACACATGCGGCGTCGCCCTGCGTCAGTTGCACCGACTGCACGATCGGCGCGGCCGACTGCGGCGTGAGGGTCACCATGCTGCCCAGCACGCCCAGGCACAGCAGCATGCAGACGACCAGCAATCCACGCATCAGCAACAGTTCGTATTTCATGAGTTTGGCTCCTGCAGAGGAGGACCGGGTTAGCCCTCTTAACCCGTATATGGCAAGCTGCGTGCCAAGCCGAAATTATTTTTATCTATTTGAAAAACAATGAAATTTTTATGGAAGTGGCATGTGCCTGTCTGTCCGCGGACAGCGAGGGGCGGACTGCCGGACAGTTGGGTGTCCGCATGAAATTGCGATCGGCCTGGGCAATCGTTAGTGTGAATGGACTATTCAAGGAGGGAGTATCTGCATGTTCAAACCTATGGCATTGCTGGCGAGCGGCTTACTCGGCGCGCTTACTGCCGGTCCGCTACCACTGCAGGCGACGGCCACGCCGGCCAGCACGCCGACTGGCGTGATTCCGGATATCGCCTACACCCGCTTCACCCTGGCCAACGGCTTGACCGTGGTGGTGCATGAGGATCACAAGGCGCCGGTGGTGGCGGTGAGCGTCTGGTACCACGTCGGCTCCGGCGACGAGCCCAGCGGCAAGACCGGCTTTGCGCATTTGTTCGAGCATCTGATGTTTTCCGGCTCGGAGAACCGCAAGGGCACGTATTTCCAGCCGTTCGAACAGGCCGGTGCCACCGATATGAACGGCACCACCTGGTTCGATCGCACCAATTACTTCGAGACGGTGCCGACCACCGCGCTGGACATGGCGCTGTGGATGGAGTCCGACCGCATGGGCCATCTGCTGGGAGCGATCGGCCAGAAGGAACTGGATACCCAGCGCGGGGTGGTGCAGAACGAGAAGCGCCAGGGCGAGAACCGCCCGTACGGCCGTGTGGATGAAAACATCCTGCTCAATACCTACCCGGCGAACCACGGCTACCAGCACGACACCATCGGTTCGATGGCCGACCTGGACGCCGCCTCGCTGGCCGATGTCAAAAAGTGGTTCAACGATTACTACGGCGCCGCCAACACCACCCTGGTACTGGCCGGCGACATCACCGTGGCGCAGGCCAAGGAAAAGGCGGCCAAGTATTTCGGCGATATCCCGGCCGGTCCGCCGGTGCCGCGCCAGCAGCCGTGGATCACCCCGCTGGCCACCTCCACGCGCGGCGTGCAACACGACCACGTGGCGCAGACGCGCATCTACCGCACCTGGATCGTGCCGCAGCTGGGCAGCGATGACGCCATCCAACTGGACCTGGCCGCCACTGTCCTGGGCGGCGGCAAGACCTCGTGGCTGTACCAGCGCCTGGTCTACCGCGACAAGCTGGTCGACGACGTGTCGGTCACCTTGGGGCCGTTCGCGCTGGCCAGCCAGTTCCAGTGGCAGGCGGATGTGAAGCAGGGCGTCGACCCAGCCAAGGTGGAAGCGGCGATCGACGAGGAATTGAAGACCTTCCTGGCGCAGGGACCGACCCAGGACGAGCTCGATCGTGCCAAGCTCAGCAGCCGCGCCGGCTTCGTGCGCGGGCTGGAGAAGGTCGGCGGTTTCGGCGGCAAGGCGGTGATCCTGGCTGAGGGGCAGGTCTACCGCGGCGATCCGGGCGCCTATAAGCAGGATCTGGCGCGCACTCAAGCGGCCAGCGTCGTCAGCGTCAAGTCCGCCGCCGACAAGTGGCTGCGCCAGGGCGACTACACGCTGACCGTGCTGCCAGCCGGCGCGGGCTTCGATCCGGCGGCGGAGGACGCCAAAGTCAAAGGTCTGGCCGCCGCCGCTGGTCGCCCGCAGCCGAAGCTGCCGGCGCCGCGCGAGTTCTCGGTCGCCAAGGCGGCGCTGGACCGCCGCACCGGCGTGCCGGCGGTGGAACAGTTCCCCGACCTGCGCTTTCCTGCGCTGGAGCGCGGCAAGCTGGCCAACGGGATCGAGGTGATCCTGGCCCAGCGCCATACCATTCCGGTGACTCAGGTGCAGTTGCTGTTCGACGCCGGTTACGCTGCCGACCAGGGCCGCAAGCTCGGCACCGCCAGCTTCACCGCGGCGCTGATGAACGAAAGCACCACGCAACTGGACTCGCTGGAAGTGGCGCAGACCAAGCAGCGGCTGGGCGCGCTGAGCGACGTGAGCTGCAACCTCGATAGCTGCAGCGCCTCGCTCAATGCGCTCAACGACCAGCTCACGCCGTCGTTGAGCCTGTTCGCGGATATCGTGCGCAATCCGGCGTTTGCCGCGGCCGATATCGAGCGCGTGCGTGGGCAGTGGCTGGCCGGTATCGCGCAGGAAAAGACCCAGCCGGTCGGGCTGGCGCTGCGCACCCTGCCACCGCTGCTCTACGGTCCGGGCAATGCCTACGGCATTCCGTTCACCGGCAGCGGCACCGAGGCGGCGATCGGCGCGCTGCAGGCGGCGGACTTGGCGACTTTCCAGCGCGATTGGCTGCGTCCGGACAACGTCAAGATCCTGGTCGCCGGAGACACCACGCTGGCGCAGATCATCCCTGCGCTGGATGCGGTGTTCGGCGACTGGCAGGCCCCCACGGGCGCGCGGCCGAGCAAGCAGGTCGCCTCGGTGGCGGCGCAGCCCACGCCGCGGGTGTTTCTGATCAACCGCACTGACGCGCCGCAATCGCTGATCCTCGCCGGTTTGCTGGCGCCCTCCACGCGGGCGCCGGACAACCTGGCGATCCAGGTCGCCAACGGCGCGTTCGGCGGCACCTTCACCTCGCGCCTGAACATGAACCTGCGCGAGGACAAGCGCTGGGCCTACGGCGCGCAGAGCCTGCTGATGGACGCACTGGGTCAGCGGCCGTTCCTGTTCTACGCGCCGGTGCAGACCGACAAGACCGCCGATTCGGCAGCCGAGGTACTCAAGGAGGCGCGCGCGGTGATCGGCGACAAACCGCTGACCGCCGAGGAGGTGGCCAAGATCAAGGCGCAGCGCGTGCGGGCGTTGCCGGGCAGCTACGAAACCACCAGCGCGGTGCTGGGCGCGATGGAAGGCATCGTGCTGTATGGCCGTCCGGACGATTACGTGCAAACGCTCAAGCCGCGGCTGGAAGGCATCACCCAGGCGCAGGCGGAGGCGGCGATCAAGCAGATCGTGCAGCCGCAGGCGGTCACCTGGGTGATCGTCGGCGACCTCAAGCAGATCGAGGCACCGGTGCGCGCGTTGAAGCTGGGCGAGGTGCAGGTGATCGACGCCGACGGCAAACCGGTCGCCGCCACGCAGTAAGTTCTGGCGCCGGACGCGTTACGATGACGGCCGGACGGGCATCCCGTCCGGCCTTTCTTCTGGTTTCCCGGCGGAGTTTTCCATGCGCAAGACCCTGATGTTGCTCGTTCCCGCAGTGCTGCTTGCTGGCTGCACCTGGGGCATTACCTTGGATGATTCGGCCAAGCAGGTGCGTACCGCCTGGAACGGCGACGTCGCCGGCTGCCGCGAGCTGGGCAAGGTCACCGTTTCGGTGATGGACCGGGTCGGCCCGGTCGATCGCAACAACATCAAGGTGCGCGACGAGTTGGAAGTGATGGCGCGCAACGAGGCGGCCAAGATGCATGCCGACACCATCAAACCGCTGGGCGAACCGTCCGAAGGCTCGCAGCCGTGGGGTGCCTACCGTTGCGGCACGCGCGGCGCCGCCATGGGCGATCCTGCGCCGTCCACGCCGCCGCCGGCCGATAATGGCGGTGATCAAGGCGCGGCAGGCGCGCAGACTTATCCGGTCAAGGGCGGCTAAGCCGTTTTGTCAGGCGCATCGGCCGCAGGCGGGCTGGTGCTGCGGCTCGATGTGACGCCGGCATCACCCATACCTGTTCTGTTTCCATGCGCATGGTTGC
>JBEVMS010000029.1:0-17497 GCA_040508515.1 Dyella sp. | reverse complement strand
GGCACATCGTTGTTGAGCATGATCGCGAAGGCCAACCGTTCGCCGGCGGTGGTGGTGACATAACCGGCCAGACAGTGCACGTAGCTCATGCTGCCGGTCTTGGCATGCAGGTTGCCCTCGCCGATGCTCCCGCGAAGCCGGTGTTGCAAGGTGCCATCGACGCCGGCCACTGGAAGATCGTCACGTAACGCCTGGGCGTAGGGCTGGGCGGCGACATAACCGAGCAGGCGCACCAGCGCATCGGGGGTGCTCAGATCGCGCCGCGACAACCCGGTGCCCTCGCTGAGCTGCACCGCGTCGGCGGGAATATTGGCCCGCTGCAGCAGTAGGCGGATCGCGCGCAATCCCCAGTCGGCACTGCTCAGATATCCCTCGGGCAGACGATCTTCATCGGTCAATCGCTGTGGATCGGCCTGCGCCTTGAGCCCGACCAATTGCAGCAGGTTCTGCAAATAGAGGTTTTGTGATCGCTTCAGGCCGCGCTTGAGCAGTTCGCCCAGCGGTGGCGAGAGCACTTCGGCCAGGATCTGCGCGCGTGCCGGGTCGAGCAGACGGGACTCCGGCCAGTGCAGCACGCGTTGCCCGCCGTTCAGACGGATGCCATGCCGGGTCAGCGCTGCGGCGAGTTGGCGCGCCGCCTGGGCGGCCGGATCGGCCAGCGCCAGACGGAACGTTTCCGCTGCGCTGCCCGCCGGCACGCTGCCGAACGCGTACAACGTGCTGTCACCGGGCGCGCGATAGAAATTGACGTCGCGTACGCCGCTGGCGTCGACAGTACGAATGCCGCCACTGAGCGGTGGCGGCGTCTGCGCCGGATCGAAACTCAGTTGCGCCGGCTGGCCGGGCGCGCTCGCTGGCGTGAGCTTGAGCGTACTCACGTTCTCGTCCACGCTGAGCGCGGCGCTGGGGACGGCGAATGCGCTGAGCAGATCGCTGACCTCCCAGCCCGCGCCGAACGCCGGTCCGCTGAAAAAGGTGTCGTCGGCGACCAGATCGCCATCGATCTCGCGCACGCCGCGCGCGGCCAGTTGCGTGGCCAGTTGATCGGCCCAGTCGCGGGTGCTCTCGTCGCTGCCCAGGCTGGGGTCGCCCATGCCGTAGAGCACTAGCGGTCCGTGCAGATGTCCCTGACTGGGCGGTTGCGCGGCCAGCAGGCGGGTCGGGATGCGATGGCCGCTGTCCAGTCCATCCAGGATCGCCGCGGCGGTGTAAAGCTTGGCAGTGGATGCCGGGAGCAGCAATTGATCGGCGTTGCGTCGGTACAGCACGCGGCCGGAGTCCAGCGAGACCACCGCGATGCCCCAGCGCGCGGCGGCGTAGCGCGGTTGGTCGATCAGTTGGTCGATCCGCGCTGACAGTCCAGCCGGCGTCGATGCGGCCAGTTCGGCCGTTGGCGCGGTCTGCGCGTAGAGGCCAAGCGGGGCGGCCAACAGGAAAACGAAAAGACCGAGGCGTGCGCGTAGAAAGCTCATCAGGTCAGTATGCCCAGCCATCGCGGCGCGCGCAGCAGACCTCGCGCCCAAGGCGGGCTTGGGGAGTCTGCTACCCTTACTATTTTCGTACCGGCGTCACGCCGGTCCTCACAACTGTTTCATGGTGAATTTTTATGCAGATTGCCGAGCGCACCGTCGCTGCTTTTCATTACACGCTGACCGACGATCAAGGTCAGGTTATCGATAGCTCCGAAGGCCGCGAGCCGCTGACCTACTTGCACGGCACCGGGCAGATCGTGCCGGGCCTGGAGAAGGCGATGCTCGGTCGTCAGGCGGGCGATCAGTTCAAGGTCGACGTGATCCCGGAAGAAGGCTACGGCGTGCGCTACGACGACCTCACCCAGGAAGTGCCCAAGGACGCGTTTCAGGGCGTGGAAGACTTGCAGCCCGGCATGCAGTTCCAGGGCCGTGGCCCGCAGGGCGCGATCAATGTCACCGTGACCAAGGTCGAGGGCGACACCGTCACCGTCGATGGCAACCATCCGTTGGCCGGACAGACCCTGCATTTCGCGATCGAAGTGACCCAGGTGCGCGAGGCCAGCGAAGAAGAACTGTCGCACGGCCATGTGCACGGTGAGGGCGGTCACCACCACTAATCGCTGCAGCGCGCGGCCCAGCCGCGCCGCGAGTCGGCGGTCGAGCAAGGCGCGGTAGGCGATCATCGTCCCGCGCCTTGCTTTTAGTACCAGTCCAGCAGCGCGATACCGACGCCAAAATAGGTGGCGTTGTGGTTGTAGTCGATCAGGCTTTCGCCATAGCCTTTGAACAGCTCGGCATAACCGCGCAGATTACCAGCGATCGGAAAGCTCCAGCTGAAGCGCCCCGAGCCATGGCTGTCGCTGCCACCACGAAACGAATGGCGCAGCGTGAGGCTGAACTCCTGGCCGCGCCACTCGCGCACGATCAGCGCTTCGCCGCGACCCATGTAGTTGGCGATGTCCGGGTTGTTATCGTCTTTGCGATCCTCCGGAATGCGCCACCACGGCCGCAACATTATTACCCAGCCCGGACGCTCGAAGCCCACGCTGGCGATCACGCGGTTCCAACTGCGTGACAGCGGGTCAGCGCGACCGTTGGATTGATGGTTGATGCCGATGCCGAGCAGGCGACCATTCCATCCGAGCACGTTGTAATTGGTGTCAAACACCAGTTGGGCTTCGGGCTCGTAATTGGTTTCGCGGAACGGGCGCGAATTCTCCACGTTGTAGAGCTGCCAGCGCGAGGATTGGGTGTAGTCCACCCACAGGTCGCCGGTGTCGCCGAACACGCCTTGCCAGACCTTGGTCTTCAAGCTCAGCTGAAATTTCGTTTCGATATTGTCCAGCGCTTGCGGTGCGTCGACCGTGTTGAGCGGATTGGGACTGCGCGGCATATCGTTTTGGTGGCTGGTGGCGAACACCGGCATGACATAGATGGGCTTGTAGCCGCGCAAGTTATAGGTGCCCAGCTTGCTTTCGGGCGACAGCTCCCAGCGGCTATCCAGCAACGACAACGATTTGGCCACGTCCGGATTGGAGCCCGACTGTGGCACGTCGCCGCGCGCGAAGATGCCGGGTGACGCGGCTTCCGCCGGACGCTTCTGCGCCGCTTCCATGTTGATCCGCCCGGTAACCTTGTCGTAGCACGCTAAACGCGCCGCGTCGCTTTCGATCCCGGTACAGCCGCGGATGTCGATCGGATCGGGGTTTTGCGCCAGAGCGGCAATCGGCTGCAAACCGGCCAACAGGGCGACGGCCCCGACCGCAGTGATCGACTTCATGATGGCGCACCCCTGGCGATGACTTTAACGTGAGCATGTAAGTTATTGCGTCAGTGTAGTGAAAACTTGACGCAACGGCATGCTGGGTCATCCGATGGCATGGGCTACGTGATGTGAGTAGCCAAGCGCCGGCTAGCACACGCTGCCGGCGTCTTCGCATCTCCGTACAAGGCGCTCACGCGGGGCGGGGAAGTTTTGTCATTTGGCCCGGCTAGCCCAGCGCTCGTATTCGCTTTTGGTGATGTGCCCGTCGTGACTGCGATCGGCGTAGGCGAAATCATTGGCGAGCAAAGGATAGGCTGATGCCGCCTGCTCATCGATGGTTCTTTTTCCTGCCGCGAGCTGGCTGAAGCTTGGTGCCGGGCCTGCGGTTACCGGCGGCGGAGGCTGGCTGTTGATGGTGACCTGGCCTTGCGCCGTATTCATGCTGGCGCTATCCGGGCTGGCACGATCAGCGACCGCCGGGTCGGCTGGCATTTGAGATGGGACTGGCGGGGCCGATTGCCTCGGGGCTTGGGGTTCCCTCAGCGCTGGGTGGGTATGCGGCGTCGCTGGCATCGGCGCGGTTTGTTGCATGGGCGAGGGTTGGGGCATCGGCGAGGCAGGCTGCATCGGGGCAGTCGGCTGGACTTGCGATTGATTTTGTGTGGCGTCTTGCGCCATCGTGCCGGTGCTCAATGACCCGGCGATAGCCGCCGCCAAGATCATCAGCGGCAGAGTGCGAAGTGATTTCATGTCGGATACTCCATGCTCATGTGAATGAGTTGTGAGGCGGCACGTCAGGTGTCTCGCACTCTTCAGCACGCTATCAAGGGTTCTGTGCATGTCGTCTCAAGGTTCCGTTGTGGCTTCGGGTGCTCCGACACGTCCAGGCAAGTCGCTCAGCGTGTCCCAGGCGCGGCTGCTGCAACTAGCGGCGCAAGGGCTGCTCAATACACCGCAACGCGCGGTGCGGCTGCAGCACCTGGTGGACGCCGTCCAACGCATGCGCCTGCTGCAAATCGACTCCATCCATGTGGTGGCCCGCAGTCCCTATCTTGTGCTTTATTCACGGCTAGGGGCTTATCCGTCCGCCTGGCTGGAGCAGGCGCTGGCCGAGGGCCGCCTGGCCGAATGCTGGGCGCACGAGGCCTGCTTCGTCAGCGCGACGGATTTCCCCTTGCACCACAGCTGGCGTGAGCAGCGTGCGGCGCATTGGGCGCATCGGCACGCCACGCGTATGCAGCGCGAGCATCCCCAAGGAATGGCCGATTTATTGGCGCGGGTTGAGCGGCAAGGCGCGGTGCGGGCATCCGATTTTGCGGGTGAATCGGCCGGCGGCGGCTGGTGGCAGTGGAAGCCGGAGAAGCGCTGGCTGGAGGCATGGTTCGCGCTGGGCGAATTGATGGTCAGTCACCGCGAACGTTTCCAACGCGTCTATGACAGTAGCGCGCGAGTGCTCGCGCGACTGGACCCGCCCTATGTCGCCAGTACGCAGAACACGGCGGCCTTGCGTCGTCGTTTCATTCTGGACAGCGTGCGCGCGCTGGGCATCTCGCAGGCGCGTTGGATCGCCGACTACTACCGTTTGAAGCTGGCGGTATCAGCGACGGAATTGCAGCCACTGGTTGCCTCGGGCGAGTTGCTGCAGGTGAGTGTGAAAGATTGGGCCATGCCAGCCTACGTGCACCGCGATCACGCCGAACTGCTGGCGCGGGCGCAAGGTGGGCGTTTGCGGGCGACGCACACCACGTTGCTGTCACCGTTCGATCCGTTGGTGTGGGATCGCGCGCGGGCGCTGGCAATGTTCGACTTCGAATACACCTTGGAGTGTTATCTCCCGCAGCCCAAGCGTCGCTACGGCTATTACGTTTTGCCGATCCTGCATGGCGGTCGCCTGATCGGTCGACTCGACGCCAAGGCGCATCGCAGCGAAGGGGTGTTCGAGGTCAAGGCTTTATACGTCGAGCCGGGAGTCGTCGCTACGCCATCGGTGTTGCATCGCGTCGCCAAGGCCATCGTGGATGCGGCGCGTTGGCACGCCACACCAGAGGTGCGTCTGGAGCGCTGCCAGCCGCCTGCTTGGACGGTCCCGCTACGCGCCGCCTTGCGCGATTGCGCAGCTACTTGAGTGGCGGTCAGTGCGCCGAGCTGACCGCCTCGGTCGTGCAACTACGACCTTGAAGCATCTGGCGCTGTTGCGTCGATAAGGCGAGGCATCGTGCTGAAAGTTGCGCACGCGTGGTCGAATCCTGGGCGCTTTGCAGCAGGCTGTTACGCATCGTCTGATAATGCGCGGCGATCTGATCGGGGGGATAAATCCGAGCCGCCCGATGGCAGGCCTGGTAACTGGCCAGGTAAGTGTCGCAAGCGACGATGCCGGTCACACTCGGAATCATTGCGGCTTTGTTTGACGGGCTGGTGGAGGGGTGTTTGGCTGAGTCCGCTGCGCAGCCGGCCAAGCCAAACGTTGTTGCGGCAGCAAGCCATAGAAGGCGCGGCCAAAAAGCATCAGGCATCGGGGCTCCGAGGGCGTATATGTGCCTTGGATGGGGGTGGATGGCGGGCAGTCGATTGGCGGCAATGACGCAGGCTAAACGCATCGTGACGTAAAGGAAAGATGAAGTAGCGTGCATGCAAATTCGGGCTGTCGCATGGCCCAAGCGAGCGGGTATAGTGCAGCCACTGTGTTTGCTTGGGGTCACCAGAGTTTGGTGCCTGATGCCGCTGATCCGTGATCTGCCACATCGTTTCACCCTAGGGTTTTCCTCGCACACCCAGTTAAGCCGGCTACGCATGTGCGCAGGTCGAGTCTCGTTAAATCCTTCAGGAGTGTCTCAATGTCTGATCGTCAGATCGGTACCGTCAAATGGTTCAACGACGCCAAAGGTTTTGGTTTCATTAGCCGCGACAATGGCCCGGATGTGTTCGTGCATTTCCGTGCAATCGCCGGCAGCGGCTTCAAGAGCCTCGCCGAAGGGCAGAAGGTCAGCTTCAAGGTCGTGCAGGGTCAGAAAGGCCTGCAGGCCGACGAGGTTTCCGCGGTCTAAGGCTGCGCGAATGAAGCGTCTGAAGCCGGGCAATGCCCGGCTTTTTTATGCCGTGCTGAAGGCGTGGAGTGTCCGTATATAGTCCTCTTGCTACTTGATTATAAAAATCCGTTATGCTCCGTTCACTGTGTTTGCTTGGCCACGCGTGAGCTTCGTTGCGGAACCTTACAGCCGCTGCGCTTCACCGATTCCAGCATGCCCAGTAAGCCGTCGGCCCGGGCGGGCCGGCTGGTCTCAGAGTCAATCGGATCGGAGTGAGTCATGTCGGATCGTGAAGTGGGCACAGTCAAGTGGTTCAACGACGCCAAAGGTTTCGGATTCATCAGCCGCGAGGGCGGGCCGGATGTATTCGTGCATTTTCGCGCCATTAGCGGCTCGGGCTTTCGTAGCCTTAAAGAAGGCCAAAAGGTCAGCTTCAAAGTAGTCCCCGGCAACAAGGGGCTGCAGGCCGACGAGGTTATGCCGGTCTGAGTGCGTTGACGCTCGCGGGCCAGGTGTCGGCGGAGGGCGGCACCTGGCCTTGTGCGACCGGGCGGGGGTGGATGGGGAAATCACAGCATGCGATCACCGTGGGAGCGGTGTGTATGCGTGCCGGATGGCCGGGACATGGATGAGGGCGCCAGGGCAGCCTTGATCCTGCCGGTGCGAGCCGCTGACGGAGCGAACGCGCAACTGCTGGTGCAGCCGGCGGCAGGGGTGTCGTGCGGCTTGCTTTATTGGCTTCCAGCAATGGGTATGCCGGCCCGTCACTATTTGCCCTTGGCGCAGGCATTGGCCGCGCTAGGTATAAGCACGGCGCTGCATGAATGGCGGGGCATCGGTTCCAGTGATCGACGTGCCAGCCGGCGCTGTAACTGGGGCTATCGCGAAGTGTTGGAGTGGGACATACCAGCCGCGCTGGCGAGCCTGCGGGCGCATGCCGGCATGGTGCCGCGCTGGATCGGTGGCCACAGCCTGGGCGGCCAGTTGGCGTGTCTGTATACCAGCCAGCATCCTGCCGAGTTCGCCGGCCTGGCTCTGGTGGCCAGTGGTTCGCCGTATTGGCGACGCTTCGCGCATGGCTGGACGATCGGCGTCGGCTATGCGTTGGCGCCAGCTTTAGCGTCGCTGCTGGGTCACTTTCCGGGACGGCGGTTGGGCTTCGGCGGGAATGAGGCGCAGCGATTGATCACCGACTGGGAGCGCAGTGGACGCCACGGGGTTTACGCCGCGCGCGGCATGCGTACCGACTTCGAGCACGCTCTGGCCAAGCTGGATTGTCCTGTCCTTGGAATCCGATTGCGCGACGATTGGCTGGCCCCGGCCGCGTCACTGGACTGGCTGTTAAGCAAGATGCCGCGCTCGCCGGCGATGCGCGTAGTGCTTGCCAACGATGCACTGGAGGGCCAGCGTGCCGATCACTTCGGTTGGATGAAGGCCCCGGCTGCGGTGGCGGCGCAGATCGCCGCCCATTGCCAGCGTCGTACGACGAACGCTGCGATCACCGTGTGAGTAGATCTTTACGCTTGTTTTGCCAAGGCCGAAGCGGCATATGAAATTCTTCTCCCGTGCTTTCCGCGAGCCTCCGATGAAACTCTTTGAACCCTTTACGCAACGTCAACTGGAACTTCGCAACCGACTGGTGGTTTCGCCGATGTGCCAGTACTCGGCAGTCGATGGCGTGCCTGAGCATTGGCATCTGGTGCACCTGGGTAGTCGCGCGGTGGGTGGCGCCGGCGCGGTGATTGCCGAGGCGACCGCGATCAGTGCTGAGGGGCGCATCTCGCCCGGCGATGTCGGCTTGTGGAATCAGACGCAGTTGGAGGCGTGGCAGCCGATTACCCGATTCATCCGCGCGCAGGGCGCTATCGCCGGCGTGCAGTTGGCGCATGCCGGCCGCAAGGCCAGCGCGCAGCGGCCCTGGGAGGGCGGTGGCTCGTTGAGCGCGCAGCAAGGCGCGTGGCCGACCGTGGCGCCCTCGGCGATTCCTTTCGACGCCGACTGGCAGGTGCCGCAGGCGTTGGACGAGGCCGGCATCGTCGCGGTGGTCGCGCAGTTCCGCGCGGCAGCGCAGCGGGCGTTGCAGGCAGGTTTCCAGTTGGTGGAATTGCATGGCGCGCATGGCTATCTGCTGCATCAATTCCTCTCGCCCTTGAGCAATCGACGCACGGATGGCTACGGCGGCAGTTTCGAAAACCGTACGCGGCTGGTGCGCGAAGTGCTGGTGGCGGTGCGTGAGGTCTGGCCGGCTGAGTTGCCGCTGTGGCTGCGTATTTCGGCCACCGACTGGGCCGAGGGCGGCTGGGATATCGAACAAAGCGTGCGTCTGGCCGAGCAGGTTAAGCCGCTGGGTGTCGATCTGCTGGATGTCTCCAGCGGCGGTCTGGTGCCGCATGTGAAGATTCCCGTTGGTCCGGGCTACCAGGTGCCATTCGCCGAGCAGATTCGCCGCCAGACCGGCATCGCGACCGGCGCGGTCGGCATGATCACCGAACCGGCGCAGGCCGAGGCGATCATCGAACAGAGTCAGGCCGACGTGGTGTTGATCGCCCGGGAAAGCCTGCGCGATCCGTACTTTCCGCAGCATGCGGCGCAGCACTTGGGCGCCAGCGTGAGCGTGCCCAGCCAATATCAGCGGGCCTGGTAAAACGCGCCCCGGAGCGATGCCATGGAACCCAGTCCGATCCTGATCAGCGGTAGCCAGCGCCAGCTCAGCGAAGCGCTTTCGGTGCAGCGCTTGCTACCGGATCTACGCACGCGTCATGTCGGGCCGTTCGTGTTTTTCGATCATATCGGCCCGGCGCGTTTTGGCGCCGGGCATGGCATCGACGTTCGCCCGCATCCGCATATCGGCTTGGCCACGGTGACCTGGTTGTTCGAAGGCGCGATCCGTCACCGCGACAGCCTGGGCAGCCTGACCGACATCCACCCCGGCGACGTCAACTGGATGACTGCCGGTCGCGGCATCGTGCATTCCGAACGCTCGCCGCCGCAGGCTCGTGCGCAGGAGCAGGTGCTGCACGGTATCCAGGTCTGGGTGGCGTTGCCGCAGGCGGATGCCGAGGTGGCGCCGGAGTTTCATCATCATGGCGCGCAAAGCCTGCCGCGCTTGCAGTGGCCCGGTGTCGGACTGGTGCTCATTGCCGGTAATGCGTATGGCGAGGTGTCGCCGGTTAAGGTTTACGCGCCGATGTTTTTCATCGAAGCGACGCTGGACGCGGGGCCATCCTGAGCCTGCCCGAGGAGCATCACGAGCGTGGCGTGTACGTGGTCGATGGCGCACTGGATTGGGACGGATTGCCGGTTGCGGCCGGCCAGATGGCGGTGCAAGGCGGCGTCAATGTGGCGCCTTTGCGCGCGTTGGCAAGCTGCCGCTTGATGCTGTTCGGCGGCGCACCGCTGGATGGCGAGCGGTATCTGTGGTGGAACTTCGTCGCAGCTAACCGCGAACGGATTGAGCAGGCCAAGGCGGATTGGCAGGCGCGGCGTTTCGGCACGGTGCCCGGCGACGAGGATGATTTCATTCCGCTACCTACCTAATGGGCGTACATCCCTCGGTGCTGCGTTGACGCGCGCGATGGAAGGAGCGCGTGACTAGGCTGCGCGGGATTGCTGATCGGTTTGAGCTTGCGCATGCCTAGTTTCGCCAGCGATAAGTTCTGACCCTTATTACGGTGAGCGTCGCGGCTGGACTTGCCGCCGGCTGTGCATTCTACGGTTAGCTCGCTAGTGGAGCGTATGGTGCTGGTGGCGGCCCTCAAGTGGCCTGGGGCGAATGGGTTGGCGCTCCTCTGGTTATGGCTGGCTGCGCCGGGCTTGGTTTCTACCGGAAGAATCGCCCAGCCACCTTTGCGCCGTAGAGCCTGCTTGGTGACTGGGTGACGTTCCGGCAGATCCTGGGTGGCAAGTGGCCACGGTGATTGCTGCTGCCGTACCGCCGCCGTGAGGTGCACCGGTACGGCGGCTGGCCGAAGATCGATCAGGCAACCTGCTCGATGTTTTCGCTTACGCCACGGCGCAGGCGTCGGCTGGCACTCCAGTTGGCCGGATCAAGCTCGTTACGCCGATCGCGGCAAACGGCCAGCAGACGTTCGATCTGCGCGTCGGTCATGCCGGCATTCAAGGTCAGCCGGATCAGTGCACGGTTTTTGGCGGTGGCCGGCGCGGCGAACACCGAGCCGAACACGCCATGGGCTTCCAGCACATCGCGGACACGCAGGGTTTCCGGCTCACTGCCAACCTCGAACGCGATGATCTGCTCGCTGCCCAGCCCGATCGGATAACCCATCGCGCTCAGGGCATTGCGCACCCGGCGGGTGGTCTGGTGCAGCCGCGTGCGGCGCCAGCCTTCATTGCGGATCACTTTATGTGAAGCCCCGATCGCTGCCACTTCATGCGCCAGCAGGCCCGAGCTGAAAATCGCCGGAAACGCCTCGAAACTGAGGTAATCACGCAGTCGCGGTGGGCAGGCGATAAAGCCGGCGCGGCAGGCGTAGGTCTTGGCCAGGCTGGCGGTGACGAAATGCACTTGAGCCTGCAACCCCAGTGCCGCGACCAAGCCTTCACCATGGACGCCATGGGTGCCCAGTGAATGTGACTCGTCGACGATGAACACGCTGCCCGACTCAGTCGCGATGCTGGCGTAATCGGCCAACGGGGAGAGTGCGCCGGTGGTGCTGTAAACCGCATCGACCACGATCACCCCCGGTCCGTTGCGCAAAACCTGCCGGCGCATGTGGTCGGGTTCGTTGTGCAATACCGGGATCGCCTTGGCACCCGCGGCACGAATCCCCTCCCATAGCGAGGTATGCGCCAGCATGTCGATGTATACCGGCGTGCGTTCTTCAGCCACCGATTGCAGCAGTCCGGTATTGGCTAGGTAGCCTGATTGCGCCAGCATGCCTTCAGCAAAACCAAGCGATTGCGCCAGCTCGCGTTCGAGCTCGTGCATCGGATCGTCTTCCCGCAAGAACACGCTGGACATCATCAAACCGTTACCCTGGTCACGTAATGCGGCCAATTGGGCGGCCACTATGTCGGGGTGATTGGCGATCGACAAATAATCATTGCTTTGTAAGACAACATCGCCATGGCCAGGATGCACGTTGCTATGGGTGATAAACCCACCGCTCCATGCATCGCGAACACGATCATTGTAGAAACGCTCTACCCGCCGACTGACGAAGTCAGGCAGTTCGGCGGCAAGGGGGGAGCGCGGTGACAGACGGGAGATATTCGACATGACCTTTCCTCGGGTTGGGCGGATGGGATGAGTGCATCCATGCCATGCCGCCCGAGGTGGTCCTTGCGGCATCTTGCTATCGACCGGAGCAGGTGATGAACAAAAACCGGTGCTATCCACAAACCGCGCCGAAGCCGTTCGATTCACGTTCCCAAGAGCAAGGTGCCAGCAAAAACACGCCGCTCACACGGGCGTGAGCGGACGCAAGTCCTGCTGGTCCAAGCGCCCTGGCGTGTTTCGACTACGCTAAGGAATCAGCCTGACGGCGCGCCTGTTGTCGGGTGCATATCCTGCTCGCGCAGCCAACTGCGATACGACTTGACGTTACGCAACTGGAAACGCTCCACCTGGTCGATCAGTGCGTAGTAATACCACTGCTCGCCGCGTATCGCTGTGGCCGGATGAAGACCGGCCTCCGGGTGGAGAATTTTCTCGTGATAGAAACCATCACGCGAGCCAAACCAAGGCAGTGAATCGCCGTCCCGCAGAGCGGCCAGCAGACTTGCCGGCGCGCCATGGTCGGAGGCGATTTCGTAGTGTGCGCGTAAGTCGTCATCGGTCTGAACCAGCAGGAAACGGCCGATGCCCCAAGCGTCGATCAGCAGCAACCCGGTTGGATTGACGTGGACATAACATTCCACGGGTTGGAACGTGGCGGTGATGTTGTCCAGCACTTCTTGGAAAGCCTTGTCGCGCAAAAAACGGAAGTTGCCTAGGGCCAGCGTTTCGGAGACGAAAGCGCTGGCCCGTTCGAAGTAACGCCGTTGCAGGGTCATGATCGCCTGCTGCAGCTTTTCCATCGAGAGCGGGTCGTTTTTGCGGATGAAACGGTCGATCACCCCGGCGTTGAATGCCTCAATCGCGGTAGCGTCGTCGGCGCGGCCGGTGAGCAGGATCTTGCCGATGTTGGGATTGGCCAGCCGCCGGCAGAAATCAATGCCGTCCATCTCAGGCATCAACTGATCGACCACCACCACCGACACCTCGGAGAAGCGTTCCGGGTCGTAGACCACGCGGTGGATGGAGTCGACGTCCAGCGCCACCAATTCTTGATTTTGCGAGGGGCGATCCTTCCAGCGGTACAACCAACCGCCACCGGGCACCGGACGGCTGCCGTTGCCCAGCATCGACAATGCCGCACGCGGCGAACTGAAGGTGCGCACCCGCAGCATCGGGTCCAGCAGCAACGGCACCACGTCGAGGTATTCTTCGTGGTCGTCCACCAAGACCGTCGTGGTGGGGAAATAGAACGGCTGGATATCGCCCTGGATACCGAAGCTCATGAGGTGGTTGCCTCCTCCTCGGCCGGAAAGGACAGCACGAATTCGGTGAACTCGCCCCATTGGGAGTAGCAACGGATCTGTCCACCCATGTTTTCCACCGCGGCCCGGGTGAAGGCTAGCCCGATCCCCAGGCCCGCATTGCTGCGATCGTTACCGCTGAAGGAGAAAAATCGGTTGAAAATGCGCGGCAGCACGTCCGGTGGAATACCCGGCCCGGTGTCACGCACCCGGATACGATGTTCTTGCTGCACGTTCTCGATGCTCAGGTAGATATCGCCCTTTCCGGCACGGCCGGTGTGAAACAAGGCGTTGCGCAGCAGGTTGAAGATCACATGGACTAGCAGGGTCTCGGACGCCTGCAATTCAAAATTGTCGGTCTTGCTACGGTCGAAGTGTATCCGTTCGCGTTCATGGCGCGAATTGTAGGGGTAGCGTTCCAGCGCCTGCTCAAGACTGTGTCGCACCTGGACAGTCTCAAGCTGAATCTTGCCGATGGGACGCGCTGCCAGCAAGAGCATGTCGATCACCGTATTGGCATGGGTGACCTCATGATCGATCACGTCCAGGCTGCGGTCGAGCGCGTTCAGGTGCGCGGCACGCAGTTCCGGCACATCAAGGCCGGCGTCGAAGGCGGTTCGGTGGCTTTTCAGCAAATCGGGCAAGAAGCGCCGGATCGCCTGACCGGCAATGCGCAGTGCACCCAACGGAGTGCGCAATTCGTGCGCGATATTGTTGGAGGCGCTGGTCAGCGCGTCGATGCGCGTCTGCTCGGCGATCTGCTGCGACAAGCTGGCGGCAGGCCCCGCGCCCAGTGCGAACATCAACAACGGGATGTAGGCGATCAACGCGCTGGTCGGTAGCGGGTCATGCTGGCCCAGCATGTAGACCAGCACCGCCAACACGCTGCCAGTGATGAAGATCAAGCTGAAGCTCAGCAGATCCACCAGCATCATGCTGAGAAACAACGCCGCCAGATGAGTCATCAGCCAGGCTGGGCTGGCGCCATTGCGCAGCGTCATATAACCGATGAAGAACGGCAGGCTGAAGGTCAGCACGCCGTACCAGTAAGCCGGCAAAAAGTGCTTGATGCGACGTGGCCACCAGCGGATGAACGCCAGCGGTGCCAGCAATACGGCGGCGGTAATCCGCAGCGGCAGATTCTCGTAAGGTTGCGGAAACAGGTACTTCCAGATCGGGTAGTAGGCCAGCATGCTGCCACTACCCATGATGCTCAGCACCATCATCTTCGGTTCCAGGTACCGAGTATGGGTGAACATCATGCCTTCGAAACGCGTGAGCGCCTGGCGCAGCGCCCACCAGCGCAGTCGCACGAAGCGCGTCCATCGTTTTCGCAGGCCTAGTTGTATTGCCATCACTTGACTCACCCCCGCCGTCGTGGACCGGATTGGCGCCATTCCAGGTATCAACGGTACTGCTGGTGGCAGGCATCGCACGCCTGGCCGATTGACTGCGATGCCTGACTCAGGGTGGCACAGTCAACCGCCGCTGAGGTGACGGCGCGATTGAGCTTTTCGCGCAGGTCTGTGGCATGGGTTAAGAAATCGCCATCGGCACCGGGGAAGGCAGCATCGATATCGGTCGCCGTTTGGCTTAATCGCTGCAGATGACGCGCGCTGTCGGCGGCATGGCAGCGATTCTGTTTGAGCGCGTCCTGCAACTGGCTCAGGTGGTGTTGCATGACCGTCATGACCGCAACCGGCAGCGGGGTGCGTTGGCGCCAGATAGTGATTCCAGAAACGCTGCCCAATATGCCGATGACCAGGCCCAGGCCAATCAACCACGCGGTCCGCATGCCGGCAGCATCCTTTTAAAGGAAAGTTTTTGCGAGGATACCGGACCGGCCAACACATTCAAGGATAAAATACCCAACTTTCAGCGCATTGGAGTTTGTTTGTGAAGTACTGCAAAGCGCCGATCCGCGAGCTTTCGCGCGCCAGCGGCGGCATGACCCCATGGACCCCATGAGCGTGTCATCGAGCGAGCAAACACGGGCACGCCTGGGTGGCCTGGACCGGTTGTACGGCGTCGGCAGCCTCGACCAATTGGGCACCAAGCATGTGCTGGTGATTGGCATCGGTGGGGTCGGTTCTTGGGCGGTGGAAGCGTTGGCGCGCAGTGGGGTCGGCCGGCTGACCTTGCTGGACGCCGATGAGATCTGCCTGTCCAACACCAATCGCCAACTACCGGCGCTGGATGGCGAGTACGGCAAGCCCAAGGTGACGGTGATGGCCGCGCGCGCGCGCGCGATCAACCCGGCGATCGAGGTGATCGCGATCGAGCGCTTTCTCACGCCTAGTAGCCTGGACGAATTATTGGGCGGCGGTTACGACGCGGTGCTGGACGCCTGCGATGCTTTCCGGGTGAAGCTGGAGCTGATCGCCTGGTGCCGCCGTCGCAAGCTGCCGCTGGTTACGGTCGGCTCGGCCGGCGGGCGCAGCGATGCCACCTTGGTGCGTGTGCGCGATCTGTCGCGCACTGAGCACGATGCCATGCTCAGTCTGATTCGCAAAAAACTCCGTCAGGCGCACGGCTTTCCGCGCAACCCGGATCGTTTCTTCGGCGTTTCGGCGGTGTATTCGATGGAAAACGTGCGCTACCCGCAGCCTGACGGAAGCGTGGGCGGGATGCGCCCGCCGGGCAGCGATTCGTTGGGTTTGAACTGTGGCGGGGGCGGTCTGGGCGCAGCGACGCACGTCACTGGCACCTTTGCCTTCGCCGCCGTGGGCAAGCTATTGGAAAAACTGTTGCGCCCTGAGTCTACGTGAGGGGCTCAATGGAGAAAGTGAGGCGCACTGAGCCCCGCGCCTCACTTTCACGCATCAATTCCCATCCTCACCAACCCATGTACTGGCCACCGTTGATTGATAGATTGGCGCCGGTCATCCAGGCGGTTTCTTCGCCCGCGAGGAACGACACGGCGTGGGCGATTTCGTGTGGCTCGCCAAAGCGGCCCAGCGGAATCTGCGCGATGATTTTTTCGCGGATATCCGGCGGCACGGCCATCACCATGTCGGTGCCGATGTAGCCGGGCGAAACGGTGTTCACGGTGATGCCAAATTTAGCGTTTTCCAGCGCCAGCGAAATGGTGAAGCCATGGATGCCGGCCTTGGCCGCCGCGTAATTGGCCTGGCCGTACTGGCCTTTCTGGCCGTTGACCGAGCTGATCTGCACGATCCGGCCCCACTTGCGCGCGCGCATGCCTTCGATCACCGGGCGAGTGACGTTGAAGCAGGCGTTCAAATTGGTATTGATCACCTCGCTCCACTGCTCGTAATTCATTTTGTGGAATACCGCGTCGCGGGTGATACCGGCGTTGTTGACCAGGATTTCAACCGGGCCAAGCTGGGCTTCGATCGCCGCAACCATGGCGGCGCTGGATGCCGGATCGGAAACATCGCCCTCGACCAGCAGCAGATCGACGCCCTCGGCGGCTAGCGTCTGGCGCAGGGTGTCGGCCTTGGCGCGATCACGGTAATTGGTCACGACCCGATGCCCTTGGCTGGCCAGCTTGCGGATGATCGCGCCGCCGATGCCGCCCGTGCCACCGGTAACCAAGGCTGTCCTTTGAGTCATGCCGCTCTCCTGTTGGTTGGTACCGCCCAATCTAGCCGGTACGCGCGAAGTTCGGTAGCGTCGGGGAGACTTTTGGCCGTCCAGTTCGCGTATCTAGGCACGATGGCTCAACCGCGCGCCGGATCGAAGCGTGCCAAAGCCTGTTCAAGCAATTCGGGCACGTTGTCGGCGTCCACCTTGGGTACGCCCAGCAAGCTCAGCGCCTGCCGTAATGCCGGCAAGGGCTGCGCCGGCAGCAGCGCGGGCGCGTCGCTGGACTTGGACAGCTTGCTGCCATCGGCGGCCAGCACTAGCGGCAGATGACGGTAGCACGGGGTGGGCAAACCGAGTTGCCGCTGCAGATAAATCTGCCGGCCGCAGGAGTCCAGCAGGTCGCTGCCGCGAACCACTTCAGTGATGTGTTGATACGCGTCATCGACCACGCACGCCAGGTGGTAGGCGGCATAGCCCTCGACCCGGCGGATGACGAAATCACCTAGCCGGCCGATCGGCTGCGCTTGGGGGCCGTGTAAGGCGTCGTCGAAGCGGATCACGCAGTCGGCCGGCACGCGCACCCGCCAGGCCGGCGCACGGTGGGGATCGGCCGGCGCCACGCAGCGTCCGTCGCGATGCACACCGTCGGCGGCGGCAAGGTCGCTACGGCTGCACCAGCAGGGAAACATCAGTCCGCGCTGATCCAAGTGGGCGAACGCGTGTTGGTAGGCCGCGCTGCGCTGCGACTGCCACAACGGCGGCTCGTCGGCGAGCAGGCCGAATTGCGGCAGCGCCGCCAGGATCGCCGCCGCCGCGCCGGCGCGTTCGCGCGGCGGGTCGATGTCGTCGATGCGCAGCAGCCAGCGGCCGCCAGCGTGGCGCGCGCACAGCCAACTGCCCAGCGCTGCGACCAGCGAACCGGGATGCAGCGTTCCGGTCGGCGAAGGGGCGAAGCGTCCGCGGTAGCTCATCCGGTTATTCTAGCCAGGCACGCGCGGCAGGTGAGGCCTTGGGGGAGGCTTCGCACGCTCTTGAAATGCCAGGCCCCCGCCCCGATTGCAGATGGTGCGGGATACCCCCGCATTCCCTTTCATGACTGCCCGAGAGACGAGAGACAGCCATGCGCCGCATAGCCTTATTCCTGA
>JBEVMS010000009.1:0-9934 GCA_040508515.1 Dyella sp. | reverse complement strand
TGGGACGGCGCGGCGATCGACGTTGGTCCGGCGTTCCGCCGCTGGCGCATGGAAGACGCGGTGCTGGAACACAACCCCACGATCAAGCGCGAAGAACTGCGCGATCGCGAGGCGATGGCCGCGCACGCCAAGCGCGTCGGCGCCCAGGTCAAGCCCGGCTACGGGTGGGGCAAGTTGCTGCTGGAAATCTTCGAGCACACGGTGGAGCACACGCTGATCCAGCCGACCTTCATCACCGATCATCCGGTTGAAGTGTCGCCGCTGGCGCGCGAGAGCGACACCGACGCAGGCATCACCGATCGCTTCGAGCTGTTCATCAACGGCAAGGAGCTCGCCAACGGTTTCTCCGAGTTGAACGATCCGGAAGATCAAGCCGCGCGCTTCCAGGCCCAGGTCGACGCCAAGGACTCGGGCGACGACGAGGCGATGCATTTCGACGCCGACTACATCCGCGCGCTGGAAGTCGGCCTGCCGCCCACCGGTGGCCTCGGCATCGGCATCGACCGGCTGGTGATGCTGCTGACCGGTTCGGCCTCGATCCGCGACGTGCTGCTGTTTCCCTATATGCGTCCCGAGCAGAGCTGAGCGCGCAGTCACTGGAAATCGCGCGCCATTTGGCTTCCGATGGCGTGTGATGGGTGCGGGCTCTGGCTTGGCGCAGGCACGGTGGCAGAACACATTGCAGCAGGCCGACGTTATTCGTGCCGGCCGATGCCACCTATCCCTGGCGTGCCATGCCATCGTGAAGCGGACCAGTACCGGCCCTGGGTGTCATGTCCGGGCGGCATGGCGGAGCTTGCGCGCTGAGCTAAAATCGCGATTTACCCGTTGGAGTCATCGCTATGTGGTTTGCCATCATCGCCAAGGATGTTCCCGATTCGCTGGCCAAGCGCCAGTCCGTCCGCCCGGCGCACATCGCGCGGTTGCAGCAGTTGCTGGACGAAGGGCGGCTGTTCGTCGCCGGCGCATTCCCGGCGATCGAATCGGAAGATCCGGGCCCGGCTGGCTTCACCGGCAGCCTGATGCTGGTCGACTTTCCCAGTCAGGCCGAGGCGGAAATCTGGGCCAAGGCCGATCCGTTCGTGGCTGCCGGCGTTTACGCTGAGGTCACCATCAAACCCTTCCGCAAAGCGCTGCCCGCGGCATGAATACCCCGATGGTCGAGCAGATCCGGCAACGGCTGACTCAGGCGCTGGCGCCGCTGGAGCTGGACGTGCTCGATGAGGGCCATAAGCATGCCGGTCACGCCAATGCCGGCAAGGGGCATTTCTACGTGCGCGTGGTCAGCGCGGCGTTTGCCGGCAAGTTACCACTGGCGCGCCATCGGATGATCTACGCTGCGCTCGATGGCCTGATGGACAACGGCATCCACGCGCTGGCGATCGAGGCCGAAGCCCCATCAAGCTGACCCGGCATATCGACGGTGGCTCTGCATCCGGGGTCACTGTCGCATCAGGCGGGCGGAAAATCTGCCAGCAGCGCCCGATTGCGCCACAATGGGGCCTTGGCACACATCGTCACTTGGCGTGGCCGCTCCCGGCCGCGCCACAGCTAGGGATGCACACATAAGCGTATGCGCCTGACCACGATCAAACTGGCCGGTTTCAAGTCCTTCGTCGACCCGACCACGCTGCACCTGCCCGCCAATATGACCGGCGTGGTGGGCCCCAACGGTTGCGGCAAATCCAACATCATCGACGCGATCCGCTGGGTGATGGGCGAAAGCGCGGCCAGCCGGCTGCGCGGCGACTCGCTGACCGACGTGATCTTCTCGGGCTCCTCGGCGCGCAAACCGGTCGGCCAAGCCACGGTCGAGCTGATTTTCGACAATGCCGACGGCACCATCCAGGGCGAGTACGGGCAGTACGCGGAGATCTCGGTCAAGCGCCAGGTGACCCGCGATGGCCAATCCGGTTACTTCTTGAACGGCGCGCGCTGCCGCCGACGCGATATCACCGACTTGTTCCTGGGCACCGGGCTCGGGCCGCGCAGCTACTCGATCATCGAGCAGGGCATGATCAGTCAGATCATCGAGGCGCACCCGGAAGAACTGCGCACGCATCTGGAAGAAGCCGCCGGCATTTCCAAGTACAAAGAGCGGCGCAAGGAAACCGAAAGCCGGATCAAAGCCACCCGCGAAAACCTCGATCGCGTGCGCGATGTGCGCAACGAGGTTGACAAGCAGTTGGAGCATCTCAATCGCCAGGCGCGCGCCGCCGAACGCTGGAAGGCGCTGAAAGAAGAGCAGACCCGCAAGGAAGCCGAGCTGCGCGCGCTGGAATATCGAGGTTTGAAAAGCCAGCACGCGGGCGAGGGCGCGGGGTTGTCGGCGGCCGAGATCGAGATCGAAAAACGGCTTGCCGAACAACGCCAGCTTGAAGCCACGCTGGAAACCGTGCGCGAGCGCCACGGCGGCGCCAGTGAGCACCTCAACACGGTGCAGGCCGAGGTCTACAAGGTCGGCGCGGAAATCGCGCGGGTCGAACAGCAGGTGCGCCATAATCGTGAAACCGCCGACCGCCTGAGCCGCGCCCAGGCCGACGCCGAGCGCGAACATGCCGAGCTGGCCGCGCATATCGCCACCGACCACGGGCAGATCGAAGCGCTGCGTCTGGTTCTGGCTGAAGGCGAGCCCCGGCTGGAAACCCTGCAACAGATGCAGGACGACACCGCCGAGGCGCAGCGCGACAGTGAAATCAAACTGGCCGACTGGCAACAGCGCTGGGATACCTACACGCGCACCGCCGGCGAAGCCAGCCGCGCCGCCGAAGTGGAACGCACCAAGCTCAATTATCAAGACCGTCAGGCGATCGATCTGGCACGTCGGCGCGAGGCGCTGGAAACCGAGCGGCAAGCCACCGATGTCGATGCGCTGGCCGCTGCGGCCGAACAGTTGGAACTCGAGCATGAGACTCAGCACGAGCGGGTCGAATCGCTCGGCCATCTGCTCGATCAACACAAGCTGGCCTACGAAAAGGTGCAGGACGAGGAACGCCAGGTCCAGTCCACGCTCAACGAAGCGCGCCAGCAATTGCAGACCGCGCGCGGTCGTCAGGCCTCGCTCGAAGCCTTGCAGCATGCCGCGCTCGGTCAGGACGAATCGGCTGCCAGCGGTTGGCTGACGCGACTGGGGTTGGATCAGGCGCGCCGGCTGGGCGCTTCGCTGCAAGTTGAGGCGGGCTGGGAAGTAGCGGTGGAAACCGTGCTGGCCGGTCTGCTCGACGGCGTGCTGGTGGACGATCCCGCCGCGTTGGCCGACGAACTGGCCGCGTTGGGCGATGCCGATATCGCGTTGCTGGCCACGCGCGAGGGCGCGTCGGGCGAGGAAGCGAGCCTTGCTGCACGGGTGCGCGGTCCGGCCGCGGCACTGGCGATGCTGGCCTCCGTGCAAGCGGCCGATTCGTTGGAGCAGGCGCGCCAGTTGCTGCCTGGTTTGAACGCCGGCCAATCGGTGATCACACGTGCCGGCGAATGGCTGGCGCCGGGCTGGGCGCGCGTGCGCCGAGCGCAGGGCAACCAGGTCGGCGTGCTTGCACGCGAGCGCGAGATGCGCCAGTTGGGCGAGCAGATCGCCACGCTGGAAGAGCGCATCGAAATCGCCGGCGAAGAACTGGACACGCTGCGCACACGTAAGTTCGAAACCGAGCGCGCCCGCGACGACGCCCAGCGTGAGTTGTACGGCGCGCATCGGCGTCAGTCCGAACTGGCCGGTCAGTTGCAAAGCCAGCGCGGCAAGACAGAAACGGCGCGGGCGCGGGCGGAGAAGGTCGCCGACGAACTGGCCGTATTGATCGAGCAACTGGACGAATTGCAGGCGCATACACGCGAAGCACGCGCGCGACTGGACGAATCGGTCAGTCATATGGGCGATCTGGAAGACCAGCGGCGCGAGCTGGAAAACGAGCGGCGCGCCTTACTGGAAACTCGCGAAGAGGCGCGCATGAACGCACGCGAGGCGGCCGAGCAGGCGCATGCGCTGGAAGTGTCGCTGGAGTCCAAACGCTCCACCGTCAGCTCGCTGGAACAGGCCTTGCTGCGCCTCGACGCGCAATTGCGCGTAGTCATCCAGCGGCGCGACGAGATCGTGGAGCAACTCGCCGCCGGTTCCGATCCGATCGCCGAGTTGGAGGCCGAGCGGCAGGCATACCTGGATCAACGCCTGCTGGTCGACAAGCAACTGGTCGAGGCGCGCCGCGCGCTGGAGGATTGCGATGCCGAGCTACGGCGCCTGGAGCATGAGCGCCAACGGATCGAACAGAGTCTGGGTGGGCTGCGCGAGCAGCTCTCGGAAAAGAAGCTGGCGACCCAGGCGCTGGAAATGCGCACGCAGCAATTGGCCGAGGCGATCGCCGCTTCCGGGCTGGCATTGGAGACTTTGCTGGCCGAGCTGCCCGAGCATGTCGATGCGGGGCAATGGCGTCAGCAATTAAACGAGATCGGCCAGAAAATCGTGCGGCTGGAACCGGTCAATCTGGCGGCGATCCAGGAACACGCCGAACAGAGCGAGCGCAAGACCTATCTGGACAACCAGCTCGCCGATCTGGTCAGCGCGCTGGAAACCTTGGAAGGGGCGATCAAGAAGATCGATCGGGAAACCCGTCAACGCTTCAAGGAAACCTTCGACAAGGTCAACGCGGGTGTGCAGGAGCTGTTCCCGCGACTGTTCGGCGGCGGGCATGCCTATCTGGAGTTGACCGGTGACGACCTGCTCGACACCGGCGTGGCGATCATGGCGCGTCCGCCAGGTAAGCGCGTGTCCAATATCAACTTGTTGTCCGGCGGCGAGAAGGCGTTGACTGCAGTCTCGCTGGTGTTCGCCATCTTCGGCCTCAATCCAGCCCCGTTCTGTCTGCTCGATGAGGTGGACGCGCCGCTGGACGAGGCCAACGTCGGGCGTTTCTCGGCGATGGTCAAGGAAATGAGTGAGAAAGTGCAGTTCATCTTCGTCAGCCACAACAAAGCGACGATGGAAGCCGCCTCGCAGTTGTGCGGGGTGACCATGCGCGAGCCGGGCGTGTCGCGATTAGTGCAGGTGGATCTGGCCGAAGCGGCTAAACTTGCCGGCGCAGCCTGAGGTACTTTTATGACTATGCAAACTAATCTCGCCCTTGCCTGGGATCCCGCGATCGGCATTTCGATACTGGTGGTCGGTGTGATCGTGCTGATCGCCCTTTGGCTGTACGGCCAGCCCAAGCAAGAACAAGGGGTGCGTCGCTCCGCCAATGAGCGCGGACCGGAACGCCGCGATCCCACCATTGGCGCGCGCGATGAGGCAAGCGAGCCTTCATTTTCCGCCCTGGACGAGGACGAAAGTGAGTTCCTGCGAGACATTCGTTCGGCGCAGGGAAGCGCACCGGCGCAAGGCGAGCTGGATGTCGGCCTGCGCGAGGAACTAGAACGCCTGGGCGCAACCCTGGCCGGTGAGCGCCACGGGGGTGGCTCGGCGGCGGAGATCGGCGCCAAACCCGCGCCGGCCAGCAAGTTGTCCAGCGCCACGGCCTCGATCCTCCAGACCTTGCGCACACCGAACCATGGGAGCGACGCAGCGCCAGATGTGGCACCGATCAGCGTGGCGCCATCGCCCGGCGCGATCATCGATGAATTGCCTTCGTCGCCGAGCAGCGCCCCGGCAGTGGCCTCCAGCGCCGGAGCTTCGGCCGTGCGTCCGCCGCCGCGTTCCGAGCTTGGTCGCCGCCCCGCGCATTGGCCGGTGGAGCGCATCGTCAGCCTGTTCGTGGTGGCTCGCGATGGCGGCCCGTTTATCGGGGCCGACCTGATCGTGGCAGCCGAAAAGGCCGGTTTGGAATACGGCGACATGGGTATTTACCACCGCATGCTGGATGGCAAGCCGGAACTCGGTCCGATATTCAGCATGGCCAATATGGTCAAGCCGGGTAACTTCGACGTCAGCCGGATCGACCTGCTGCAAACGCCGGGGCTGAGTTTTTTCATGACGTTGCCTGCGCCGATCTCGGCGCTGGATGCCTGGGACGCGATGCTGCCCACCGCGCAACGGCTGGCCGAATTGCTCGATGGTCACGTACTGGATGGAGAGCGCAATGCGCTTGGTCGCCAGCGCATCGCGCATATCCGCGATGAGCTGCGCGGCTGGGATCGCGATCACGAGGGCCAAGAAATCATCTTCGGTCGTTGAACCGTGATCACTGGGATATCGCTCAGCCCGATCGCCCGTGAGCGGTCTGGCTGGGTGTGCTTGGAATACACGCCGTAAGGTTTGCACCCTTTCGCACTGCGCGGATCGTGCAGTCTGCGCACGACGCGGGCTTGCGCCGGCATCGCTGGCCGCGCTGTTGCGTCGTATGGGCACGTGGCGCGAGCGCTCAGCGCGCGCTCGACGGCACTCGAGGCTGATCCTGCCCGGTCAAGTTTCCAGCGATCGCCCGGTCGCCCAAAGGCTGTCAAAGAAGAAAATTTTTCGGGGCTGGCAGATAACAGGTGGCAATCGATGATGGGTGATGGCCAATCTGGCCGATTGGCCGTTTAAACGGCCATCATGTTGGCGATGAGGCCTTTTTCCCCCGTGTCGGCTTGGCCTCGGCTTGGGCGATCAATTGCTGCAAATAGCTGATGCCTTCTTCTTCGGGGAAGAAGGCGATCACATCGGCCACCGTCAGCTGATGGCGCTCGCGCAGTGCGAGGAATTCGTTCTTGGCCTGGGCCAGCTTGGCCTCGGCGGGTGTTTGCGCCGAACGCTGCTCTAACTGGCGGTCGATCGCGGCAAGTTCTTCCTGGAACCGTCGGAAAGCGTCTTTGGGGACAACCATGGATGGGGTGCCGTGCAAGGTAAGAATTACATTCTCACACAGTGCGAGATAAAGTCTGCGCCGAGACTGCAACTTGTGTTCCAAGCCAACGATAAACCTGCCTCACGCTGGCCTGAAAGAAGGCTGCCTCGTCACATCCTCGCGGGATAGCGCATGAGGGCATGGGCAGAGCACACCGTTCGACGCTGGCCGAATTCACTCGCGGCGAATGCGCCTTCGAATTTATCGCACACGTGTTGCGGTGAAAAATCACTCACCTGAAATGACATTTTAATCAATGGATTAAGGTGGCTTCTCTGCCATCTCAATCACCATCCGAAGCGGCGGCCAGCCCTAACGAATGCCATGGCGTGCGTGCTGTTTGCCCGGACTTTGCCGCCCGGATCCAGGCATGAATCGTCCGATACCGCAGCGCACGGCCTGCGGCTAAGGCTAAAATGGCCGATTGCATGGTTATTGGAGAGACAACGCGTGGTCATACATCCCAAGGTGCGTGGTTTTATCTGCACGACGGCCCACCCGGTCGGTTGCGAACACAACGTGCTCGATCAGATCAAGATTGCCAAGGCATCGGCCGATCAGGGGCACGGTCCCAAGCGCGTGCTGGTGATCGGTGCCTCTACCGGCTACGGTTTGTCCTCGCGAATCACCGCGGCCTTCGGCTACGGCGCGGCCACGTTGGGCGTGTTCTTCGAAAAGCCCAGCAGCGAAACCAAGCCAGGCACCGCCGGCTGGTACAACTCGGCGGCGTTCGACCAGCAGGCCAAGCAGGCCGGCCTCTACAGCAAGTCGATCAATGGCGATGCGTTCTCGCACGAGACTCGCGCCCGTGTAATCGAGTTGATCAAGCAGGACATGGGCGGCTCGGTCGATCTGGTGGTGTATTCGCTGGCCTCGCCGCTGCGGCGCCTGCCGGACTCCGGCGACGTGGTGCGCTCGGCGTTGAAGACGGTCGGCGAAAAGTTCACCGCTACGTCGGTCGATACCAATCGCGATACGGTGATCGAGGTATCGGTCGAGCCGGCCACCGAGCAGGAAATCAAGGATACCGTCACCGTGATGGGCGGCGAAGACTGGGAGCTGTGGATCGATGCGCTGAGCCAGGCCGGCGTGCTGGCCGAGCAGGCCAAGACGGTGGCTTTCAGTTATATCGGCACCGAGATCACCTGGCCGATCTACTGGCACGGCACCTTAGGCCACGCCAAGGCGCACCTGGACGGCACCGCGCGCAAGCTGCGCGAGCGCTACGCCGCGCAGGGGCTGGACGCGCATGTCGGCGTGATGAAATCGGTGGTCACCCAGGCCAGTGCGGCGATCCCGGTGATTCCGCTGTACGTCTCGATGGTGTTTCGCATCATGAAAGAGAAGGGGCTGCACGAAGGCACCATCGAGCAGATCAATCGGCTGTTCCATACCGTGATGTACCGCGTCGACGGACAGGCACCGGCGGTGGACGAAGAAGGGCGCTTGCGCCTGGACGATTGGGAGCTGCGCGACGATGTGCAGCAGGCCTGCAAGGCGCTGTGGCCTACCGTCACCACGGAAAACCTGTCGCAGATCACCGACTACGCCGGCTACAAGAGCGAGTTTCTGCGCTTGTTCGGCTTTGCCCGTGCCGATGTGAACTACGACGAAGACGTCAGTACCGATGTCCACTTCGACTGCATCGAGATGTAAACGTGGCGGCATAACGCCAGGCGCATCATGCGCTGGCGTTATGCGATCTATCCGTTCAAGGCGGTGATGCACCCGTTGACGCTTCGCAGCGGTGCCGACTTGGCGCGTTTGCTTAATTACGGCTTCTAACGGCAGGCGAGCACGGCACTTCTGGCGAAGCAATTAATCGGCACACCCGCTTGCTGTAGCCGCATCTGGGACGCGGCGTCGGCGGGCAATGTTTAGGGGCGCTGGCTGCAGTTCATTCGTCTTCAATCCACCGCATTCAATCGCCACGCTGGCGTTCCGCCGCCGCATCCAGCACCTGTGACACGAAGGCCATGGTCGACTGAAAAGCCTCGCGAAATGCCGGCGCCTCGAACAGCTCGCTGTCGATCGCCACGTCGACCAGATCGCTGCTGGCGGCCTGCCATTTGCTGCGCAGCAATTCAGCATTGGGATGAAAGCCGATCACCAGACCCAGCGCCGACTCCATCGCGCGCGTCTTGCCATGCAGCGCTGCCAGCGCACGCTCATGCGCGGCCAAACGGTCGGCCGCCCATTGGGGGAAGGCCTCGGGACTGATCCTGAGTTCGCCGCGTGCCTGATGGTCGTTCATGCCGCTCTCCCTCGTTTGTCTGCTGGCTCAGCATAGCGTTGCGGATGCTGTTTGCTTGGGTATGGGCGTGAAGGTGAAGGGCCGCCGGTTATCCATTGATCATCGTAGCGCCGCCGAAGCGTTTATGCGGCTTGCGCTAAGAACCCAAGCATGCGGTGAACGATCGCCTCGCCATGCTTGCACGGTGAGGCCTAACGCGCGCCTACCTCGCTGCCGCCGGAGGCTCATCGTTTTCGCCGTCGTAGCTCAGCCCCCACTGCAGCATGTACTGCAAGGTCATCACTTCGATCTTGCGCACCATCCAGGCCGCCATCTCACGCTGTTCTGGCGACAAGTCAGCAGGCAAGCCCACGTTAGCTTGCGCCATCGCCATCCGCAGCGCTTGTGCATAGGCTTGCGAGCGATAGATCCACCTCGCACTGTCTTCATCCGGGTGCGTGGGCAGCAGCTCGCCCTCGGGTGTCATGTCCCAGCCGAGATCAACAGGGGGCAGGTAGGGAGGTAAAAGAGGGAGCGTGGCAGTCATAGGGAATGTCTCGGGTGGGCCGACCATTATCTACGGGTGAGCTTTCTATGGCATCCATGTCGCGGGGCGGCATGAAAGTATGTGGTCTACCCTCGCCAGTTCCCGTGTGGCTCCATGGACGGTGCCCCGTGGGGACATTCGCTGCACCGGACGCACGGCGTACTCACGAACGTCAGAGGGGAAGGCTGAGCGATTCAGGCCTGCACCCACATGCTTTCCACTAAGCGCGGCTAACAAAACCGCTTACGTTGGCGGCTTGACCCGGCAGCAGCGCTAGCCGTCGAGCCTATGAATCCAGTGTTGTTAGCGCGTGTAAAAGGAGACACGGCAGCGGAACTCGGTCCGTGC
>JBEVMS010000286.1:0-4213 GCA_040508515.1 Dyella sp. | reverse complement strand
CCAGGAGTTTCATGTGAAGCGGGCAGGCTGTTTTGCATCAGTTCAGAGACAATAAGGTTTTGCGCAATTAATTGTAATTTTGCGAGGCTATCTTCATGGCGTTGGATGGCGCAGATCGGCGCCATCACTGATTTTAATCATTATGTTTTTGCGATAAGCAAAATATTGTCGGATGTGCGAGTTATTCATTGCGATTTACGCAAAATATTTTTGTAACGTTAATGACTTGTATGACAGTCGTTAAGGTGGAAGACTCGATCCCGCTTAGCTAGGGGTAATCCCTTGGCTTCGCTCATTTATTGGCACTTGCTTGACCTTGCTGGGTCGGGCGGATGGTGTTCGTCTTCAAGAAATATGGGGTAGTACGTAATGAAGCGTAATCAGCTTGCTTGTGCATTGGCAGCCTTGATTCTGGCGCCGGTGGTAGGGACCGCGTTCGCACAGAGCACGTCGGACGCCGGCACGTCGGCACCGTCGGCCAGCAGCGCCAAACAATTGGAAACCGTCAGCGTCACCGGTTCGCGCATCCGCGGCGTGGATATGGCGACCTCGCAGCCGGTGATCACCATCGATCGCCAGCAGATCGAAAAGTCCGGTTACACCACGGTCGATCAGTTGCTGGCCAACTTGCCGGTGGCGACCACCGACATCGGCCGTGCGACCAACAACAATTCGGGCACCGAAGCAGGTTCCAGCACGATCGATCTGCACTACCTGGGCGCGCAGCGCACCCTGGTGTTGGTCAACGGCCGTCGCTGGTCGACCCAGCTCGACGGCACCACCGATATCTCGACGATTCCGATCTCGATCATCGAGCGCGTGGATGTGCTCAAGGATGGTGCGTCGACGATTTACGGTTCGGATGCGGTGGCCGGCGTGGTGAACATCATCACCAAAGATCATATGGATGGTGTCGAAGCGCACATCAACTACGGCAAGTACGGCAACGGTGACGGCACCTCCAAGACGGCCGACTTTACCGCTGGCATGCACAGCGACAAGGGCTCGATCGTCTTCAATGTGCAACACACCGAAACCAATGCGGTGCCGGACAGTGCCTATGCGATCTCGTCGGCGCCGTTTTTTGGTCATCCGGGCGTCGGCCTGAGCTCCTACCCGGACCACGGCGTCTATGTGGATCCGCTGACCGGCACGACCACCTCGCTGCTGGGCGGCACGCCGCACCCGTTCTCGTCGGCTACCGAGGGCTACAACACCAACCAGCAGACCGATCTGCTGCAGGCTAGTAAGCGCGACTCGATCTACAGCCAGATGAAATATGACTTCAACAACAATATTTCGTTTCGCTCGACCATCGCCTACAACCAGCGCACCACGAACGGACAGTTGGCTGCCACGCCGCTGGGCATCGGGCCGGATTTTGGCACCACGCCGCTGGAACAGTCGCTCAGCTTGAGCCCCGACAGTGTCTATAACCCCACCGGCGAGCAGATCAGCGATATCCGCCGCCGCACGGTCGAGGCCGGTCCGCGTACCAGCGAAAACAAGAACAACGACCTGCACATCGACCTGGGCCTGGATGGCACCTTTGATCTGGGCAGCCACCATTTCGACTGGGACACCACCTACGCCTACGATCACCTCAGTGCCAACTTGACCACCAACGGGGAAGTCAACGTGGCCAACCTGGCCAATGGCCTGGGGCCGTCGTTCTTCAACAACGGCGTGGCGACCTGCGGCACGCCGGGCAACCCGATCGTGGGCTGCACGCCGATCAACCTGCTGTCGTCCAAGGGCGGTCTGACCCCGCAGCAGTTGGCGTACATCATGTACAACGACCACGCCAGCTTCGATACCACCACGCACGATTTCACCGCCAATATCACCGGCAATATCGCGCCGCTGCCGGCGGGCGACCTGTCGTTTGCGGCCGGCTATGAGTATCGCCGCCTGGAAGGCTCGTTCAATCCGGATTCGATCACCCAGGCGGGCTTCTCCTCGGGCAACGTGGCCAGCCCAACCGATGGCGGCTATAACGTCAACGAGGCTTACCTGGAGTTCTCCGCGCCGCTGCTGAAGGATCTGCCGTTCGCCAAGTCGCTGAACGTGGACGTCTCCGGCCGTTACTCGGACTACAACAACTTCGGTTCGACCGAGAACTACAAGTACGGCTTTACCTGGCAGCCGATCAACGACTTGCTGGTGCGTGGCAGCTACAGCGATGGCTTCCGCGCGCCGACGATCGAGGATTTGTTCCAGGGCGCTGCGGCTGACTTCGGCACCTTCAACGATCCGTGCGATACCGTCTCCGGCTCGGCCTCGCTCAACCCGACGACCGCGCGTAACTGCGTGGCCCGCGGCGTGCCGGCCAACTACCAGCAGACCAACGGTTACGGCACGCAGACGCCGCAGCCCTTCATCACCGGTGGCAATGACAAACTGCAGCCGGAGAAGTCGGTCTCCAAGACCTTGGGCCTGGTCTACAGCCCGTCCTACGTGCCGGGTCTGGATCTGTCGCTGGATTGGTACAAGATCCGCATCCGCAACGTGATCACGGAACTGGATGCCACCACCGTTCTGGACCAGTGCTACAACCAGAGCAATGAAGCATCCTGCGCCCTGTTGACGCGCGCGCCCAACGGCACGATCACTTCGCTGCTGGAAACCGAAGTCAACATCGGTTCGGAGCAGACCTCCGGCTACGATCTGCATGTCGGCTACCGCCTGCCGCAGATGGCCTTCGGCAACCTGCGCTTCGCCTGGGATACCAACTATGTGAACAAGTTCGAGCAGGTGATCCTGCCGGGCCAGGCGCCGCAGCAGGACGTAGGTATGTACGGCGGCGGCGCGCCGGTGTTCCGCGTGCGCTCGAACCTGACGGCCAACTGGTCGCTGGGCTCGTGGAATGCCCAGTGGCGCGTGCGCTACCAGAGTGCGCTGAGCGAGGATTGCGACTTCGACAGCCAGTGCAACCGTCCGAACTACGTCAATTCCAGCGGCACCATCGAGCCACTCAACCGCGTCGGTGCCATCGTCTATAACGATGCCCAGGTGGGTTATGACTTCCCCTGGAAGGGCTCGCTGTCGATCGGCGTCAACAACATCTTCGCGCGCAACCCGCCGATCCTGTACACGACGAGCGCGGACAGCTCGTTCGATGCCAACTACTACGATCTGCCGGGCCGTTTCTGGTTCCTGGATTACCGTCAGCGGTTCTGATCGACTCGCGGCAATCGCTTCGGCTAGCCGAGGCGACTGCGGTGTCGTAGTTTGAATAAAACGGTACGCCGGCAACGGCGTGCCGTTTTTTTATGGGGTATGCGGTGGATGCTGCGCGCGTCCCACACCGCGACCATTGAAGACGCCCGCCGGCGCGCGATGGGGCTTGGCGCGGGTTGAGCTTGTCGCCCACAATGCACCCATGCCCGCCACCTGCGCGAACGTCAAGACACTACGCGCTCGCGCCTCGACGCGGGGTTGTCGCGCCGTGACCAAACGGACGTCCGGATGCTGAGCCGGTTGTGGTTCGGTTTTTTTCTGGTGGCGGCGCTGGCGGCATTGGCGCGCTGGTTGATCGGCGGCGATGCGGGCGTGTTCGCCGCGGTGGTCGCCGCGCTGTTCGCGATGGCCAAGCTGGCGGTCGAGGTGATGGTGCTGCTATTCGGCACGCTGACGCTGTGGCTGGGTTTTCTGCGTATCGCCGAGCAGGCCGGACTGATCGATAAACTCGCCTGGTTGCTGGGGCCGCTGTTCGCACGCTTGATGCCGGAAGTGCCGCGCGGGCATCCGGCGATCGGCTTGATCACGATGAATTTTGCCGCCAATGCGCTGGGGCTGGACAACGCCGCCACGCCGATCGGGCTGCGTGCGATGCGCGAGTTGCAGTCGCTCAATCCCTCCGCCGATACCGCCAGCAACGCGCAGATCTTGTTTTTGGTGCTCAATGCGTCGTCATTGACGCTGCTACCGGTCACTGTGTTCATGTACCGCGCGCAGGCTGGTGCGCACGATCCGACCTTGGTGTTTCTGCCGATCCTGCTGGCGCATTTCGCGGCCAACCTTACCGGGCTGCTGTCGGTGGCCTGGATGCAGCGATTGAAATTATGGGACCCGGTCGTACTGGGCTGGCTCGGCGGCGGTGGCTTGCTGTTGGCGGGTTTGCTGGCGTTGCTGGCCTCGCTGTCGGCGGTGGCCTTGGCGTCGCTGTCCTCCTTGCTGGGCAACCTGATGCTGTTCGGCGTGATCGTCGCAT
>JBEVMS010000279.1:0-10076 GCA_040508515.1 Dyella sp. | reverse complement strand
CGCGGCGAGGTATTGCCGACCGGCAGGTCGTTGCGTTGGCTGAACGAGTTACCGGTGCTGATGCTGCTGGCGGTGATCTATCTGGTGATCGCCAAGCCGTTTTGAAGCCGGGCGAGAGTGGCACGTCCGCGCGCGTATGACGTTCCGTTAGCGGTTTATCGCGCGCCTTTCCAATGCCGATACCAGGCGACAAATCGAGCCACGCCGTCTTCGATGGAGGTGGTAGGCGCGTAGCCCACATCGCGGCGCAGCGCCGAGACATCGGCCCAGGTGTCGGGTACGTCGCCGGGCTGCATCGGCAGCAGGCGTTTTTCCACGTGGCGGCCCAGGTTCTGTTCGAGCAGCTCGATGAAGCGCAGCAGTTGCACCGGCTGGTCGTTGCCGATGTTGTAGATCCGATAGGGCGCGTCGGAGGTGCCTGGATTGGGGCGCTCGGCGTCGTAGCTCCGGTCCGCTTCGGCCGGATGGTCCAGCGTGCGGATCACGCCTTCGACGATATCGTCGATGTAGGTGAAATCGCGGCTGTGCTGGCCGTGATTGAAAACGTCGATCGGCTCGCCGCGACTGATCCGATCGGCGAACAGGAACGGCGACATGTCCGGTCGGCCCCAAGGTCCGTAGACGGTGAAAAAGCGCAGGCCGGTGGTCGGCAGGCCGTAGAGATGGCTGTAGGTGTGCGCCATCAGTTCGTTGGCTTTCTTGGTCGCCGCGTTCAGGCTGACCGGATGGTCCACGGCATCGTTCACCGCGAAGGGCAGTTTGCGGTTGGCGCCGTAGACCGAGCTGGAGGAGGCGTAGACCAGATGTTCCACGCCGCCATGCCGGCAGGCTTCAAGCACATTGACGAAGCCGACCAGGTTGCTCTGCACATAGGCGTGCGGATTTTGCAGCGAGTAGCGCACGCCGGCCTGCGCGGCCAGATTGACCACGCGCTGCGGTCGAAACGCGGCGAAGGCGGCGTTCAGCGCGCTGGCATCGGCCAGGTCGGCGCGTCGGTGGCTGTAGTGCGGATGCGCCGCAAAGCGCGCCAGGCGGGCTTCTTTCAGCGCTAGATCGTAATAGTCGTTGTGGTTGTCATAGCCCAGGACGTGGTCGCCGCGCGCGAGCAGACGCTCGCAGAGGGCGGCGCCGACAAAGCCGGCGCTGCCGGTGACCAGAATACGCATGGGTGGATTCCCTCAAAACCAGCCCCATTCTAAAGGCCGCATCACGAATCGTGTTGACAGCGCGTCGGCACTGCCCTAGCTTTCCGGCTGTTATATCCTCCTGCGACCCAAGGTGGCCCGCGTCCTGCGCCGGCCGAGTGTGCGACATGTCTACTATGCGATTCTCACACTGATACACGCCACGCCTTCGGTCCGCCAAGAGCGCGCGGCGCGCTTTCATAGTCAACGTGTCCCGATGGACATCGCAGGCCAGGCACTCCGGTGATGGCTTCAACATTTATGCATCCGCGCCTGTGCAAGGCGCGGCAGGTTATCAACCCATGATTCAGATCACGCTACCCGACGGCAGCCAGCGCCCGTTCGATCATCCCGTGTCCGTGCAGGACGTGGCCGCCTCGATTGGCGCCGGACTGGCCAAGGCGACCTTGGCCGGCAAGGTCGACGGTCAGTTGGTCGATGCCGGCTTTACGATCGACCACGACGCGCGGCTGGAAATCGTCACCGATAAAAGCCCCGAGGCGCTGGATATCCTGCGCCACTCCACCGCGCATCTGATGGGCCAGGCAGTGCAGCGCCTGTATCCGGGCGCGCAGGTCACGATCGGTCCGGTGATTGACAACGGCTTCTTCTATGACTTCGCCTACGAGCGTCCGCTCACGCCCGACGATCTGCCCAAGATTGAGGCGGAGATGCTGAAGATCGTCGCCGAGCAATTGCCGGTAACGCGCAGCGTCAAGTCGCGCGACGAAGCGGTGGCGTTCTTTCGCGGACTGGGCGAGGCGTACAAGGCGGAAATCATCGAGGGCATTCCGGCCAGCGAGCAGTTGTCGCTTTACAGCCAGGGTGAATTCACCGACCTGTGCCGCGGCCCGCATGTACCCAACACCGGCAAGCTGCGTGCGTTCAAGCTGATGAAGGTGGCCGGCGCCTATTGGCGCGGCGATTCCAACAACGCCATGCTGACGCGCATCTACGGCACCGCCTGGCTCAACGACAAAGATCTCAAGGCTTACCTGCTGCAACTGGAAGAAGCCGAGAAGCGCGATCATCGGCGCATCGGCAAGCAGCTGAATCTGTTCCATCAGCAGGAAGAAGCCCCGGGCATGGTGTTCTGGCACCCCAAGGGCTGGGCGATCTGGCAGACCGTGGAACAGTACGTGCGCGGCGTCTACAAGCGCAGCGGCTACCAGGAAGTGCGCGGCCCGCAGATCATGGACGTCAGCCTGTGGAAGAAGTCCGGGCACTGGGACAATTACCAGGAAAACATGTTCTTCACCGAGTCGGAGAAGCGCACCTATGCGCTCAAGCCGATGAATTGCCCGGGCCACATCCAGATTTTCAACACAACGCTGCACAGCTACCGCGATCTGCCGGTGCGCTACGGCGAGTTCGGCGGCTGCCATCGCAACGAGCCGTCCGGCGCGCTGCACGGGATCATGCGCGTGCGCGCCTTCACCCAGGACGATGGGCATATCTTCTGCACCCCGGCGCAGATCGAGGCTGAAGTCGCCGCCTTCCACACGCAGGCGATGCAGGTCTATACCGATTTCGGATTCACCGAGATCGCGATGAAGATCGCGTTGCGCCCGGACAAGCGGATCGGCGCCGACGAGGTGTGGGATCGCGCCGAGGCCGCGTTGCGCGCCGCGTTGTCCGCCGCGGGCGTGTCATGGGAGGAGCTACCGGGCGAGGGCGCCTTCTACGGCCCGAAGATCGAGTACCACATGAAGGATTCCATCGGTCGCGCCTGGCAGGTCGGCACCATGCAGGTGGATTTCATGATGCCTGAACGCCTAGGCGCGGAGTATGTGGATGAGGATTCGCAGCGCCGCCATCCGGTGATGCTGCACCGGGCCATCGTCGGCTCGATGGAGCGTTTTATCGGCATCCTGATCGAGCACCACGCAGGCAATCTGCCGCCGTGGCTGGCGCCGGTACAGGCGGCGGTGTTCAGTATCACCGATGCGCAGGCCGATTATGTGCGCGAGGTGACGCAAACCCTTGTCGATAAAGGCTTCCGCGTACACGCCGATTTGCGCAATGAGAAGGTCGGCTATAAAATCCGCGAACATACGTTACAGAAAGTGCCTTACCTCCTCGTGGTCGGTGACCGCGAAAAAGAAGCCGGGGCTGTTTCTGTGCGTACCCGTTCGGGTGAAGATCTGGGCAGCATGCCGCTGGCCGATTTCATCGAACGACTGGTGACCGAAACCCGGCGCTGAGCGCCGAGCGGTCAGTTTCATTACTTCTTCTGGAGGATCGTGGTATCGCTACCACCGACAACAAGGGCAACCGTCGTAACCTGGAAATCCGCGTCCCGCGGGTTCGTGTCATCGGCGCCGATGCCGAGCAGCTGGGCATTCTTACCCGCGACGAAGCGCTAGCACTGGCGCAGGAAGCGGGCATGGATCTGGTCGAAATCCAGCCCAACGGCGATCCGCCGGTGTGCCGTATCATGGATTACGGCAAGTTCAAGTTTGAAGCGCAGAAGAAGGCCCAGGCGGCCAAGAAGAAGCAGAAGCAGGTCGAGATCAAGGAAGTGAAGTTCCGTCCGGTTACGGACGTGGGCGACTACCAGATCAAGCTGCGCAACATGCTTCGCTTCTTGGAAGAGGGCGATAAGGTCAAGGTCACCATTCGTTTCCGCGGTCGCGAGATGTCGCATCAGGATCTGGGCCAGAACCTGGCCAAAAAGATCCAGGAAGACGTGGGCGACAATGGCCAGATCGAGTCCTTCCCGCGTTTGGAAGGCCGACAGATGGTCATGATGATCGGCCCGAAGAAAAAGCAGCAGTAAGCGCTGCCACAACGGCGACCGCAAAGGTCGCCGTTTCGTTTGTGCGAGTGTCGATTGCGGCATTGGGGCGCGAGTGCCCAGTGGCGGCGAAACACGATAGGCACGGAGGTTGGCCAGGTCATTGCGCGCCAGGCCGAGGCTGCGGCGCGCTAGCAGCGTGGGTTGCGGTCTCCGCACGCGGCGGGTCCGGTGCGGTCGCTATCAAGCCCACCGCGATGACCCGGTTTCCCACTTGCCATTTAGCCGGTGAATCTCTGTATAATCGTCGGTTCGACCTAACAGGACGGGTCGTGCACCGATCGTGGCAGGACGGAAAGCGTAGCCCGCAATGGCTGCCGCCAGATCAGTCAGAAACCGGGGTCTCAAACCCCTCTCAAGGAGCATTACGATGCCCAAGATCAAAACCAACCGTGCGGCAGCGAAGCGTTTTCGCAAGACCGCGTCGGGAAAAATCAAGTGCGGTCACGCCTTCAAGTCGCACATCCTGACCAAGAAGTCGACCAAGCGTAAGCGTGGTCTGCGTGCACCGAATCACCTGAAAGCGTGCGACACCAAGGGTGTAGCGCGCATGTTGCCGTACTTGTAAGACGAGGAGATAAACCATGGCTCGTGTAAAGCGTGGCGTTACCGCCCGTCGTCGTCACAAGAAGATCATCGGCCGCGCGAAGGGCTACTACAACGCCCGTCGCAAGGTATTCCGCGCCGCCAACCAGGCCGTCATCAAGGCTGGCCAGTACGCCTATATCGGCCGTAAGCAGCGCAAGCGTCAGTTCCGTGCGTTGTGGATCGTGCGTATCAATGCCGCCGCCCGTCAGTTCGGTCTGTCCTACAGCCGTCTGATCAACGGTCTGGCCAAGGCTGGTATCACCGTCGACCGCAAGGTGCTGGCTGATATCGCCGTGCACGACATCCAGGCGTTCGGCGTGATTGCCGAGAAGGCCAAGGCCGGTCTGGCCGCTTGATCGCTTAAGCGCAACGCGCTCGGCGATACGATGTTCAAGCGGGGAGGAGGCCACAGCCTCCTCCCCGTTTTTGTTTTGGGACTCCGAGCACCGCCCGTGCTGTTGCAGCCGGTAGTGCCGCGAGAGTGTCCGGCCACGCGTCGGAATGATCGTTCAATAGCAGTAGACCGGAGTCGCATCGATGGACGACCTGGACCGCCGCGCCCGCGAGGCGCTGGCCGAGATCGACAACGCGGGCAACCTGGAGGCGCTGGACGCCTTGCGGGTGAGCCTGCTGGGCAAGAGCGGCATCGTCACCGCAGCGCTGAAGGCGCTGGGTGCGTTGGCGCCGGACGAGCGCAAGGCGCGCGGCGCTGAGGTCAATCGGCTCAAGGATGCCCTGGCCGACGCGCTGAGCGCGCGTAAGGTGACGCTGGAGCAAGCCGAGCTTGACCGCAGGCTGGCCTCGGAGAAGCTCGACATCAGCCTGCCCGGACGCGACGGTGAGCGCGGTGGCATCCATCCGATCACCCGTGCGCTGGAGCGCATCGCGGCGATCTTCGGCCGGCTGGGTTACCAGCGCGCCGATGGCCCGGAGATCGAGGACGACTGGCACAACTTCGAGGCGCTGAATTTCCCGCCGCACCATCCGGCGCGCGCCATGCACGACACCTTCTATTTCGGCGACGGCCGGCTGCTGCGCACGCATACGTCGCCCGTGCAGATCCGTTCGATGCTCGGTCGGCAGCCGCCGATCCGCATCATCGCGCCGGGCAAGGTCTACCGCAGCGATTCGGACCAGACCCACTCGCCGATGTTCCATCAGATCGAAGGCCTGCTGGTCGATGAAACCTCCAGCTTCGCCGATCTCAAAGGCACGCTGGCCGAGTTCATCCGCGCGTTTTTCGAGCGTGATTTCGAGATGCGTTTCCGCCCCAGCTATTTCCCCTTCACCGAGCCATCGGCCGAGGTGGACATTCGCTGGGAGACGGAGGACGGACAGAGCCGCTGGCTGGAAGTGCTCGGCTGCGGCATGGTCCATCCCAACGTGCTGAAGAACTGCGGCATCGATCCGGAGCGCTACACCGGCTTCGCTTTCGGCCTGGGTGTGGAGCGCTTCGCCATGCTGCGCTACGGCGTCTCCGATCTGCGCGCGTTCTTCGAGAACGACCTGCGCTTCCTCAAGCAGTTCGCCTAAACCCCGGCAGGAATCCGACGCAATGAAATTCTCCGAGAACTGGCTGCGCGAGCTGGTCGAGGTCAAGGCCGACCGTGCCGCGCTGGCGCATGCGCTGACCATGGCCGGGCTGGAAGTGGAAGAACTGACCGTGCTGGGCGAGAGCCTGGACGGCGTGGTGGTGGCGCAGATCGTCGCCACCGAGAAGCACCCGGAAGCCGATCGCCTGCAGGTTTGCCGCGTCGATGCCGGTCATGGTGAGCCGCTGCAAATCGTCTGCGGCGCACCGAATGCGCGGGTCGGGCTGAAGATTCCGCTGGCCAAGGTCGGCGCGCAACTGCCCGGCGGTATCGCAATCAAGGCGGCCAAGCTGCGTGGGGTGGAATCAAGCGGCATGCTGTGCTCGGCGAAGGAGCTGGGCATCGATGCCGACGCCTCCGGCCTGCTGGAATTGCCCGACGACGCGCCGCTCGGTCAGGCGCTGACCGATTATCTGGGCCTGCCCGACGCCAGCTTCGAGCTGAAGCTCACCCCAAACCGTCCCGATTGCCTGGGCCTCTACGGCCTGGCGCATGATGTCGCGGCGCTGTTCGGTAGCGCGGTTCGGCTGGGCGAGCAGGCATCGGTGCCGGTGACCGCACAAGCGCGTCGCGGCATTTGTCTGGAGGCCGGCGCGGCTGCTCCGCGCTATCTAGGCCGGATCATCGAGAACATCGACGCCCGCGCCAAGACGCCGCTGTGGCTGGCCGAGCGCCTGCGTCGCGCCGGGCTGCGCCCGATCAGTGCGGTGGTCGATGTCACCAATTACGTGATGTTGGAACTGGGCCAGCCGCTGCATGCCTTCGACAACGACCGGCTTGAAGGCGAGATCGTGGTGCGCCATGCGCACGCTGATGAGCGCCTGAAGTTGCTTGACGGCAACGAGGCCAAGCTCGATCCGGGCTTTGTGCTGATCGCCGATCAGGCCAAGGCGCTGGCGGTGGCCGGCATCATGGGCGGGCACGATTCGCGCGTCACTGACGGCACGCGCCACGTATTTCTGGAGGCCGCGCACTTCGCGCCGGCGGCGATCATTGGCCGCGCGCGCAAGCTCGGCTTGCACACCGATGCCTCGCACCGCTTCGAGCGGGGCGTCGACCCCGAACTGCCCCGACGCGCGTTGGAGCGCGCCAGCGAGTTGCTGCTGGCGATCGTCGGCGGCCAGGCCGGTCCGGTGCTGATCGCCGAGAATCTGGCCGATATCGCCACCCCGCAACCGGTGATGCTGCGCCGCGCGCGCCTGCGCCGGGTGCTGGGCGTGGCGGTGGCCGATGCCGAGGTGCTGCGTATCTTCACCGCGCTGGGCATGCACATCGTGGCGAACGCGGACGGCTGGCAGGTCGCCGCGCCGAGCAGCCGTTTCGATATCGAGCGCGAGGAAGACCTGATCGAAGAGGTCGCGCGCATCTTCGGCTACGACCAGATTCCCACCCATCTGCCCAGCGGCGAGCTGGCGCTGGCGGCCGAGCCGGAAGCGCGCATCGGCGAGTTGGCGCTGCGCGAGCAGTTGGCTGCGCGCGGCTACTACGAGGCGGTCAATCTGTCCTTCGTCGCGGACGAGCTGCTGGCCCGCTGGGGCTTGCGCGAGGCGCTGGTGCCGCTGGCCAATCCGCTCTCGGCCGACCTGGCGGTGATGCGTCCCTCGTTGTTGCCGGGCTTGGTCGAGGCGTTGCGACACAACCGCGCGCGCCAGCAGGAGCGCGTGCGGCTGTTCGAAGTGGCGCGGGTCTTCGCGGCGGGCGATCCGCCGCTGGAAACGCCTAGCCTGGCGATCGTCGCCAGCGGCGCAGCACGTGCCGAACAATGGGGCGAACCGACCCGCGCGCTGGATTTCTACGATCTTAAGGGAGACTTGGACGCCCTGATCGCCTGGGGTGGTGAGCCGCAGCGCTGGTCGTTCGACGCGGAACAACTGCCGTCCTGGCTGCATCCGGGCCGCGCCGCGCGCGTGCTGCGCGATGGCGTAGTGGCCGGTTATCTGGGCGCGCTGCATCCGCAACTGGCCAAGGCGCTGGATCTGGGGCCGGATGTGCAGGTGCTGGAACTGGCGTTGGAGCCGCTGCTGGCGCGGCGTCTGCCGCACGCGCAGGCGATCGGCCGCTTCCCCTCGGTGCGCCGCGATATCGCGGTGGATTTGCCCGAAGCCGTGACTTGGGCGCAGGTGGAGCAGGCGGTGCGCGGCAGTCTTGGTGGTCAGCTCAGAAGCTTGCGTTTGTTCGATCGTTACAGCGGCAAGGGCGTCGAAGATGGCCGAAAGAGTCTCGCTATGGGCTTGATTTTGCAGGACGATTCACGCACGCTTACCGACGACGACGCCGACCGGTGCGTGCGTGAAGCGGTCGCTGCGTTGGAGCACATATGCAAGGCAAAATTGCGAGGATGAGATGGCGCTGACCAAGGCGGAAATGGCCGAGCGGCTTTTCCTCGAAGTGGGTCTCAACAAGCGTGAGGCAAAAGAATTCGTGGACGCCTATTTCGAGGTGGTTCGCGAAGCACTGGAACGGGGTGAGCAGGTCAAGTTGTCAGGTTTCGGCAACTTCGATCTGCGGCAAAAGAACCAGCGACCGGGACGCAATCCCAAAACCGGTGAGGAAATTCCGATTTCCGCGCGGCGGGTGGTAACGTTTCGACCAGGGCAGAAACTCAAGGTGAGAGTCGAAGGCTATGCTGGACCAAGGGAATAACACCGAATTACCCGCCATCCCGGCCAAGCGCTACTTCACTATTGGTGAGGTCAGCGAGTTGTGTGGCGTCAAGCCGCATGTGCTGCGCTATTGGGAGCAGGAGTTTCCCGCCCTCAACCCGGTCAAACGCCGTGGCAATCGGCGTTATTACCAGCGTCACGATGTGCTGATGATCCGGCAGATCCGTTCGTTGCTCTACGACGAGGGCTTCACCATCACCGGCGCGCGGGCGCGGCTGGAAGGCCCGCAGGCACGCATGGAGGCGAGCATCTCGCACCAGATCGTTCGCCAGGTGCGCATGGAGCTGGAAGAAGTGCTGAGCCTGCTGCGCCGCTGAGATTTATTGGCACCAATGGCTTCCGGCCACGCCGGTTAAGCTGTTACACTTATCGTCTTGCCGTACCGTCGGGGCGTAGCGCAGCCTGGTAGCGCATCTGCCTGGGGGGCAGAGGGTCGTGGGTTCGAATCCCGCCGCCCCGACCAATACGGCACTGGATATACGAAGACGGCGCCGTAGGGCGCCGTTTTTCGTTGCGCGCGACACGCCGCCGATGTTTCGGCGCGCGCATGCAGGCCGCCACGCGATGCGTGGCGCCCGGTCGATCAGTACAGCACCCGCGTGCGCAACGTACCGGGGATCGCCGAAAGCTTGTCCTTCAACTGCATCGCCTGGGTGACATCGGCAGAGACGTCGATCACCACGTAGCCGAGCTTGGTATCGGTTTGCAGGAACTGCGCGTCGATATTGATGTTGCCGGCGGAGAACAGCTCGTTGATGCGCGAGAGCACGCCGGGCACGTTGCGGTGGATATGCAGCAGGCGGCGACTGTTCGGGTGTTCCGGCAGCGACACCTCCGGGAAATTCACCGCTGACAAGGTCGATCCGTTGTCGCTGTAGCGCACCAGCTTGGCCGCCACTTCCAGTCCGATATTGCCTTGCGCCTCCAGCGTGCTGCCGCCGATGTGCGGGGTCAGAATGACGTTGTCCATACCGATCAGCGGCGAGACGAAGGCATCGTCGTTGCCCGTGGGTTCGAGCGGGAACACGTCGATCGCCGCGCCGCCGATGTGTTCGCTGCGCAGCGCCGCAGCCAGCGCATCGATATCCACCACGGTGCCGCGCGAGGCATTGATCAACACGCTGCCTCTGCGCAAGCGGTTTAGCTGCGCCTCGCCGATCATCAGTCGAGTGGCGGTGGTTTCCGGCACGTGCAGGGTGACCACGTCGGCACGTTGCAGCAATTCATCCAGACTGCTGACCGCGCGCGCGTT
>JBEVMS010000135.1:0-12324 GCA_040508515.1 Dyella sp. | reverse complement strand
TTAGAACTTGACCGTCACGCGAGCCCAGAAATAGCGGCCCAGCAGGTCGAAGTTGCTCGGGTCAGTGTTGGCGTTGAGCGTGTTGTCGGCATACAGCAGAGGCGCCTGCTTATCGAACAGATTGTTCACGCCGAAATCCACGCGGGTGTTGATCGGCGCGATGTTATAGCCGAGCGACACGTCGTTATAGGTCGTCGCACCGTACTTCAACGGCACGCCGGTGTTGAGATCCTCATCAATCTGGAAACGACCGATGTAACGCATGCGCCAGCTGGCATCGAAGTTACCCATGGTCCAGTTCACGAAGCCCTGCCCGCGCCAGCGCGGGAACAAGCACACGCCGCCGCCGGTCGGGCAGGCCGAAGCCAAGCTGCTGCCGAAGGAACCGAACTTGCCGGCGAACTTCAGCTTCTCGTTACCCGCAGTGCCTGGCGCGGTGTCGATGTTGTAGTAACGCAGGTACGTCGCATCCAGACCCAGCGTAAAGTTGCCGAAATCGAACTGCGGCAGGCGGTAGCGACCGGAGAAGTCGACGCCAGCCGTATCGGAACGACCCAAGTTGCCGGTGGGCTCGACGATCTGGATGATCTGACCGGCCTGGCTGCCGCCCTGCACGCGACGAATCAGCGGGCAGAAGGCATCACTGCCGGCTGCGCACAGATTAAGCACCTGCTGCGCGCCAATCGAGGTGATTACGTCTTTCAGATAGACGTGCCACGCATCCACGCTCAGGCTCAGGCCGTCGATGTAGCTCGGCGAATAGACCGCGCCCAAGTCGAACGACTTGCCGCGCTCCGGCCCGAGCTGCAGGCCGGAGAATTGCGAGCCCGACAACAAACCGTTGGTCTGTTGCTGCTGAGCGACGTTGCGGTTGACGAAGGTGCCGTTCAGCGGCACGCCCACGCAAGCCGGGCTGGCCACGGTGATGCCATCGCACGGGTCACTCGACAAGCTGGGTGCGTCGCTGAGCGGCGCCTGGAACACGTCGCTGATCGTCGGCGCACGGAACACTTCAGACGCCGTGCCGCGCAGCAACAGGTCGGTAAACGGACGCCATTCCACCGCGAACTTGGTGTTGTTGGTGCTGCCGAACGTGCTGAACTTCGAATAGCGGTCGCCGATGGTTACATTCAATGACTTGGCGAACGGAAGGTCGCTCAGGATCGGCACGAATAGCTCGCCATAGGCCTCCTTTACATTGTAGGCACCCGACAGCGGCGAGCTGCACTGACTGCCCAGCGCGCAAGTACCCGTGATCGGATCAATGCTGAGTACGGGATCGATGGTGCTAGCGGTGTATTCCTTACGATAAGAGCCACCCAGTGCCAGCTGCACGGTGCCAGCAGGTAGATTGAACAGGCCACCATTCAAATCCACCGAATAGACGCGCTGGATCGAGCGTTGATTGCTCAGCGCCGGCGAGGTAGCCGCGCGCAGTGCTGCGATCGTGGCCGGATCATTGGTGTTGAAGATATTGAACGGAGTGCAGTTGGCGACCACCGCGCCGGGCGTACCGCATCGGACCACACCATCGCCGCCCAGAAACGACGGCCCCAGGCCCGGGTTGAGACTGGCGACGTTGGGCAGACCACCGGTGATGGTGTCCTGGCCGATATGGCCATAGCCCAGACCGGCGTCCCAGTTCCAGTCCTGCGACCACACGGAGAAGTCGCCGCGCAGGCCGGTATGGAGTTGGTCAGTCGTGGTCGCGATATTAGCCGAGCGGTTGCCTGCCTCCACTTGCCGGGTATTAAAGTTACCGCCGAGCTGCGAGAACTCCGTGCCCTGTCCGGGGAACGCCTGATTGCCGAACGGGTTGTAGAAACTATCGGCCGAAACGTTCAAGCCCTGGGCGGTCTGCAACAAACCCGGTGCCAACTGGAACGCAGAGCGGGTTTTGTTATGGTAACCGTCCACATACGCTTCCACATGATCGCCCAGCTTGTAGGTGCCGTTGACGAAAATGCTGCTGCGCTCCTGCGGCGTCATGATCAAGTTGACCGTGGCGAAGTTATAGCGATCCGCATTACCAAAGCAATGAAAGTCATTGACGCTGGTGCCAGCCGCCCCGACGTTCAACGATGCGCTGCCACAACCGGCCAATGGGCCGAGCTGCGCCGGCGTCAAGCCGGTCGGATTATTCATCGCGTCGAAGGCGGGAACAGTAAGATTGCCCCGAGGGCCGATACTGGAGCCACCGATCTTCGGGCCTACGCCACCGTTGGCGGTGCTGGTCAGGCTGACCGCGTTCTTGGTGAGCTTGCGCGCGCCGGCAAGTACGGCATCGGTCTTGTTGTAGTCCAGGCCGACCATGATGCTGCCCTTGTCGGACGACTGGCCGAAGGTAAACGTATAACCCCTGCTCTCCCCATCGCCGCGATCGGAGATGCCATTGTTGAGAGTAAGGGTGGCACCCTGATAGTCCTTCTTCAGGATGAAGTTGACCACGCCACCGATCGCATCGGAGCCGTAAACGGAGGAGGCACCGTCGGTCAGCACCTCGACGCGCTCAATCATTTCTACCGGGATCGAGTTGATATCGACGCCACCGACCGGTGTGATCACGCGTTTGCCGTTGATCAAAACCAGCGTGCGCTGTGCGCCCAAGCCACGCAAGCCGACCGAGGTATTGCCACCGCCGCCGGCGTTGTTGACCTGCGGGTTGGTGTTGCCACCCGTGACCGTCGGCAGCTGCTGAACCAGCTCACCCAGCGTGGTTTTGCCGCTGGCACGGATCATCTCCGAATCAATCGTAATGACCGGGTTGGACGTTTCTACGTCCACACGACGGATGTGCGAGCCGGTGACCGTGACGGTCTCCAGCGTCTGCGCCGATTTTTGCGTTGACGTATTGCTTTGCTGGGTCGCGCTGTTGTCCTGCGCGAACGCTACGCCGGAAGAGCCAGCCGCGATCACACCGAGCGAAAGTGCAAGGCGCACAGCCGATGACAAATTTTTTGTCCGAAAATTCATGGTCTAACCCCTCTTGCTTGTTCAGGTTTGTGCGACGCGAACCACTCCCCAGCCGCACTTGAGCAAGAACGTATCACCAATTACTTACGGATTGCCAATAAAAATTTTACGGCAGCACGACGCGTGTGGCATATCGGCCGCGTCAAGAAACTACCTGACTAAGCAGCAAAAAAACTGAATCCCCACTCACGCCAGCTTTTCGGGATGCCGCGACAGATCCTTCGATACCGGCTGATACGGAGCTTTTCCATGGCCCAATCCGCATGTTATGACGCATTGCGACATGAGCCACGGAAGTTATTACTTGAAGCCTTGGCCTAAGCCATGTGGGAAATTGCGTGCCGCCGACGCCTTGGCTGCCGGGGTGTACCCATCTGTCAAACGCACTTGATCACCTGCCGGCTTGGCACTATGTGACTCAGGCCCCCATACCTGTGGAGAATCCAAGATGCCCGCCGCCCAACTCAAAATCGATTTCGTTTCCGATGTGGTTTGTCCTTGGTGCGCCGTGGGACTGGGCGCACTGCAGCAGGCACTACAGCAGCTCGAAGGGGAGATCGAGGCCCAATTGCATTTCCAGCCGTTCGAACTCAATCCGCAAATGGCCGCAGAAGGTGAGGATCTGGTCGAACACATCGCGCATAAGTACGGCATCTCGCCGGCTCAGATCGCACAAAATCAGGAAGCGATTCGCGAGCGCGGCGCGGCGGTGGGCTTCACCTTCAATGCGGACAGCCGGCGGCGCGTGGTCAACACCTTCGATGCGCATCGGCTGCTGCATTGGGCCGGCGAGCAAGGCAAGCAAACCGAGCTGAAGCAGGCCTTGTTGATCGCCTACTTCACCGACGGTAAGGATGTCAGCGCGCATCCGGTGCTCCTGCAGCTGGTCGAGCAGGTCGGCCTCGACAGCAACCGCGCGCGCGAACTGCTGCAAAGCGACCAATACGCCGCCGAGGTACGCGCGCAGGAGCGTTTTTATCAAGCGCAGGGAATCAGCGCGGTGCCCTCGGTGATCGTCAATGATCGCTATCTGATCCAGGGTGGCCAGCCGCCAGACGTCTTCGAGCAGACCTTGCGCCGGATCGCCGCCGAGAGTTGAGCGACCACCGCGCCGGTGGCCTCACGCGCCGCCGGCGAGATGCGTGTGAGGTGGATGTCTATTTCATCGCGCAACGGCCGTACCGTGCGATGTATCTGCTGGAGACGGCATCGTGCCTGTCTCTCAGTTTTGGAACCGCACGATCTAAAAACTTGAACCACGAACCCACGAGGCGCCCGAGGCGGGCGCCGATGGACTGCGCCTTACTCAACGCGGCGGCGCCTGGCCTGTTACCTTGGACAGCGCGTCCTCCCCGACGTCCATCGCCGAGCTGAGCATGTCCCCGATCACGCCGAGCCATCACTCGCCCCAACCCCGCGGCGGCGCTGAAAATGCACCGCACGCGCTGCTGCGCGCTCAAGAACTGATCCTGGCGCAGCAGCCCTTGGCCGCCATGGCGGTTTTGCAAGCAGCGTTGCTCGACCACCCCGGCGAGGCCGAACTGCCGGTGGCCTTGGCCGGCCTGCTGCACGAGCGCGGCGCACATGAGACGGTCGAACAGCTTTTACGCCAAGCCCTGTCCATGCAACCCGGACATTCGCTCGCCAGCATCCAACTGGCGAAGCTGTTGCACGAACAAGGTCGCCTGCAGGCGGCCGGTGACGTTCTCCAAGGTCTGGGTGACCTGCCCGACCTGGACACCGACATGCTTTTGCTGGTCATAGAATTACTCAGCGATTGCCATCGGCACGCCGAGGCTGCGGCCATCTGCAACCGGGCGATCGCCCTGGGCAATCGCGACGATCGCCTGCGCGTGCACGCCGGTGGGCTGTGCAGTCAATTGGGCCGGTTCGAGGAGGCGCGGGCGCACCATACCCATGTGTTGATGCAAAGCCCGCGCGCGCTGGCATGGCATTGCCCCTTGGCACTGGCCGAGATACAACGCTACAGCGACGCCGGGCATCCTGATTTCGCGGCCTTTCAAAAGCTGGAAGAACGCCCCATGAGCGATGCGGAGCGCGCCGGCTTGGCGTTCGCCTTGGGCAAGGCGCACGACGACGTCGGCGCGCATGCCGAGGCCGCGCGCTACTGGCGGCAGGCCAATGCGATCCGCAAGCAAGGCTCCGTCTGGTCGCGCAAACTTTGGCGGCGCAGCGTTGAGCAGCGCCTGGGGCAGCCACGGCGCTGGCCCGATTGCCAGGTCGTTCACGCCGGGCGCGTCTTGTTTATCGTTGGCGCGCCACGTTCCGGCACCACCTTGCTGGCGCAGCGGCTGGCGCAGCATCCAGAAATTGCCAGTCGCGGTGAACTGCGCTGGCTGACGCAGTTGGCCACGCGCTTGGGCCAGCAAGCCACGATCAGCCCCGCCGAACTCGAAGCGACCGCGCGCCTCTACGCTCGCCATTTGCAGCAAGACGACAACCACACCGGCTGGCTGATCGACAAGCAGCCGCACAACCTTATGCATGTGGACCTGATCCTGGCGATGTTTCCCCAGGCCCGGATCATTCAGTGCCAACGCCAACCGCGCGACAATGCGCTATCGCTATGGGCGCAGTCCTTTCATCCCGGCACGCAGGAGTTCGCCTATGACTGGCAGGACATCGGTGCCTTCCTGCAAGGCTGCAACCGGCTCATCGACTACTGGCAACGGCGCTTTCCCAAAGCAGTAACCACCGTGCCGTACGAGCACTTCGTCACCGAGCCGGTACAGTCCATCGCGCGTTTGCTCCAGTGGCTGGATCTGCCAGAAGGCCAACTCGACGCCACGCGGCAACCCCAGGCGATCAGCACCGCCAGCCTCTGGCAGGCGCGTCAGCCGACCTACACGCGTGCCGTACAACGCTGGCAAGCCTATCTTCCGCATATCCCGAGCTGTCCACGATAGGTCGCTAGCGCGACTTTTATTCATGGCCTGAAAGACGTATTAACGTCCAGGCGTATGAAGCATTGCGTTGCATGAGCGTCGCGGGCCTTGGCAGCCCTGCGGTCACGCCTGGGAACAGGCCGTCACGCTTGCTGTGAACGGTTCAATCCACACCCAGACGGTCACGCGCAAACCACTGCCCGCCCGGCGCTGGCGAGCCCAGCAGAAAACCTTGCCCGAGCACGCAGCCCATGTTCTGCAGCAGCTCGCGCTGGGCTGACGTTTCGATGCCTTCGGCGATCACTTCAATGTTGAGAGCGCGCGCCAAGGCCAGGATCGCCGTGACCACGGTGGTGCTGTTGCTATAGGCGGCATCGTCCAGCGCATGCACGAAGGCGCGATCGATCTTGAGCATGCGCAGCGGTAGCGAATGCAGATAGCTCAGCGAGGAATAGCCGGTGCCGAAATCATCCAGCGCGGCACCCACGCCGATACCACGCAAGCGCTCCAACGTGGCGCGGACCATGTCCGGATCGTCCAGCAGCGAACCCTCGGTGACTTCGGTGATCAGCCGCGCCGTCGGCATGCCGGTGCGCTTGAGCAACTTCACCAGTTGCAGATCGAAATCGGCATGCCGCAGATGCAGCGCCGATACGTTGAGCGTCAGAAAAGTCTCCGGTGGCGCGTGCTTGGCGAACTGCGCGCAGGCCAGCTCGAACAACTTCCAGTCGATCATCTCGATTTGCCCGCTGTCCTGGGCGACCTTGAGCAGGCTGGTCGGACCCAGTACGCCGCGCTGCGGATGGTTCCAGCGCAGCAGTGCCTCGTAACCGACGATGAGGCCGTCGTCGAGGCGAAAAATGGGTTGGAAGTAGGGTTCGAATTCATCGCGTTGCATCGCCTGATGCAGCTCGGCCTCCATTGTCAGCTCGTCGATGGCGTGTTTGGCCAAGGTTTCATCGAACAACTCGTAGCGCTTACGTCCCAATTGCTTGGCGTGATAAAGCGCGATGTCGGCGTCGCGCAGCAGATCGTCGGCGTTGCGGTAGCGGGTGTCGCCGATGGCGATGCCGATACTGGTGCTCGGCTGCAGCTCCTTGCCGGCGATCGGCAACGGTACGCTCAAGGCGTCGAAAATGCGCAGGGCCACACTTTGCGCGACCTCGCCGTCGAGGATGTCTTCCAGCAAAATGGCGAACTCGTCGCCGGACAATCGCGCCACCACCGCCGGGCTGCGTACGCAGCCGAGCAGACGCGTGGCCACTTCCTTCAGCACCGCGTCGCCGGCCAAATGGCCAAGGCTGTCGTTGATCACCTTGAAGCGATCCAGATCCAAATACAGCAGCGCGCAGCGCGCTTGCGCCTGTTTGTGCTGTCGCTCCAGCACCTGCTCGATGCGCTCGCGCAGATACCCCCGGTTGGGCAACCCGGTCAGCGGGTCGTGCATGACCTGATGCTTGAGCTGCTGCTGTACCAGTTCACGCTGCAGTATCTGCGCGCGCAGTTCGTGCGTGCGCTCTTCCACCCGTTGCTCCAGCTCCGCATAAGCCTGGTGTAGCGAGGCGGTGGAGCGGCGCCGATAGATCGTGCTGGCAATCTGCGAGGCGACGAAACTCAGCAACTCCTGATCGGCCTGGCGATACTCCACTGACTCGGTGTAACTCTGCACCACGATCAGTCCGATCACCTCATCGGCCACCCGCAGCGGCACCCCCAGCCAGCAATGCGAAGGGCGGCCGGTGACACTGGGGTCCACTTCGCCCATGGCCACCAGATAGCGCAAATCCCGATGCAGGCCCATCAACGGCGCGCCACTGCGCAGTACGTACTCGCTCAGGCCGCGAGCCAGTGGGCGCCCCCAGCTTTGCGACTGCCCGCTGTCGACGTAATAGGGAAACTGCAATTGCTGGCGATCGGGCGAAAGCAGGCCGATGAAGAAGTTTTCCGCGTTGAGCAGTTCGCCGACCACGGTATGCACACGGCGGTAGAACTCGCCTTCGTCAATGTCGGCCGTGGCCAGTTGGGCGATCTGGAACAGCGCCGCCTGCAGATGCTCACCGCGCAGGCGTTCTTCCACCTGCAGTTGCAGGCCCTGGATGGCCTGGGCCAGTTCCTGGGTGCGCAACTGCACGCGTTGCTCCAGCTCGTCCTTGCCCTGTTTGCGCTGCAGCGCGGTGAGGATGTGGCTACCGACGAACTCCAGCAGCGCGCGGTCGTCGCCGCTGTAGCCGACGCCGCTGCGATAGCTCTGCACCACGATGGCGCCGGCGACCAGGCCATCGACAACCATCGGCACGCCCAGCCAATCCACGCTGTCGGGCCCCCAGATGACCACCGGGCCGTCGATCTGTTCGCGCAGTTGCTCGGAACTGCCCATCAGCGCCTTGCCACCGGTCAGCACGTACCAAGTGGCGGTGTGCTGGAAACGTTTCAGTGGCATGTCCTGGTCGATCGGCGGTCCGCCCGGGTCCTGGATGTCGGCGTAATGCAGAAAGCGCAGGCTGTCGGCGCCCGCGTCGTAGCGGACGATGAAGAAGTTCTCCGCATACATCAGCGTGCTGACGATTCTATGGATGCGCCGCAGCATGTCGTGCATGTCCAATTCGGCGCCCGCCAGGTCGGAGATCGCGAACAGCGCGCGCTGCAACACTTCGGAGCGTTCAAGCTGTCGATGCGACTGACGCAACGCCCCCCATTCCAGAACCCGTCGCAGGAGCTGACCGAGCACCCGCAAGCCGGGCTGAAGCTGCGCCTCGGCCAGCGGCACACCCGCGCCGCGCAGCAGCAGCACGGCGCTGTCCGGCAGGTTGCGGTCGGCGCTGAACAGACAGCAGGCCTGATCGCCGCCGCTGGCCTCCGGTGACGGCAGCCCACGACTGGCGGCCAACGCGGCCTGCCACTCCTGCGCGTCCAGCACGCGGGACGGCACGCAGCGATAACCGTGCCGACTCTGCATGGCCCAGACCACGGTGGCGCACACCCCGGCATGGCGGGACTGGACCGTCTGCACGATCGCCTCGGCGGCTTGTTCGGGCGTTTCAGCCGCGCTCAGCCGCTCGATCCCGCGCAACCAGTCTCCCTCAGCGCTGGCAACGTCCCCGTTGGCTTGCGAATCACTCATTGGCTCGGCTTCTCCTCCCTCAAAGCGCTAAAAGCACCCGCCTGCATGTCCCCGTACCCGCATACCAAGAGCGTATACCTCGCCCTACGCCGGCGCGGCCCGCACAGACTAGCCTATCGACCGTCCGGCGATGGGCTTGAATCGCACCCGAGCACGCCATCGCCTATCATGGGGATCTGCCGTAGCTGCCACGGTCTCCTGCCGGCCCTCCCCCACCGCCGATGCTTACCGATAGCACCAAAGACGCCATCCGCGCCGCCTATACGCGCCTCAAAGACGGCCTGCCGGGTTTTCGCGCGCGCGCCTCGCAAGGCAAGATGATCGCCGAGGTAGCCAAGGCGCTGGCGCTGGAAGGCGGCGCGGCGGTGATCGAAGCGCCCACCGGCACCGGTAAATCGATGGCCTACCTGATCGCCGGCGTCGAAGTGGCGCGCGCGCAGAAAAAGAAACTGCTGATCGCCACCGCCACCGTGGCGCTGCAAGAACAGCTGGTGGCGCGCGATATTCCGCTCTACCTGCGCCTCAACGGTACCGAGGCCAAGGTGGCGCTGGCCAAGGGTCGCGGCCGCTACTTATGTCCGCGCAACCTGCTGATGGCGGCCAACAGCCTGGGCGACACCGGCCAGAGTACCTTCGCCTTCGACGCCGACTTGGCGCTGTGGGCCAAGCCCCCAGCTGAACGCGACAAACAATCGTTGAGCAAGCTGCGGCTGGCTTTCGACAGCGGCGAATGGGGCGGCGACATCGACGTGGCGCCCGAGCCGGTCAGCGACCTGCTGCGCATGATGGTGACCACCAGCGCCGGCGGCTGCACCGGGCGCAAGTGCGCGCAGTTCATGGCCTGCCCGTTCTTCGCCGCGCGCCGCGCGATCGGCGAGGCCGACATCATCGTGGCCAACCAGGATCTGGTGCTCGCCGACCTGACCATGCCGCGCGAGGACGAGGGCTGGGGCGGCGTGATCCTGCCCAAGCCCGAGGAAACCCTGTACATCTTCGACGAAGGCCACCACGTGCCAGCGAAGGCGATCGATCGTGGCGCCGCCGACGTGCATATCAGCGTGGCGGTGCGCCAGCTCAGCCGGCTCGGTCGGCAGATCCACGCCGCCTATTCGCTGACCGACAAGGACAGCCTGGGCAAGCTCAGCCTGGATGCCGGCGACGAGAAACTGCAAGAACTCAGCGAGGCGCTGGAGGAACTGGAAAAAGACATCCGCCTCGGCTGGCTGCCCGATGCCAACGAGGACGAGCCGATGTTCCGCGGCTCGCTCGGCCAGTTGCCCGCGGCGTGGGTGGAGCATGCGCGCGTGCTGCACGCGTTCACCGGCGACGTGCAGCGCTGGGTCAGCGCGGTGCGCCGCGCGGTGGTCGAGATGACCGACGGCGGCCCGACCCAGGAAGCCTTGTCGCGCGAGCTGGGCATGGCGCTGGAACGCATCGAGCGGCAATCCAAAACCTGGCGCGCCTGGTGCTTCGAGGACCGCGAGGGCCATCCGCCGATGGCGCGCTGGGTCACCTTGGGATCGGATCAGCAACTGGTCTGCCACGCCTCGGCGGTGTCCGCCGGCGGCCTGCTGCACAGCGTGCTGTGGGGCAATGCGGCGGCGGTGGTGATGACTTCGGCCACCTTGAGCGCGGGCGGCAATTTCCGCGGTTTTGCCGACGCCGTGGGGCTGCCCAACGAAGCGGTGACCCTCAGCTTGCCCTCGCCGTTCGATCTGGCCAGTCAGGCGCGGCTGGAAGTGCCAGCGATGCGCTCGCTGCCCGAGGCGCGCGAGGCGCATGCCGAGGAAATCTGCGAATGGCTGGCCGCCAACCTGGATTGGGACGCCGGCAACCTGGTGCTGTTCACCTCGCGCGCCAAACTCGACCGCGTGCTGATGAAACTGCCGATCGAACAGGTGCGCAAGGTGCGCGCGCAAGGCTCGCTGTCCAAGGCACAGTTGATCGCCGAACATATCGCCGACATCGAAGCGGGCAAAGGCAGCACCTTGTTCGGCCTGGCCTCGTTCGGCGAAGGCCTGGACCTGCCCGGCAAGCTGTGCGAAACGGTGGTGATCACCCAGCTGCCGTTCGCCGTGCCGACCGACCCGGTCGGCGCCACCTACGCCGAATGGCTGGAATCGCGCGGTCGCAACCCGTTTATCGAAGTCACCGTGCCCGAAGCCACGCGCTTGCTCACGCAATACTGCGGCCGCCTGATCCGCACCGAAACCGACCGCGGCCGCATCGTGCTGCTGGACCGCCGCGTGGTAGTCAAACGCTACGGCGAACGCATGCTCAAAGCCTTGCCGCCGTTCGCGCGGATGATCGAGCGCGCGGCGTGAGCGGACGCATTGTGCGCGCCGCCGAGGCGACGTTGCAGCCGTGGAAAAACGGCCTGGGGCTGACCCGCGAACTGGCTCTGTATCCGCCCGGCAGCGGTACGGAGCATTTCCTGTGGCGTTGCAGCGTGGCCGAGGTGGTCGGCGATGCGCCGTTCTCGCGTTTTGCCGGCATCGATCGGCAGATCGTGCTGCTCGAAGGCGCCGGCTTCGCGATGACCCTGGACCACAATCAAACCCACGCGCTGCGCCAGCCGTTGCAACCCTTCGCCTTCGCGGGCGAAGCGCACGTCAGCGTGGCGCTGATCGATGGCCCGACCCGCGACTTCAATCTGATGCTGCGCCGTGGCCACGTGCGCGGCGAGCTGCGGGTTTGCCACGATGCCGGCGCGCAGCCGCTGGGGCCGCACGATGTGTTGGTCTATTGCGCGCGTGGTCGGCTTCGTCTGGCCGATGAGGTATTGCAAACCGGCGATGCGTGGCTTCCGGAAGCCGCCGCACCATCGACGCTGATTCTCGAAGCGGGCGCCGCGGCGCTGGTGGTGGAAATCCAGTCACTGCCCTGAAGCGCCAGGCGCGCAAAGCCATCGTGCAGACCGGCGCGCGCTGGATCACAATGCGAGCCAAACTTCGGAGGTGTCTATGCTCGGCTTGATCGCGTGGCTGCTACTGCTGGTGTTCTGCTGGCCGCTGGCCTTGCTGGCGCTGGTGCTTTATCCGCTGCTCTGGTTGCTGACGCTGCCGTTACGGTTGGTCGGTATCACCCTGGAAGCGATGTTCGCCCTGCTCGGCGCGATCCTGATGCTGCCCGCGCGCATTCTGCGCGGCCGCCCGGTGGCTTAATCGATGACGCTGGACAACAAACCGAACGCGCCCTCGTGCGAGCGCAACGCGCCGCCGATCCTGCGCGTGCTGAAGGAGTATTTCGCCGACCGCAAGCAGGTGCTGGAGATCGGCAGCGGCACCGGCCAGCACGCGGTGCACTTCGCGCCGCAACTGCCGC
>JBEVMS010000239.1:0-7265 GCA_040508515.1 Dyella sp. | reverse complement strand
CCTGATCGAAGCCAGTGCCGGCACGGGAAAAACCTGGACCATCTCGGTGCTGTATCTGCGTCTTCTGTTGGAGCAGAACCTGAGCCCGCGCCAGATCGTGGTGACCACGTTTACCGACGCCGCCGCGCAGGAGTTGCGTGAGCGCCTGCGCGCGCGGCTGATCTGGGCCGAACAAGCCGCGGACGTATGGACGGCCGAATCAGAAATCGCTGCCAATGTCACTTCGGACCTGTGCTGGTTGCAACGTCGTTGGGTCGGATCACCGCAGGCCGCGGTGCACGATAGCCTGCGGCTGAAACTGGCGCGGGCCGAGCTGGACTTGGCGCCGGTGGGCACCTTGCACGGCTTGTGCCGGCGCATTCTCAGCGATTACCCGTTCGAAAGCGGCAGCGGCTTTCAACTGGGCGAGCTGGTCTCGTCCGATAGCTTGCTGGACGAGTGGGCACAAGACTTGTGGCGGCAGTTGCAGCAGGGCGAGGCGCCGCTGCCGGCGGCGGCGCCGACGTCGCTGAGCGAACTGCGTAAGTTATTGAAGGCCTATCTGCAGCCGGGCGTGGCGCTGTGGGCGCCGGACGATGCGACGATCGAGCGGCTGCTGCCGGCTGATCTGGCCGATCGGCTGGAAGCGCTGGCTGCGCGCAAGGATCTATTTGCGCCGCGCAAGACCGCGCTGAAGAACGCCTTGCTGGCGCTGGTCGGCTGGTTGCGTGAACGCGCCATGCTGAAGGAGTCGACCCTGGCCAACCTGCTCGGCGATTGGTGCGAGCAATGTCTACCGAGCGCCTGGGAAGCGCTGCGGCACGACCCGCTGTGCGATCAGGTACGCGACGCCGCGCGGCTGGCCGAGTACCAGTTGGAAGCGCCGCGCGTCGAGGCCTGGCAAGGCTGGTTGGCGCAGGTCGAACGCTGGCGCGAGGAGCGCCTGAGCGCGCGCGGCCAGTTGAGTTTCGATGAGCTGATTGCGCGCGTGCGGCAGGCATTGACGCGATCCGATCGCGGCCTGGCCGAGCGGCTGTTCGCGGAATGGCCGGTGGCGCTGGTGGATGAGTTTCAGGACACCGACGCGCAGCAGTACGCGATCCTCGATGCGATCTATCGCGATGCTGCGCAGGCGACGCGCGGGCGGTTGGTGATGATCGGCGATCCCAAACAGGCGATCTACCGTTTTCGCGGTGGCGATATCGACGCCTATCTGCGAGCCGCGCAAAGCGCTGATGAGGTGCTGCGGCTGGCGGTCAATCATCGCTCGGCGCGCGGACTGGTGGCGGCGCTCAATCAGTTCTACGCCGCAGCCGGCACGCAACTGAGCAGCCGCGCGGAGGGGCCGATCCACTATGAACCCGTGCAGGCCAGCGGGCGGCGCGATGCCGAGCCGTATCGGATCGACGGCGCACCGCTTGAGCAACCCTTGCAATTGCACTTGCAACGCGATTACCCGGCTGCGGTGGATGGACGCGTGCGCCAGGCGTTGGAGGCCTGCGCCAACCAGATCGCCACAATGCTGCAAGCGGGCACGCACCGCCTTGGTACGCAGCCGCTGCAGCCGGGTGATATCGCGGTGCTTTTGCCGGGCAACGCGGATATCGCCACATTGCGCGCCCTGTTGCAGCAGCGCGGCGTGCCCTGCGTGGGCGCCGGCAAGAGCACGGTGTTCGCGGTGGAGGCAGCGCGCGAGCTTCAAGTGCTGCTCTACGGCATCGAGCACGCCAATGACGAGGGCGCGCTGCGCGCTGCGTTGGCGACCCGGCTCTACGGCATGAGCTATGCGCAGATAAAAGCCTTGCGCGACCAGCCCGATGCCTGGTTGATTTACGAGCAGCAATTCCAGCAATGGCGTGCGCGCTGGCAGCGCGAAGGTGTGCTGGCGGTGGTGCGCTCACTGATCGATCGCGCCGCGCCAACCGTGCTGGCCGGCGGTGACGGCGAGCGCATGCTGACCGATCTGCGTCATCTAGGCGAGCTGCTGCAAGAGGCCGCTCAAACGTTGCACGGCAGCGAACAACTGCTGGACTGGCTGGCGCAGCAGCGCGAAGGCCTGGGCGGCGCGGGTGCCGACGCCACCGACGAACAGCAATTGCGCATCGAATCGGACGCGCGGCGGGTGCGTCTGATGACCCTGCACGCCAGCAAGGGCCTGGAGTTTCCGATCGTCTTCCTGCCCTTGATGTGGGACCACACGCGCAACGCGCACGACACCATCGCGGCGATCCACGAGCCGCTGTGCCAGCAGCGCGTGATCGGCTTGGGCAAAGCGGCGCAGGCGCAGTACGCATGGGAGGGCCAGGACGAGCGCCACCGTGTGCTCTACGTCGCGTTGACTCGCGCCATCCATGCCTGCCATGTCTATGTGCTGCCGCCGGAACGTGCGGCCGACGCGCGTAGCGAAAAGCCGCCGCGCGACCCGCAGCGCGCGCCGTTGGACGCGGCCATCGAACGCTTGCTGGCGTCATCTGCGGATGCGCCGATGAACCTGACACCGCAGTTGCATTGGAATGCGCGCGGCTGGCACTGGCCGCACACGCATTTCCAGGCAACTGAGTCGGCGCCGCGGCCGCGGCATGCGCTGGCGCTGCCACCGGCCCATCCGCCCGCGCAGGTCTACAGTTTTTCCACCTTGACCCGCAGCGTGCACGTCGGCGCGCTGGAAGATCAGGCCGCCAGCGACGAAGTCGATCTACAGCCAAGTATTGTCGAGTCCGACTGGTCGGCGGCGCAGCAGGGCGCGGAACATCCCGAGCTGACCGCGTTGGCGTCGATCCGCGGCGCTGAGATCGGCAACGCGCTGCATGCGATCTTCGAGCATCGCAAGCTTGGCATTCCCATGGACCAGCAGGGCGCCCTGATCGAACAGAGTTTGGCCGAGTTCGGCGTGCGGTTGGAGGAGGGCGCGCGCGCCAACGTGCTCAATCAACTGGCGCGGCGGGTGCAGGCCAATCTTGATACGCCATTGCTGCCGGGCCTGCGCCTGGGCGAGTTGCCGGCCGAACGACAACTGGCCGAGATGGAGTTCCATTACCTGCTGGATGCCGCCTCGATGCGCGCGCTGCGCGAGGTCTGCACCAGCTTTGGCGAGCCTGAGCTGGTGCCGGTGCTGAGCGTGCCCAGCCTGCGCGGTCGGATGACCGGAAAAATCGATCTGATCCTTGAACACCAGGGCCGTTACCTCGTGCTGGACTACAAGAGCAATTACCTCGGCAACCGGGTGGATGACTACCTGCCGGAGGCACTGGAGGTGGCGATGGACGATCACCACTACCGATTCCAGGCGCTGCTGTACACGGTGGCGCTGGATCGTATGTTGCGTCAGCGCATCGCCGACTACGATCGCGCCACGCACCTGGGTGAGTCGATTTACCTATTCGTGCGCGCGGTGGGGCTCGCGCCGCGGGCCGGCATCTGGCGCCATCGCTTCGACGATGCGCTGATCGAGGCGGTCGATGCCGTATTGGCCGGGCGCGCGATGGAGGTGGTCGCATGAGCGCCTACCGTTTCATCCGTGCCGCCGACGAACTGGCCGAGGCGCTGTGGCGCCCGCTGGATCGCGCTTTGCTGCGCTGGACCATCGCGCACGGCGGCTCGGCCGAGCTGGCGCGGGTCGCCGCCTGGGCCAGCCTCGCCGATGGCGAAGGCGATACCGCCTTGCCGCTGGCCGGCGCGCAGGCCGGCCGGCACGGCATGCCGGTATTGGAGTCGAGCCAGGTCGAGGCCTTGCGCGCGCAACCGCTTGTCAGCGAGGGCGGCAAACCGGCACCGTATGTTCTGGATGGTGATGGCCGTTTTTACCTCTGGCGTAATCATGCGCACGAGGTAGCGGTAGCAACGCTTTTGCAGCAACGCCGCGCGGCGGCGATGACACTGCCCGGCGATGCGGCGGCGCTGGACGAATTGTTTCAGCACGATCGCTCTGAAGCGGTGCAGGCGCAGCGCGCCGCAGTGGCGGCAGTGGCCGGGCGCAAGCTGTTCGTGCTGACTGGCGGGCCTGGCACGGGCAAGACCACCACCGTGCTGCGCATGCTGCTGATGTTGCAGCGGTTGACGCCGGCGACGGCGCTGACGATCCAGGTCGGCGCGCCCACCGGCAAGGCGGCGCAACGCCTGGTGCAGTCGCTGCGACAAGGCAAGCAGGCGCTGGCGGCGGCGTTGCCGCCCCGTTGGAGCGCCGGGCTCGAACGCATTCCCGACGGCGAGGCGCTGACCCTGCATCGCCTGCTCGGTTACGACCCGCGGCGCAACGCCTTCACCCGTAACGCCGAGCATCCCATCGGCGCCGACGTGGTGGTGGTGGACGAGGCCTCGATGGTCGATCTGGCCATGCTGCATGCGCTGCTGGCGGCGGTGCGGCCCGAGGCCACCTTGATTCTGGTTGGTGACGCCGATCAGCTCACCTCGGTGGCCGCCGGCTCGGTGATGATGGATCTGGTCGCGGCGCTGGAGTACGCCGGCGCAAGCGACATCGTGCGGTTGGAACACAGCTTTCGCGCCCAGCGGCAACTGGTACCGATCAACCGCGCGGTGCGCGACGGCGACCCGGCGGCACTGGCACAGGCCATGTTGGAGGCCGACGCAGGCGCGCGGCGGCGATCGATCGACAGCGCCGAGCGTCTGCGCCGCGAGCTGCAACGCTGGAGCGAGGCCTTGGCGGCGTTGCCGATCCGCCCGCGCTTGCCGGCGCTGGCGGTGCACGCGGACGACGAAGCCAATCAACGCGCGCGCAGCGCGATCGCCCTGGCCGCCCTGCAGGCGCTGAGCGGGCGCCAGTTGCTCTGCGCGCTGCGTGAGGATGCGTTTGGCGCCGTGGCGCTCAATGCCGCGATCGAACAACGCCTCAAGCGGCTATGGGAGATTCCCGAGGAACGCCAGTGGTACCCCGGTCGCGCGATCCTGATCACGCGCAACGACTACGCCGCGCGGCTCTACAACGGTGACGTCGGGCTATGCCTCGCCGATGCCGACGGCAGCCTGCGCGTGTGGTTCGAAACCACCACCGCGGATGGCCAGGCATCCGCGCGTGGTTTGACCCCGGGCACCTTGCCTGCGCATGAGGGCGCCTTTGCGATCACCATCCATAAAAGCCAGGGGTCCGAGTACGCGCAGGCCGCGGTGCTGCTGCCGCCCGATCCGGACCATCGCATCGTGTCGCGTCAATTGCTCTACACAGGGCTGTCGCGCGCTAAGCAGGCGGTCGAGCTATGGGCCAGCGAGGCGGTGATCGCCAGTGCGTTGGCGCGACCGTTGCAGCGCGCCAGCGGGCTGGCGGCACGTTTGGGCTACGGCGGGATCGAATCGAGGCCGTCGGTTCAAGCCGGGCTGGGAGCGGCTCAATCCGAAAGCGGGGTGGCCGAGCCCGCCGAACCATACGGGCCTGCCGGACAACAGGGGAAGCTGCCGTTCTGAAACGCAGTTCGCCGTCATGCGTCGCGCGCGTGATGCAAACGACGACTCGCCCTACACGTGCCGGCTACCGTGCTTGGCGCTACTTGAGCGAGTGTCCTGCTCTACCGAGCAGCCAGGTGAAGTTCGCCACAGTCCAATCTCGGAGCCGATGATGAAATTCTCACTGCTATCTACTGCCGCACTGGCATGCGCTCTGACCCTGTCGCTGGCGGCTTGCAACCGGCAAAGTCCCAATAGCGAGCCTGGTCAGACCACGCCCGGCAGCACGCCGCCTTCCGTGCCTATGCCGGCCGGCACCGTGCCCGCGCCGAGCAGCACGGCCACCCAAACGGGGTCTTAGTTAGCGGATGGCGCAAAGCCGATGCCACCGATCTTGCTGGATCGATGGCATCGTGCGTTGGGCGCTGCGTTGACGATTGCCGAACAACCGACGCACTAGGCTTGGGTCTTAAGTGTCAGGGAGTTCTACTGCGTGGAGCCATGGTCGCGTTACGCCAAGATAGGCGCTTTTTTGCTGCGCTACCGCCGCTCCGGCGTGTGGCGTGGGTTCGACGTTGACGAAGCCGCACTGGATGTCGGCCACGTGCCTGCCACGGAGTTGAGCCCCGAGCGGTTTGTCGCCGAACTGGAGGAACTGGGACCGACCTTCGTCAAGATGGGACAAGCCTTGTCGACCCGGCCCGATCTGGTACCCGAGCCCTATCTGCTGGCCCTGCAGCGCATCCAGGACCATGTGGCGACCATCCCCTTCGATACCGTGCGACGGGTGATCGAAACCGAGCTGGGTCAGCCGCTGTCCGATTTCTTTGAAAGCATCGATCCGCAGCCCCTGGCCGCCGGCTCGTTGGCCCAGGTGCATGCGGGGGTGCTCAAGCAGGGCGGCGCGGTGGTGCTCAAGGTGCAGCGCCCAGGCTTGGTGGAGCAGGTGCTGGGCGATTTGGCCATTCTCGAACAGATCGCCGGCGCGGCGCAGCATTACACCGACGCGGGACGGCGCTACGGATTCGCCGAATGGATCGGAGAGTTGCGCCGAAGCTTGCTGAGCGAGCTGGATTTTCGCCTGGAGTGCGACAACCTCGACAGTTTCGCCGCGCAATTGGACGGCTATCCGCGCCTGGTGGTGCCCGTCCCGGTGCGCGAACTCAGCACCGCGCGCGTGCTGACCATGCAGCGCGTATTCGGTGTCAAGGTGAGTGCGCATTCGGTGAGCGGACGCTCGTGGCGCGCGCATGCGGACGAGTTGTTGCGCGCCTACCTCGATCAGGTCTTCGAGCAGGGCCGGGTGCATGCCGATCCGCATCCAGGCAACGTGTTGCTGACCGACGATGGACGGATCGCGCTGATCGACCTTGGCATGCTGACGCATTTATCGCCGCAGACCCGGATGACCTTGCTGCGGCTGATGCTGGCGGCGGTCGACGGCGAGGGTGATCGCGTCGCCGATATCGGCGAGGCGCTGGGTACGCCGTTGGAGGATTTTCACCGCGCACAGTATCGCCGCGATGTCTCCGCCAGCGTCTCGCGATATGCCGCGCAGCCGGCCGCCACGCCGTTTTCAGAAGGTCGCTTTTTGTTGGAGCTGACCATGCGCGGCGCCAGCAACGGCATTCGCCCGCCGCCCGAACTGACCTTGCTGGGTAAGACCTTGCTCAACCTGGAAACCGTGTTGGCGTCGCTCGATCCGCATCTGCCGCTGCGTTCGATCGTGCGCGAGCATCTGCGCGGCCTGTTGCAGCGTTATCTGATGAATACGTTTTCGTCCTCACAGAGCGCGGCGCTGCTGCTGGATTTGCACGATCTGATGCAACAGGTGCCGCGACGCATCGGTACGATTCTGCGCACCCTGTCGGAGAACCGCTTACGCGTGCGGC
>JBEVMS010000214.1:0-6698 GCA_040508515.1 Dyella sp. | reverse complement strand
CCAAGACGCTGTGCACCTCGGTCAACCATGTGATTTGCCACGGCATTCCCAATGCCGGCAAGGTGCTCAAGGACGGCGACATCGTCAACATCGACGTCACCGTGATCAAGGATGGCTGGCACGGCGACACCAGCCGGATGTACTACGTGGGCACACCGTCGGTGCTGGCCAAGCGGCTGGTCGAAACCACCCATGAGGCGATGATGAAGGGCATCGAGGCGGTGCGGCCGGGCGCCACGCTGGGCGATATCGGTCAGGCGATCCAGCAGCACGCCGAGGCCGCCGGGTTCTCGGTGGTGCGCGAGTATTGCGGTCACGGCATCGGCAAGGTTTATCACGACGAGCCGCAGATTCTGCATTACGGCAAGGGTGGCAGCGGCATGGTGCTGGTCAAGGGCATGACCTTCACGATCGAGCCGATGATCAACGCTGGCAAGCCGCAGACCCGCCAACTGCCCGATGGCTGGACCGTGGTGACCAAGGACCATTCGCTCTCCGCGCAATGGGAACACACCATCGCGGTGACCGACGACGGCTTCGAAATTCTTACCCCCTGGCCGGACGCGTGAGCACTTCGCGTCGGCGGCCGTTGCAGTCATGAGCTACCTGTTTCCCGCCTCGCTGGCGCTGATCTTCATGGCGATCCTGTGGATGCCGGCCAGTGCGGTGTGTCTGTTCCTGCGCGGAATGGGCGTGCCGCGACCGTTCGCCGGGCTGGTCTTGGTGTGGGTGGCGCAATTGCTGCTCGTCAGTGGGCTGATCTACGTCATCTATCAGGCCGGAGTGGCCAACCCCGCGGCGTATGGTTTTGCGATCCTGGTGGCGTGCAGCGCACTCGGCGCGGCGCTGCTGTGGTGGCGGCGCTCGCGCACGTCCTGAGCGGCGCCGTAGTGGCATCATGAGCTTCGACCCGTCGGGCACGGCTTGCTGTGCTGACTGGCCGATCTTCGCCGCGCCCAAGCACCGCGCCACGTTTCAGGAGTTCCGCTCATCAACGCCATGCATTCCAGCTTGCCGCCCTTGCCCCGCCTGCCGGTCGCGGTGCCGCGCTCGGGGGTGCCGCGGGAGGCGCGTCAGGCGCTGCGCCAATTGCTCGGCGACGTCGATCGCTCGCTGATGGTGGCGTTTCGGGATGGCGCCGACGCCAGTGCGCTGGCACATCGGCGCGGTGAGTCGGTTGGGCGCATCGTGGTGCACGTGTGGAACGCTTGCTTGGGCGAATTGCCCGGTGCGGCCTTGTTCGCGGTCGGCGGCTTCGGTCGCGGCCTGTTGTTTCCTTATTCGGATGTCGACCTGCTTGCCCTGGTCGAGGCACCCGAGCCGGCGCGGCTGCGCGCGCTGGAGCATTTCTTCGCCACCTTGTGGGACGTCGGGTTGAAGGTCGGCCATGCGCTGCGTGATCCGGCGCAGTGCCGCGATTTGGCCGGTCGGGACGTCAGCGTCTTCACCAGTCTGCTCGACGCGCGCCGGCTGGTCGGCGACAGTGCAATGAGCGAACAACTGCGCGATATCGTCGACGATCCGACGCTGTGGCCGCCGCATGATTATCTGGCCGCCCGTCTGACGGAGCGTGCGTCACGCCACGCACGTTACGACGACACCGCCTACAACCTGGAACCCAACCTCAAGGATGGCCCTGGTGGTTTGCGCACGCTGGATACCCTGCGCTGGTTGGGGCGACGGCTGGCGCAGGCGCGCGATTTCCCGGCGATGGTGGACGCCGGCCTGCTCGATCCGGCCGAATGCGAAAGCCTGCTGGAATCGGAAGCGACCTTGCGCCGTTATCGCTATGCACTGCATCTGGAGGCGGGGCGCGCCGAGGAGCGGTTGCTGTTCGATTACCAACGTGGCTTAGCCACGCGGCTGGGCTTTGAGGACGAGCACGCCAAGAACCTCGGCGTTGAGCAGTTCATGCAGGGCTATTACCGCGCCGCCAGCCAGGTCGAGCGGCTCGGTGTGCAGATCGCCGAGCGCTTCGAGGAAATGCTTGAGCCGTCCATCGATCCGGTGCCGGTGGGCGAGAATTTCGTGCGCTACGGCAGTCGGCTGGCGACACGCGACGCGGATCTTTTCATTTATCGGCCGGCGGCGCTGGTGGAGATTTTCATCGCGCGGCTGGGCGAGCCGGAGGTGGAAAGTTTCACCGCCGACAGTATGCGTCGCATGCATCAAGCCACGGCGTTGCATGACGGCAGCCTGGGCGACGATCCGGCGGTGCTGGCGGCGTTTCTGCGTCTGCTGCGGATGGGCGCGCCGGCGGTCGAAGCGCTGTGGCGGATGAATCGGCACGGCCTGTTGGCGGCGATCCTGCCAGCGTTCGGCAAAGTGTTCGGGCGCATGCAATACGATCTGTTTCACGTCTACACCGTGGACGAGCACACCTTGCGCGTGCTGCGTAATGTGGCGCGCTTCGCCGATCCGGCCGCGCAGCGCGAGTTTCCCATCGCCTGCGAAATCTGGGGCACGCTGGACAAGCCCGAGCTGCTTTTGTTGGCAGCGCTGTTCCACGACATCGCCAAGGGGCGTGGCGGCGATCATTCGGTACAGGGCGAGCACGATGCGCGCGAGTTCTGCCGCCGGCTGGGTTTGCCCGATGAGCAGATCGAGCGGGTCGCCTGGCTGGTGCGCTGGCACTTGCTGATGAGCACCACCGCGCAGCGCCAGGACATTACCGACCCGGACGTCGTGCAACGTTTCGCCAATACGGTGGAGGAATGGGAGCGCCTGGATCACCTTTATCTGCTGACCATCGCCGACATCATCGGCACCAGCCCGCGGCTGTGGAATGCCTGGAAAGATCGCCTGCTGGCGGACCTCTACACCGCTACGCGTTATGCGCTACGCAGCGATGCCGCGCCGCCTGCACAGGGGGCGGCGCGGGTGCGCGACTGTCGCGAGCGGGCACTGGGGTTGCTGTTGGCCGATCGCTTCGATGCGGCGGCGATCGCGCGGGCGTGGGCGGATTTTCCCGATCTAAGTTTTTTACGCCATCGACCGGAACAGATCGCCTGGCAGACCGCAGCGATACTGCGCGCCGAGGGCGCCTCGCCGCTGGTGGAAGTACACCCGCTGTCGGTGCGCGGCACCACCGAGTTGTTCGTCTATGCGCCCGATCGCGACGGGCTGTTTGCCGCGGTCACCGCGTTGCTGGATCGCATGGGTTTTTCGGTGGTCGAAGCGCGCATCCTTTCCTCGCGCCAGGGCATGGCGTTGGACACCTTTTTGCTGCTAGACGCCGATACCCAGCAGCCGACCAACCTGCCGCGCGCCGAAGAGCTGCGCCAGCGACTCAGTCGCACCTTGACACAGCCCGCGCAGACCACGCTGGCCAAGCGCGGCATGTCGCGCCACCTCAAACACTTTCAAATGGCGCCACGCATCGCTTTCAGCGCGGCCGGCGTGCGCACTCAGTTGGCACTGGTCTGCACCGATCGTCCCGGCCTGCTGGCCGCGGTGGCGCAGGCGTTGAGCGAGGCGCAGGTACGCGTGCACGACGCCCGCATCGCCACGTTCGGCGAGCGCGTCGAGGACTTTTTTGAAGTCACCGACCAGCATGACGCGCCGTTGGATATGGATGCCCAGGAGCGTCTTCTGCAAGCGCTGCTGCAACGGATCGGCAAGGTCAAAGCGGCTTGATTCGATGCGCCGGCGCGCAGGGTGTCGGCCGCTTGGATGTGGCCCGATCACCCGTGTCGGCCGTGCAGGTTGACCCGCGCACCATCAGCCGCTCGGCAAACCCTGCGACGCCAGTTCACAGCGTGTGGAATCTCCATCCGCCCCGCGCGCACGGCGTGTCGCTTAGCCGCTACCATGCGCGCCCTGCCGCGCTTATCCCGGTTTGAGCATTCGCCCGGCGGTGCAGCGTATTGCGCGCAGCCTCGGCGTTATCGCGCGCCGCGGCGCCTGATTCGCGGTGTCGAAGCGGCGCGGGGCGCGTTTGCGGCGCTGCGCGTGCAAGCGCTGCGGTGGTCGGCCCGGATAGGCGTTCCATTCGTTAAAGGAGTCGTTTCAGATGAAGAATAAAATGTGGTTCGCGGCGGTTGCCGCGGTGCTTGGCTTGTCGATCCAGACGGCGTTGGCAACCAGCGTTTCGCTCGACGGCGGTGATGGCTCGCTGGGTGTCGGGATCAGCACGCCGCTGGGTTCCAGCTTGCGTGCCGACTTTGGCTATCTCAACACCGACGATCGCCGCGGCAATGCCGACCTGTACTCGGCCGGCTTGATGATCGCGCCCGCCGCGACGGCGGTGCATTGGGAAATCGGTGCGCGCTATCAGTATCAGGACACTCGCTATGGCTCCGGCGGCGGCATCGGCCTGGGCGGCTCGCTGTATGTCAACACGCCGATCCCGCGCGTCACGATCGGCGGCTACGGCTTCTACACGCCCGATGCGTTGAGCAGCAGCGCGCTCGACACCAGCTACGACTATGGCGCGCAGGTGCGTTTGAGCATCAACCGCTCGTTCTCGCTGTTTGGCGGTTACCGTGTTCTGCGCAGTGAATTCAACGATCGCGGCAGCCACGATCTCTACAAGGGACCGATGTTCGGCCTCAACGTCGGGCTCTAATGCGACATAGCGCGGCGGTCGCTCGAAGTTTTTCAAAGCGGCCGTTAGCATGGGCGTCTATTTGTCCAGGGACGTCCCATGCAAAGCATTCAGTCGTTGATCGAAGACGCCTTCGACCGCCGTAACGAACTCACGCAGAGTGAAATCGAAACCCATCTGCGTCCGGGCGTGGAGCAGGTGATCGAGCTGTTGGAGAGTGGCGAGCGCCGCGTCGCCGAGCCCGATGGCGCGGGCGGCTGGAACGTCAACCAGTGGATCAAGAAAGCGGTGCTGCTGTATTTCCGCATCAACGCCAACCAGGTGGTCGACGGCGGCGCGGCGCAGGCATTCGACAAGGTCCCGCTGCGCTTCGCGCAGGGCGACGCGCTGGAACTGCAGCAACTCGGCGCGCGGGTGGTGCCCGGCGCGCTGGTGCGACGCGGCGCGCATATCGCCAAGGACGCCGTGCTGATGCCCAGCTACGTCAATATCGGTGCCTACGTCGGCGCCGGCACCATGGTCGATACCTGGGCCACGGTGGGCTCCTGCGCGCAGATCGGCGCGGGCGTGCATCTGTCCGGCGGCGTGGGCATCGGCGGCGTCTTGGAACCGCTGCAGGCCAACCCGACCATCATCGAGGACAACTGCTTCATCGGCGCGCGTTCCGAAGTGGTCGAGGGCGTGGTGGTGGAGCGCGGCAGCGTGATCGGCATGGGCGTGTTCCTGGGCCAGTCGACCAAGATCTACAACCGCGCTACCGGCGAGATCAGTTACGGGCGCGTGCCCGCCGGCAGCGTGGTGGTCGCCGGCAGCTTGCCGGCCAAGGACGGCAGCCATAGCCTCTACGCGGCGATCATCGTCAAGCAGGTGGATGAGAAAACCCGTTCCAAGACCGGCATCAATGAATTGCTGCGCGATTGATTGCCGGTGTGTGCTACCGCGTTAGGCTCTTTCTTGCGCGGGCGCGTTGCGTAAAGGCGCGCGCAGGGGAGTAAAACCTGGTGTTGCATGCGGCTGGATTGGGCATCCAGCCGGCCGCACGCTAACTCTTTGTCGATGTCCATCGCCATCCACTTCACGCCGACGCTCTCATCCATGACCACGACTTCGATCATTTTGTACGGCCTGCCCAATTGCGATACCTGCAAGAAGGCGCGCAACTGGCTCAACCGTTTCGAGCTGGCGCACAGCTTTATCGATTACCGCGCCAACCCGGTCGCGGCCGAGCAGCTCAAGGCCTGGGCGCAGCAATTGGGCGGTTGGGAAAAGCTGGTCAACAAGTCGTCCACCACCTGGCGCAACCTGTTGCCGCAGCGCAAAGACCCGCGCAGCGATCCGGAGTGGATGTTGCTGCTGAAGGAATATCCCGCGCTGATTCGCCGGCCGGTGGTGGTGCGCGGCGACGAGGTCAGCGTCGGCTTCACCGATAACGGTTTCAAGAAGTTGTTCGCGCGGTGAAACGCGGGGTCGGCACGCCGGCGCATTTCCGCGCCAATCTGCGTATCGAGCGCGATCACGCGATGCTTTACGCGAGGCTGGCCGACCTGGCGCGCGATGCGGAACTCTCGCGCACCTACCACCGGATGGCGGCGGCCGAGCGGGCGCATGCCCGTTTCTGGGAACAACGACTGATCCAGACTGGCGAGTCACTGCCGCCGGAACGAATCAGTCTGCGTATCCACACCTTGCTGTGGTTGGCGCGTCGCTTCGGTACCGATTTCGTGGTGCCCAGCGTGGTTCGCTTGCCGCATGCCGACGAGGCGGATGCCGCGCCGGTGGGCGGGGTGCCGGTGGGCATTCCAACCGGTGTGCCCAATTTGCCTCGCGCCGGTCGGCACGGTGGCGGCGGCAACAATTTGCGTGCGGCGGTGCTGGGCGTCAACGACGGGCTGGTGTCCAACGTCAGCCTGGTGATGGGCATGGCCGGCGCCGCCAGCAGCGATCATTCGGTGCTGCTGGCCGGTATGGCCGGGCTGGTGGCCGGGGCTTGTTCGATGGCGTTGGGCGAATGGTTGTCGGTCAACAGTTCGCGCGAGTTCTATCAGGCGCAGATTCGCGCACGCGCCGAGCGTTTGGCGATCGTGCCCGATCGCGGCGCGGCGCATTTGACTGAGCTGTATCAGGCCAAGGGGCTGGACAGCGGCTCGGCCGA
>JBEVMS010000207.1:0-7170 GCA_040508515.1 Dyella sp. | reverse complement strand
AGTGCTGCCACAAGGGCTGGGGCGAGTCGATCATCATCGGCGTGGCGGGCGCGGGGCAGGAAATTTCCACCCGCCCGTTCCAGTTGGTGACCGGTCGGGTCTGGCGCGGTTCGGCGTTCGGCGGGGTCAAGGGCCGCAGCCAGTTGCCGGGCTACGTGGACCGCTACCTGGCCGGCGAGATCAAGATCGATCCGTTTGTCACATTCGAGTTGCCGCTGGAGCAGATCAACCACGCCTTCGACCTGATGCACGAGGGCAAGTCGATACGCTCTGTGATCCGCTACTGACATGCGCTTTCGCCTGGCCACGTGGCTGCTGGTGATGCTGGGCGTGGCGGCGCTGGTGCCGCTGCGTGCGGCCGAACCCAGCCCGCGGCCACGCTTGTTGATGGCCGAGGTGGAATGGGTCGACCTGGCACCGCCGGAGCAACGCTATGACCACGCCGACGATGCCGCGCGGGTGCGCCTGCTCGACGGACGTCTGCGTCACAGCCTGCGCCAAGCCGTGGCCTACCGCTTATTGGACGACACGCCCGCGCAGCGGCACCCGCCTTATCGCTACAACGATTGCCGCGCCTGCGTCACCGACTGGGCTTTGAAGCAGGGCGCGCAGCGTTTGCTGCTGACTTGGGTACAGAAGGAAAGCCGTCTGATCCTCAGCATCAACATGCGGCTGATCGATCCGCAAAGTGGCACCACTCTGGGTGGCGGATCGCTCGATCTGCGCGGCAACACGGACGCGGTCTGGTTGGCCGGCGCCGATCAACTGTTGCAACGCACGCTGGGAGTGGCCTTGCTGCCCGCGGCTACTCAATGATCCGTGCGAGGCCGTCGCCGTCGATGGCCGTCCCCTCGCACAGCACGAGTTCACCGGCGCGGCATGGCCGGTTCCTTGTTCCATCACTGCGCAGGAGAGCATTCATGGCTACCGTTTCGATTCATCCCGCCGTCGACCGCGGCGTCAAGCCGGGCAAGGAATCTTTCGCCGGCGGCACCTTGCATTGCCATTGCAGCAGCGATCAGGTCACCGTGGAGATCGGCATGCAGGTCTTGCACAACCATGTCTGCGGTTGCACCAAATGCTGGAAACCGCAGGGCGCGCAGTTCGCCCAGATTGCGGTGGTGCCCAAGGATCAAGTCAAGGTCACCGCGCAGGGGCAGAAGCTGCACGTCGTCGATGATAAGGCAACCATCCAGCGGCATGCCTGCAAGGTTTGCGGCGTTCACATGTTTGGTCGCATCGAGAACGACAAGCACGCGTTCTACGGCCTCGATTTCGTGCACAGCGAGTTGTCCGATCAAGAAGGCTGGGCCGCGCCGACCTTCGCCGCCTTCGTCTCTTCGATCATCGAGGGCGGCGCCGATCCGGCCAACCAGGATGCGGTGCGCGCGCGCCTGCGCGAGCTGAAACTGGAGCCCTACGACTGCCTCTCGCCGCCGCTGATGGACGCGCTGTCCACGCAAGCGGCCAAATTGGCCGGTGCGCTCAAGCACTGAGCTGAGCCTCGCCATGGGCACATGCCGGTCCCTCATCCGTATCGCCATAGCGGACGATCATGCGCTGGTGCGGGCCGGCTACCGGCGCTTGTTGGAGCTGGAGCCGGGTTTGCAGGTGGTGGCGGAATTCGTCGATGGCGAAAGCGCTTACCAGGGATTGGCGCAGCAGCCGGTGGAGGTGCTGATCCTGGATCTGTCGATGCCGGGGCAAGGAGGCCTGGCCACCTTGCAGCGCCTGCACCGACGCCAGCCGCGGTTGCGCGTGCTGGTGTTCACCATGCACGACAGCGCGGCGCTGGCGCTGCAGGTGTTGAAGGCGGGGGCGTGCGGATTTCTCAGCAAGAGCAGCCCGCCCGAGCATCTGGTGGCGGCGGTAAAGCAGGTGGGGGACGGCCAGCGGGTGGTTTCCGATGCACTGGCCGCTGCCATGCCGCAGCAAGTGCCGGCGCCTCATGTGCAACTGTCGGCGCGTGAGTTCGATATTTTTCTGCTGCTGGCCAGCGGATTTACGGTAGAAGCGGTGGCCAGCCGGCGCTGCCTGAGCATCAAGACCGCCGCCAACTACCAGACCATCGTGCGGCGCAAGCTGGGGTTGACCAGCGCCTTGGCGATGCATCGTTATGCCTTGGCGCACGGGTTGCTGGCCGCGAGCAGCGCGGCGGCCTGAGAGATGATCTCAAAAGAGTTGTCGGCGCCGGCGGCTGCCAATGCGCTGGTTTCGCTCAGCCGTAATGGCAGAGGGGCCGGTAACCAGAGTCCAGATCGGATATTCGCCTGGCGACGGGAATGTGCTGCCCCTGCCCATGCAGGGCTGAGCGGAGCTTGGATTTAGCTGTCGGCGCCGGCGGCTATGAATGCACTGGTTTCGCTTACCTGTAATGGCAGATGGGCTTGTAGCCACAGTCCGGACTGGATATCGCCGGGCGAGCCGGCATGCAGCTGCCACTGTCCATGCAGGGCGAGCACCCGTTCGCGCATACCTGCCAGGCCGCTGCCGCGGTGCAGCGCGCTGGCGAGATCGGCGATGCCGATGCCATCGTCGCGCACCGACCAGCGCACGCGTCCGTCGCTTTCGGTGATCACCTCGATTCGCGCGCTGGCGGCCTGCGCATGGCGCGCGATATTGGTCAGCGCTTCCTGGGTCAGCCGATAGATCGCCAGCGCGACGTCTTCGCATGGCGCCTGCGCCAGTTCAATGCGCAGCTGGTAGTCGGTGTGCTGTGAGGGGCGTTCGCGCCAACTTTGCAGCAACTCCTGTAGGCGCTGGCGCAGCGGAAACGGTTCGCCGGCGACGCGTGGCGAACCGTGCGGGCGCAAGCGTTGCAGCAATCCACGCACGCCCTGCTGCATCTGCGCGCATTGACCGGCGACCTGCCGCGCTACGTGTTGAAGTTCGGGGCGATCCTCGCTGCAGCGGGCCAGCCAGGTGGCGTCGGCGCGCATCGCGGTAAGTTGCTGGCCTAGTTCATCGTGCAGTTCGCCGGCCAGGCGCCGGCGCTCGTCTTCCTGCAACTGCCACATGCGTCGGTTCATTTCGGCGCGGGCGCGTTGCGCATCCTGTAGCGATTGCGCCATGTGGTTGAGCGCCTTGCCGATCGCATCAAGCTCGACAATGCGCATCGGCGCCAGCCGCGCCTGGTAACGATCGCGCTGATAGCCGCCGATCGCGGCCAGGATCGCCTGCAGCGGACGCAGCGCGAGGTGCAGCGTGCCGTACACCGCCAGCAGGATCGCCGCGCTGTAGCCCAGCAGCAGGCCGACCAAGCCAAGCATGCCGACCAGCGATTCGCGCTGTTCGCTGGCCGGGTCCAGCGCCAGCTCCACCTGGTAGCGCGGGCCGTCCTCGCGCTGCAAGGTCCAGCGCGTGGGCGCCTGCGCCGGTGCGGTGTTCAGCGGCAGCAGCCAGTGGTAGACGCTCGACCACGGCGATGCGGCCGGGTTCGGCGATGCCAGCAGCAGCGTGCCGTCCTGATCGCTCAGGCGCAGCCGCAGATGACGCAGTTGGCCGCTGCGGATGATGGTGCGCAACGCGGCGAGGTGGGCGGGTATGTCCGCCGCCGGCCCCGCCTCCAGGCCGCCCAGGTGATCGAGCATGCGCGCGACTTGGGCGGCGCCCAGCGCCTCGTGGCGAATGTTGCGCTGGGCTTGCCAGCGAGCCAGCAGCAGGGCCAACAGCAGGATCGCCAGCGACAGCGCCGCGATACGCCAGAGCAGGAAGCGCGACAGATGCATGACAGCCTCGCTCGAATCGGTGCGGGGGCGGTGGCGCGGTATCGCGCCTGCTCCCAGTGTAGGCAAGGGCGGCACGCTTGACGCGCTGCACTGCACCGCGCCCGTCCGGTCATCGAGGCGGCAGCACTTCGGGAGTTCTTCCCATGGTTGCGTATCCGATGGCGGCTTAAGGTGGTTGCGTTATGACGAGTGGGGAGGCGCGCGCATGAGTCAGGGGCAGTCGGGTGCGGCCGGTCGAACGGCGCTCTTTGAAGTCAGGCGCCGTCGTTGGTTGGTGCTGTGTTGCGCCTGCTGGCCTTGCCTGGGCCTGGCCTGGCAGGCCACGGGCCAGCTCAGCGTCACCACGCTGCCGACCGTGAAAGTGGTGCCGGCACCGCTGCCGGGCATGGGCATCGATCCGGACCATCTGCCTTACCTGGTGCAGCGCATCGATTACGATCGCAACCGCACGGATCGCGCGGCCAATCTGGTGGGTGTGCTGGTCAATCAGGTCAGCGGGGTCAACCTCAACGACGTGCAGGGCAGCCCGTTCCAGAGCGACATCACTTTCCACGGCTACCGCGCCTCGCCCACCCTTGGCGCGGGCCAGGGCGTGTCGGTGTATCTGGACGGCGTGCGCATGAACGAGCCGTTCGGTGACATCATCAGTTGGGACGTGATGCCCGAAGCGGCGTTGCAGAGCCTCACCGTGATTCCCGGCGCCAATCCGGTGTTCGGGCCCAACACGCTGGGTGGCGCGCTGGTGTTCACCACGAAAACCGGCGCCAGCGCACCCGGCCTGGATTTGGACCTTTCCTATGGCAGTTACGCGCGCAAGCGGGTCGATCTGGCTTACGGCGTCAGCGATGCCCAGGGCTGGCAATTGTTCGTCGCCGGTACCTGGTTCGACGAAAACGGCTGGCGCGAGCAGTCGCCCGGACGTCTGGGCAATGGGTTTCTCAGTTTCGGCCGAGATAGCGCGGACACCCGTTGGGACGTCCAACTGCTGGACGCCAACAGCCACCTGATCGGCAACGGTCTGCTGCCAGCCAGTGGCTACGACGAAGACACCGGCGAGTTTTCGGCGGGGCTGTACCAGCGCGATCGCCGGGCCATCTACACCGCGCCGGATTTCACCCGCAATCAGGTCACCCAGCTGGCCACGCATGTCAGTCACGACTTCAGCGAGGACACCATGCTGACCGCCCTGGCCTACACCCGGCACAGCCGCCGCGACACCATCAACGGCGACATCAGCGACGACTACCAAAGCTACGTGGAGAATTGCGCGGAGGGCTTCGCCGCCAATGGCCAGCCGCTGGATGACGGTTGCGGTTTTACCGCCGCGCAGGGCGCAGCTCTGCCAACCGCCGTGCTCAACACCACGCATACCCGCCAGCAAGGCCAAGGCGGCGGGCTCAATCTGAGCAGCCGTCAGGGCGATCATCAATGGGCGATGGGAGTAACTTTCGATCGCAGCACGGTGCGCTACAGCCAATACGAGCAAGACGCGGAGCTGGACGCGCGCCGTGCGGTACAGGCCGATCCGGCCGAGCCGAGCGACTTCTTCTCCGGCGTCAACGGACACAGCCGCGCCTGGGGCAGCTATGCCACCGATACCTGGGCACTGACCCCTGATACCCATCTGACCGGCTCGCTGCGCTGGAACGACCAGCAAGTCACCAGCACCATCGCCACCGACCAGGGCGGCCAACCGAGCGAGCGCCACGTTTTCCGTAAGCTCAATCCGGCATTGGGCCTGACCCAGCGCCTGGGCGGCGGGATCACCTTGTTTGCCGGCGCGGCACAAAGCAACCGCGCGCCGACGGTAATCGAGCTGGGCTGCGCCGATCCAGCCCAACCGTGCCGACTGCCGACCGGTCTACAGGCCGACCCGCCGCTGCGCCAGGTGGTGGCACGTTCCTATCAAGTGGGTGCGCGCTGGCGCGGCGACGGCGGCTGGGCGGCTGCGCTGGAGCTTTATCGCAGCGACAACCGCAACGACATTTTGTTTTTGCGCGCCCCGTTGAGCCAACAGGGCTACTTCGACAACTTCGCGCGCACGCGCAACCAGGGGGCGGATCTCACGCTCAGCCAGCAACGCAAGGATTTCTCCTGGCACGTGAGTTACAGCTTGCTGCAGGCGACCTACCAGGCCAACGGTGAGTTGCTGGCGGGCGAGCGCACCATCCAGGCACATCCGGGCATGCGCATCGCCGGACTACCCAAGCACACCGCCAAGCTGGGCGCCGACTGGCAACCGTGGCCGCGGCTGAGCGTGGGCGCCGACCTGCTGGTTTATTCCAGCAGCGTCACCAGCGGCAACGAGGACGGCCGCATCGAAGACGACAATCCGCTGCGGCAAGATTGGGCTACCCCGGGCTATGCCATCGTCAACCTGCGCGCCAGTTACCGGCCGAGCGAGCAGGTGGAATGGTACCTGCGCGTGGATAATCTGTTCGACCGCCGCTACCTGACGTATGCCCAGATCGCCGAGGACGACTTGCCGGACGGTCAACTGATCCGCCCCCAGGTGGCGCCCGGTGAAGGGTCCACCGCGCAGTTCGTGGCGCCCGGCGCGCCGCGCTTGTTCACGCTTGGGGTGCGCCTGCACTTCTAGCACGGGCCACTCAGCCGGGCAGCGCAATCGCATGCTTGCGCATCTTGCGGTACAGGGTGTTGCGGCTGAGCCCCAGTGCCGTCGCGGTGCGGCTGATGTTCCAGTGCATGCGTTCGAGTTCGCGCAGCAAGGTGTCGCGTTCGGCGGCATGCAGCGGTGGCGGCATTGGATGGGTCGTCGCATTTACCGGAGGGATTTCAACGATAGACGTCTGAGCGTCCATACTGGAAAAGTAGAACATATCCGCGGGAAGATGGTTGGTCTCGATCTGACTGCCCGTGCACATGGCCGAGGCGGTGCGCAAGGCGTTGCGCAACTGGCGTATGTTGCCCGGCCACGGGTGCACCAGCAGCAATTGCATGGCCGCCTCGCTGATGCCCTCGACACGGCCGTCCGGATTTTCCTCGGCCAACAGGGCCAGGATCAATTCGCGTCGGTCGCAGCGTTCGCGCAAGGGCGGCAGTTGCAGGGTAATCCCGTTCAACCGGTAGTACAGATCCTCGCGGAAGCGGCCCTGCTGCACCATCGTCAGCAGATCCTGGTGGGTGGCGCTGATCACATGCAGATCGACCGGGATCGCCTTGTCGCCGCCCAGCGGCACCACCTCGTGCTCTTCCAGTACGCGCAGCAGGCGGGTCTGCATGTGCAGGGGCATGTCGCCGATTTCGTCCAGAAACAAACTGCCGCCGCTGGCTTGGCGGATCTTGCCTTGGTGGCCTTCGCGCGCCGCGTCGGTAAACGCGCCGCGGGTATAGCCGAACAGCTCGCTTTCGATCAACGCCTCGGGAATGGCCGCGCAATTGATCGCCACGAAGGGTTTGTCGGCCCAGCCGCTAGCGAGAT
>JBEVMS010000194.1:0-7873 GCA_040508515.1 Dyella sp. | reverse complement strand
GAACAGGCGCTGATCAATCTGCTGCGTAATGCGATCGAGGCCTCGTTGCCGCAGGGCGGTGGTGTGCGTATCGGTTGGTCTTGCCGCGATGGCCTGGCCCTCGTCGAGATTCGCGATGAGGGGCCGGGGCCACCCGCCAGCGACAATCTTTTCGTGCCTTTCTTCACGACCAAGCCCGGTGGTTCTGGCATCGGGTTGGCGCTTGCCCGGCAAATCGCCGAGGCCCACGAAGGGGGACTGAGCCTCAGCGCTCGTGACGACGCGCCGGGCGCTTTGGCCCGTATTTGGTTGCCGCTTGACGGTTGATCCACGAGGCCGCCGCACCGATGCGCAGCCGCCAGTGCAGGACTACATATTAAAGCCTCATTAAAACAAGTGTTTGCAATGGCAAATTAATGCTAAAACTCTAGCTTCCACACCACGGTTGCCGTTATCTTTGGCACAGCAACCGGAGGACTGCCCCATGTTTTTCACATCCACGCCCCGGCGTTGGCCTGATCGACTGCGTCGCATCGCGGCGGCAGCTGCGTTGGCATGTGGCTTGTGCGGGGTGGTCGACAACGCATGGGCCGGCTACGCCGCGCTGGTTGTCGATGGCACCACCGGCGAAGTGCTCAACGCGGTCAATGCCGATGAGGTCAATCATCCGGCTTCGTTGACCAAGATGATGACGCTCTACCTCACCTTCCAGGCGTTGCAAAACGGCAGCCTCAAAATCGACCAGGCGTTGCCGGTGTCGGCCAGGGCCGCCGCCAAGGCACCGACCAAGCTCGGTTTGAGCGCGGGGCAGACGATTTCGGTACGCGACTGCATCCTGGGCATGGTGACCAAATCGGCGAACGATGCCGCCACCGTGGTCGCCGAGCAGTTGGGCGGCACGGAGGAGCGCTTCGTCGAAATAATGAACGCGCAGAGCCTGCTGCTGGGCATGACGCAGACCCGGTTCGGTAGCGCGTCCGGGCTGCCTGATCCGAACGACGGCACCACCGCCCGCGATATCAGCAAGCTGGCGATGGCCTTGTATCGGGATTTCCCCGCCCAGTCGCACTATTTTTCCATGCGCGAGTTCACCTTCCGCGGGCAAGTGATTCGCGGCCATAACCGGCTGATGGATCGCTATCCGGGCATGGACGGGCTGAAGACCGGCTTCACCAACGCGTCGGGTTTCAACCTGGCTTCCACGGCGGTGCGCGATGGCCATCGCTTGTTTGGCGTGGTGTTGGGTGGTCGCACCTCGGTGGCGCGCGACGACTTGATGGCGCGCTTGCTGGATGATGGTTTTGACCATCAACAGACGCCGGCCAGCTTGGTCGCCGCGGCGGGCCTGCCCGACCGTGGCGTGACGCGGAAGATTCTTTCCGCGCTGTCGCCGATCGGCACGGCTGAGGCGGAGCCGGCGCCTGCCATTTCGCGGGTATCGTCGTCCAAGCGTACTGCCAAGAAGCCCACGACCAGCCGCGCCGCCGCCAGCAAGCAGGAGGCGTCCGCGCCGCGCCGCCGCACGCTGGCCGCAGAACGCACCGACGGCAACTGCGCGGCAAAGGCGACACGTCGCCGCAGCCAGTGCACGGCGGCGACTGCAACGTCGTCTGCATTGGCGGCGTCCCATACGACCCGGTTGGCAAAACAGGTCAAGCAGGCAGCTGGCGGCAGCGGTGTCAAGCTGACCTCGGCCACGCCCAAGCGCGATTGAAGACGCGGCGGGCCAGATGAGCCGCCGCGCTATCGCGAGAAGCAGAGACTTCCGTGTCGATCGCGCTTAGCTATCCAGCGCGGTCCAGCGCGCGTAGGCGGCATCCAGTTCGGTTTGCAGCTTGGCCACGGCCTCGTGGGTCTTGCTGATCAACGCCGGGTCCTGTTTGAAGAATTCCGCCGACGCCATCGCCTCGCCGTGCGCGGCGATCGCCGTTTCCAATTCCTCGATACGCTTGGGCAGCAGTTCCAGCTCGCGTTGATCCTTGAAGCTGAGCTTGCGCTTGGCCGGCGTGGCGACCGCCGCCGCCGCGGATGACACGGGCGTATCGTTGCGGGTCAAGCCCGGACGTGCTGCCGCGGCCGCTTCGGCTGCCGCCGCGGCGGGGCGCTGGCGCAGCCAGTCGGTGTAGCCGCCGATGTATTCGCCGATCTGGCCGCCGCCTTCCAGCACCAGGGTGCTGGAGACCACGTTGTCGAGGAAGGCGCGGTCATGCGACACCAGCAGCAAAGTGCCCTGGTAGTCGGTCAGGAGTTCTTCCAGCAGCTCCAGCGTTTCCACGTCCAGATCGTTGGTCGGTTCGTCCATCACCAGCAGGTTGGACGGCTGCGCGAACAGCTTGGCCAGCAGCAGGCGATTGCGCTCGCCACCGGACAGCCGGGTGATCGGCGCGCGCGCGCGTTCGGGCGAAAACAGGAAATCCTGCAGGTAACCGATGATGTGCTTGCGGCTGCCGTTCAACTCGATGAACTCGCGACCCTCGGCCACGTTGTCCAGCGCGTTGAGCTGATCGTTCAATTGCAGGCGGTGCTGATCGAAGTAGGCGATCTGGATGCTGGTACCCAGTTCGGCGCTACCGCGCTCAGGCGTCAGCTCGCCCAGCATGATCTTCAGCAAGGTGCTCTTGCCGGCGCCGTTGGGTCCGATGATACCGATGCGATCGCCACGCATGATGGTGGTGCTGAGGTCGTTGATCAGCACGCGGCCGTCGTAGCTCTGGTGCACATGCTCCAGGTCGATCACCTTCTTGCCCGAGGCTTGCGCGTTGGCGGCGGTCATCTTGACGTTGCCGCTCAGGTTGCGTCGCTCGGCGCGCTCGTTGCGTAGTGCTTTTAGCGCGCGCACGCGGCCTTCGTTGCGGGTGCGGCGGGCCTTGATGCCCTGGCGAATCCACACTTCTTCCTGCGCCAGCTTTTTGTCGAACAGCACATTGGCCTGCGATTCGGCGTGCAGGCGCTCCTCGCGGCGACGCAGGTAGTTATCGTAGTCGCCCGGCCAGTCGGTCAGTGCACCGCGATCGATTTCGACGATGCGAGTGGCCAGCGCACGCAGAAAGCTACGGTCATGCGTGATGAACAGAATGCTGCCTTCGAACTGCTTGAGGAAGCGCTCCAGCCAGCCGATGGCCTCGATGTCCAGATGGTTGGTCGGCTCGTCCAGCAGCAGTACGTCCGGTTTGCGCACCAGCGCCTGGGCCAGCAGCACGCGGCGCTTCATGCCGCCGGAAAGCGCGTTGAAGTCGGTTTCGCCGGGCAGTTCGAGCTTGGTGATCACCTCGGTGACGCGGCGATCCAGATCCCAACCGTTCTGCGCTTCGATCTGCACCTGCACGTCGCCGGCGGCGTCGTAATCCTCTTCGGCCAGCAGGTGGTGGTAGCGCGCCAGCAAATGACCCAGATCGCCCAGGCCGTCGGCGACCACGTCGAATACGGTGCCCTCGGTGCCTTGCGGAACCTCCTGCGCCATGCGCGCGATGACCACGCCGTTCTGTACCCGCACTTCGCCGTCGTCGGCCTGCAACTCGCCGGCGATCAGCTTCATCAGGGTGGATTTGCCTTCGCCGTTGCGACCGACGATGCACACGCGCTCATTCGCTTCGACCGACAACGCGACCTGCTTGAGCAAGAGGGGGCCGCCGATACTGAAGTCGACGTTCTGCAATTGGATAAGTGACATCCGCCTAGTGTAGCTGGTGCCCCTTTGAAAGCGCTCTTTCAGAGATTGGATATCTATGCCCTTGTGAAACGCAACGGCGGTTTCACAAGGGCGCGATGCGTCTCACCACTCCCCGGATGGTGATCCAACGGAGCGAATGGGCCTCCGTCAGTAGGTATCGAGCTGGTAGCGGGTGTGCTGGCGATACACCGCGCCGGGACGTAACACCACTTGCTCGGCGCTGGCGCTATTGATCTGGTTGGGGAACGCCTGGGCTTCGAGGCACAGGCCGTCGAACGGGCGGTAGTGGCCGCCATCGCGATTGGGCGAGTCGGCCAGATGCTGGCCGGTGTAGAGCTGCAAGCCGGGCTGGTCGGTGATCACGCTCAGGCGCCGACCGCTGGCCGGGTCGCACACCTGGGCCACCTTGCGCGGCTGGCCCGGCGAGTCGCCCAGGCAATAGCAATGGTCAAAGCCACCGGCGACGCTCAGTTGCGGATGCGGCCAGTTGAGACGTGAGCCCAGTGGCGCGGCGCGGCGAAAATCGAATGCGCTGCCGGCGACCGATTCTTGTGCGGTCGGGATCAATCCGGCGTCCACCGCCAGGAAGTTTTCCGCGTCCAGCCACAGGAGGTGATCGCGGATATCGCCGCGGCCACCGCCGAGATTGAAATACGGGTGCGCGGTGAGGTTGACCGGGCTGGCCTGGTCGCAGCGCGCCTGGTAGTCCATGCTCAGGCTGCCATCGTCGGCCAGGGCCATGCGCACTTGCACGTCCAAATTGCCGGGGAAACCGCCTTCGCCGTCGGGCGAGTGCAGGATCAGCAGCAGGCCATCGCCATCGGGCTCGACCTGCCACAGGGCCTGGTGGAAACCTTCGCTGCCGCCGTGCAACAGGTTGCCGTTCTGGTTGCGATCGAGCTTGTAGCCGACGCCATCCAGTTCGAAGCTGCCGTGGCGAATGCGATTAGCCCAACGGCCGATCTGCGCACCCATATAGCCTTTGGCTTGCGCATACGATTCCGGATCGGCATGCCCGAGCACGACGTCGGCCAGCCGACCCTGGCGATCGGGCGCGTACCAGGACAACAGGCTGCCGCCCAGGTCGCTGATGTCCACGCGCATATCCTGCGCGTTGCGCAGTGTCCAGCGATGCACCTTTCGGCCGTCTAAAAGGCTTCCCCATGGCATGGCGGACGAGGCGGTGGCGGTCGGGTGAAGCGGTGTCGTCATGGAGGATTACCGGAAGCGGCGCTGCGGTGCTGCGCCTGAAATTGTTTGGGTGTGATGTCGAATTCGCGGCGGAACACGGCGTACATGTATTGCAACGAGGTGAAGCCGCAGCGCACGGCGATGTCGGCCAGCGGCAGCGCCGAATGCGCCAACAGCTCGCGTGCGGTTTCCAGCTTATGCTGCAGCAGCGCCTGATGCACGGTCTGCTTCAATTCACGCCGGAAGTGTTCTTCCAGCGCGGTGCGCGAGACGCCGACGTAATCGGCAACCTGCTCGGTCTTGATGCCAAGGCAACCGTACTGGCGGATGTAGTGGCGTGCGCGCATCACCAACGGACTACGCAGCGGCTGATGGCGACTGGACGCCTGCACGTTGATTCCGGCCGGTGGCACCACGACGCGGGTGGCGCTGTGATCGGCCCCGCGCAGCATCTGATGCAGCAGATGTGCGGCAGTGCGGCCCATTTCCTCGGTGCCCTGCATCACTGACGTGAGCGGCACCCGCGTGAGCAATTGCGCCATCGGATCGTTGTCGATGCCGACCACGGCCACTTGCTCGGGCACCGCGATGCGCGCCAGTAGGCACGCCTGCACCAGTTGGCGCGCGCGCGCATCGGTGACGCACAAAATGCCCACCGGCTTGGGCAGGCCTTGCAGCCATTCGATCAGTTGCTCGACCGAGTTGTCCCAGCCGCCAGCGCTGGTCGGCAAGCCGCGGTAGACGGTCACCTCCATGCCGTCCGTTTGCAGCAACTCGATGAACGTGGTTTCGCGCTCCGCCGCCCAGGCGTTGCCCGGAGCCGGCGGCAGACCGTAGTAGGCGAAGCGCGGCAGGCCTTGGTCAATCAGATGGCGATAGCCCAGTTGCACCACTTTGGCGTTGTCGGTGGCGATGTACGGTATGTGTGCTGGATACAACGAGGCATCGCGGTAGGAACCGCCCACCGCCACCACCGGCAGCTTGGAGGCGGCCAATGCCTGCGCCACCTGGGGATCGTCGAAGTCGGCGATGATGCCGTCGCCACGCCAGCGCTCGATGCCTTGCACGCGGCTACGGAAATCCTCTTCCAGAAACAGGTCCCACTCGACGCGGGTGGAGTTGAGGTACTGCCCAATGCCGGCAATCACCTCGCGGTCGAAGCCTTTGTTGGCGTTGAACAACAAAGCGATGCGGTGCGGGCTGTGGGTCGATTCCATGCGTGCGACTCATTCGGGAAGCCGGCCCGGCAGGCTTTGAAAGCGAGCACGCGCGGCAAGGGAACAATAACGCTACCACGCGGCCGTGCTGGGGGCATGCCGCGTCGCCACGCCGAAAATGATCACGCCATCGCTGGATTTCGCAATTGCCTGCGTGGTGCGCCGGTGTGCAGCATTCCACAGATTAGATGCAACGATCACTGCTACCGGAGTCGCCCATGTCGTATTTTGAACACATCGCACCGATCGCCTTTGAAGGTGCATCCGGCGAAAATCCGCTGGCTTTCCATCACTACGATGCCAAGCGTCAGCTCCTTGGCAAGAGCATGGCCGAGCATCTGCGCCTGGCCGCCTGCTACTGGCACACCTTTGTTTGGCCTGGCAGCGATGTGTTCGGTGCCGGTACCTTCGATCGTCCCTGGCACAACATCGCCGACCCGATGGCTGCCGCGCGCGCCAAGGCCGATGCGGCGTTCGATTTCTTCAGCCGTCTAGGCGTGCCCTTCTACACCTTCCACGACACTGACGTGGCGCCGGAAGGCGACAACCTGAAGGAATACGCCAACAATTTCGCCGCGATGGTCGACGTGCTGGAGGCCAAGCAGGCCGCCACCGGCATGAAGCTGCTGTGGGGCACCGCCAACGTGTTCAGCAACCCGCGCTACGCCGCAGGCGCCGCCAGCAACCCGCAGCCGGAAGTGTTCGCCTACGCCGCCAGCCAGGTGTTCCACGCGATGAACGCCACCCAGCGCCTGGGCGGTGCCAATTACGTGTTGTGGGGCGGCCGCGAAGGTTACGACACCTTGCTCAACACCGATCTGAAGCGTGAGCGCCAGCAGCTGGGTCGCTTCTTCAACATGGTGATCGAGCACAAGCACAAGATCGGCTTCAAGGGCACCATCCTGATCGAGCCCAAGCCGCAGGAGCCGACCAAGCACCAGTACGACTACGACAGTGCCACCGTCTACGGCTTCCTCAAGGACTTCGGCCTCGAGAACGAGGTCAAGACCAACCTCGAAGCCAACCACGCGACGCTGGCCGGCCATTCGTTCCAGCACGAGGTCGCCACCTCGATCGCGCTGGGCCTGTTCGGTTCGATCGACGCCAACCGCGGCGATCCGCAGAACGGCTGGGACACCGACCAGTTCCCGAACAGCGTGGAAGAGCTCACCCTGGTGACCTACGAGATCCTCAAGGCCGGCGGCTTCACCACCGGCGGCTACAACTTCGACACCAAGGTGCGTCGCCAGAGCAGCTCGGCGGAAGACCTTTTCCACGGCCACATCGGCGCCATCGACACGCTGGCGATGAGCCTCGAGCGCGCGGCGAAGATGATCGAGCGCGATGCCCTGGCCGACTTCAAGGCCAAGCGCTACGCCGGCTGGGACGCCGACTTCGGCGCGAAGATCCTCGACGGCGGTTTCACGCTCGCTTCGCTATCCGACGAGGCGATCGCACGCGACATCCATCCGAAGCACGTCTCCGGCGGTCAGGAGTTGCTCGAAAACATCGTCAACCGCTACATCTACGGTTGATGGGGAACCCGTCATGGCAGTAACGGAACGCATGTATCTCGGCATCGACCTCGGCACCTCCTCGGTGAAGGCGGTGCTCATCGACGACGCCGGGGCGGTGCGCGCCAGCGCCTCCAGTCCGCTGGAGGTGTCCCATCCGAAGCCGCGCTGGTCCGAGCAGGACCCGCTGGCCTGGTGGGCGGCCACCGAGGCCGCCGTGACGGAGGTCCTCAAGGGGGGCGATGCCCCCCCCGGGGCGGGCAGCCGCCGGTGCGGTGCGATGCCCGGGGCCCCCCGGGAGG
>JBEVMS010000169.1:0-6540 GCA_040508515.1 Dyella sp. | reverse complement strand
GGGCATCTGATGCACCTGTCGGATCTGGGCTTCGGACTCTGGGCCGGCACCGCGATCAACGACACCTCCTCGGTGGTGGCCGCCGGCTACAGCTACAGCAAGCAGGCCGGCGACTTCGCCACCATCGTCAAACTGACGCGAGCCACGTTGATCATCCCGGTCTGCCTCGTGCTGGCCTTGGCGGTCGCCTGGCACTCGAAGAAGCAGGGCGCGAGCGACTTCAGTCTGCGCAAGATCTTTCCCTGGTTCATCCTGTGGTTCCTGGTCGCCTCGGCAGTGCGCAGCGCCGGCCTGATCCCCACCGCGATCCTGCCTTGGCTGCACTTGCTGGCCGAGTTCCTGATCATCGTCGCGCTGACCGCCATTGGTTTATCGGCCAATCTGCGCAAGATGGCGGCCACCGGTCCGCGCCCGATCCTGCTGGGGCTCGGCGTGTGGGTGGCGGTGGCGGTCAGCAGCCTGCTGGTGCAGTTGGCGATGGGCCAGTTGTAAGTCTGAGCGCCGGCAGGAGAGGCCAGCGCACGCCGGGTCGGACGGCCCTGCACGGGGTGCCTTACATTGCTACGGAGCGTCCGACAAACCGGATGACCTGCAGCGGGACACGCGCGATGCGGCGATGACGATGGTTTGCGTTTGGCGTGGCTCGATTGATCGGCATGGTCACCCTCTGGCTGGCGTTAGCCATGTGGGGCTACGCCCTGATCGCGTTCGTGGTGGTGTGGCTGCCGCTTCACGCACTGGGCTAATTCCATGAGGCGCGCTCACCCCAACCCAGCGGCACGCCCTCCTTCGCAGCACGGGAGCCGGCTAAACATTCCCAACGCCAAGTCGATTCAGGCCTTGCCCTGCTCAACCAGGGTCAGCGCAACCTTGTCGCGCAGATAGACCGGCAACGCCTGCTCCGGCGGTAGCGCCTGCCCTGCCCGATAGGCGGCCAGCGCCAGCGTGGCGACGTGACGGGCCTGCGGGTAGCGCTGTCCGTCAGACCAGACCAGCAACGCGCCCAGCCGCTCGGCCAGCACCGCACCGTAGGTGGCCCAGCCGCTGCCGACCACTTGCCAGGGACCGTCCTGCGGCCGCTGCCACTGACCGGCGTCGAGCACGCGTTCCTGATCCAGCGCGACTAAATCACCTTGATCGTCGCGGCGATAGCTGGCCGCATAGATTTCGCCCATGCGCGCGTCGATCACCGCCAGGATTGGCAGCGCCTCATCGCCTTCGGCTTCCAGCGCCAGCGCGGCCAGCGAGGAAACGGTGATCACCGGCAGATCCAGCGCCAGCGCCATGCCCTGGGCAAGCGAGATGCCTAAGCGCACGCCGGTGAACGCACCCGGCCCGCGCGTGACCGCGATCGCATCCAACGCCATGCGGCTCAAGCCGGCCTCGGCCAGCAACTGATCGGCCATCGGCAACACCAGTTCGGCGTGCCGACGCGGCGCCAGCTCGCTGCGCGCGATGATGTCCTGACCGTGGACCAGGGCGACCGAACAGGCTTCGGTGGAGGTTTCGATGGCAAGCAGATTCATGCTGCGCATTCTCGCATGCTGGGCCGCCAACACAGCGCGGCGGGCAGTGCACACGCGGGCGACGCACGCCGATCTTCGGCCTGCCATCTGACCGCGCGCAGGCAGACGAAGGATGGCGAGCGTCGTTAGTGCGGCGCAACCGGTTGCGCGGATGCCTCGGCGGCAGCGAAAAAGGCACGCACGCTTGCCAGCGCGTCGGTGCGAGGCATCGGCGGCAGACTGTTGAGAAATAGCCGTCCATACCCTTTGCCGGTCAGGCGCGGATCGCACAGCATCAGCACGCCACGATCGTGCACGTCGCGGATCAGCCGGCCCGCGCCCTGCTTCAACGCGATCACCGCGCTTGGCACCTGCCAGCCCATGAACGGATTGATACCCAGCGCCTGCAGCGCTTCCAGCCGCGCCTGCAACACCGGATCGTCGGGGGCGGCGAAGGGCAGCTTGTCGATCACCACCACGCTCAGCGCCTCGCCGGCGACGTCCACGCCTTCCCAGAAACTGGCCGCGCCCAGCAGCACGCCATGCCCGCTGGCGCGAAATTCCTCCAGCAAGCGATTGCGCGGCGCGGTGCCCTGCACGAACAACGGCCACGGCACCCGATCGGCCAGCAGCTCGGCAGCGCGACGCAAGGCACGGTGCGAGGTGAACAACAAAAACGCGCGGCCGTGGGAAGCTTCCAGTACCGGCAGCGCCGCTTCGATCACCTTATCGGTGTAGTCGCGCGCGGCCGGATCGGGCAATTTTGGCGGCAGGTAACACAGCGCCTGGCTTGCGTAGTCGAATGGGCTATCCAGGCTCAAGGTCAGCGGATCATCCAGCCCCAGCTGGCGCGCGAAGTGGTCGAACTTGCCGGCCACCGAGAGGGTCGCCGAGGTGTGGATCCACGCCGCCTGGGTGCTTTCGCGCAAGGCGCGCATCGGCGCGGCCAGGTCCAGCGGCGTGGCATGCAGGGCGAAGCCGCGCGGAAACTGCTCGTACCAGCGCACGTCGGCCAGCGGATCGTCGCCACGGCCGCCGTCGACAATCCGTTCCAGCCGTTCGGCGAACAGCTGCGCGCGTTCGTGCACATTGGCCAGCCCGCGCGAGCGCTCGGCCTGCGAAGCCAACATCTCGACCAGCACCGCCAGCAGCTCGCTCAGTTCGTCCAGCCCCTGGCCGATCGCCGCATGCCGGCTCAGCTCGGCGAAGGCACCGCGCTGGGGCAAGGGCTCCATCGCCAGGCGCAGTCGACGCAGCGCGTCCTGCAACGCTTCGGTCGGCTCCAAGAGCAATCCCAGCGCGCCGGTGACGCCCTGGCATTCGCGCAACGCGTCCTGCGCCAGTTCGCCCAGCTGACGCGCGCTCAGGCTGCTGGAGAAGAACTGCCCGGCCAGCTCGGGCACCTGATGCGCCTCGTCCAGAATGAACGCCTGCGCGCCGGGCAGGATTTCGCCGAAGCCCTCCTGCTTCAACGCCAGATCGGCGAATAGCAGGTGATGGTTGACCACCACCACCTCGGCCTCCATCGCCTCGCGGCGCGCGCGCACCACATGGCAATCGTCGAAGAAGGCGCATTCCACGCCCAGGCAATTCTCCGCCGTGGACGTCACCCGCGGCCACAGCGGCGATTCCTCCGGCACCTCGGCCAGCTCCATCCGATCGCCGTGACGCGTGCGCGCCGACCAGGCGCGGATCGCCGCCAACTGACCCGCCTGGATACGGTCAAACGTGGCGCCCTCGCGCACGGTCTGATCCAGCCGGTACAGACACAGGTAATTGGCACGCCCCTTCAGCAGCGCGGTTTTCAGGCGCGCGCCGAGCACCGTGCGCACACGCGGCAGGTCGCGGAAGTACAGCTGATCCTGCAGCGCTTTGGTGCCGGTGGAGATGATCACGCGCTGCCCCGACAGCAATGCCGGCACCAGATAGGCATAGGTTTTGCCGGTGCCGGTGCCCGCCTCGGCGATCAGCGTTTCGTGCTCGCCGATGGCGCGCGCCACCGCCTGCGCCATCCGCTGCTGCGCCTCGCGTGGGGCGAAGTTGGGCAGCTCGCGGGCGAACGGTCCCTCGGCGCCAAGCAGCGCGGCGACGTCATCGTGATCGGTCATCGTGAAAGTATGACCGAGCGCGCCGCTGGCGCAAACGCATGACGGCGTGCATGGATGCGGCTATGCGCAGCGTATGGCGGTTGACTCAGAAGCGGTTTACGCCTGCCACGTGGCACTGGGCCAGTGCTTTGCGGGCGTTGGCGGCACCGGCCGCGTCGTCCGCTTGCAGACGCATTTCCATCAGGGTCTGCCAGTTGCGTGCGCACAGGCTACCCATTTTCGAGCCCATCTCCCAGGACTGCTGGGCCAGCTTTTCGGCCATCGGGTAATCGTGCAGATACACCGCCGCCTCGGCGCGGTCTTGCAGCAGATCGGGCGAGCCGGGGCTGAGCTTGATCGCCTCATCCAATTGATCGGCCGCGTCCTGGTATTTGCCCGCACGTTCGGCAGCCAGCGCGCTTTGCTGCAAGGCGGTGACGCCCGGATCGCGCAGCGGGGTCACGTCGATGACGGATTTTTCCTTGTCGCCGGCAGTACGGATCGCTGCCACCAGGTCATAGCTTGGCTTGACCGGTCGGGTGACCTGCGGCGCGGGACCGGTCGGCTCGCTACACGCGGACAACAACAAGGCAGCGGCGAATGCTGCGGAAACGACAACGGCAAAACGCATGATCAATCTCGATTAGGTACGGACGACGCCGGCGCGGGGGCGCCTTGCCCACCACCGCCGAGAAAATTACCCACTTGCTGCCAGAAGCAGCCTTCCACATCGGTGGAAAGATAACCCGATACCACCGGGATTTGTCGCGCGCCTTCACACTGCGCCTCGGTGCGCTTGCCGTCGGTGGGGTTGATCCAGGCCATTTCCAGCCCTTGCCCCGGCGCCGCCGAGAGCGGCTTGGTCGGCAATTTGGTGAACAGCTCGCGCCAGGCGCGGAGCGCGCCGGTGGCGCCGAACAAGGTGGTCGGCTTGTTGTCGTCGCGGCCCATCCAGAACACCGCCAGATGCTCGCCGGTAAAGCCAGCGAACCAACTGTCGCGCATGTCGTTACTGGTGCCGGTTTTGCCGGCCGCATGCAGGCTAGCCAGGCTGGAGTCGCCGATCGCGCGCGCGGTGCCGTACAGCGTCACCTGCTGCATCGCCCAGGTCACTTGGCGCACCGCGGCCTGGTACTCGCCCGCGCCGCCCTTGACCTCGTAGCGCTTGATCGTCTGACCGTTGCCATCGACCACGCCACTGACTGCCAGCAAGGGCAGCGCATGACCGTCGGCGGCGATGTACTGATACAACTGGGCCACTTGCAGCGGCGCCAGATCAAGCGCGCCGATCAGCAGCGAGGGGCCAGGATTGACGTCGGCCAGCCCGAACGATTGCAGGAACGCCTTGATTCGCGGCAAGCCCACGTCCAGCCCCAGACGGATGCTGGCCAGGTTCCACGAATGGGCCAGCGAATCGACCATCGGCACTTGGCCGTGACTTTGGTTGTCGTCGTTATGCGGCATCCAGATCGAGCCATCCGGCTGGCGCATCGCGATCGGGCTATCGTCCAGCGGCGTGGCCAGGTTCCAGCGCTCAGGCTGAGTCAACGCCACCAGGTAGACGAACGGCTTGATGGTCGAGCCGATCGGCCGGCGCGCATCCATCGCGCGGTTGAAGCCCTGATCACCGGGAATCTTAGAACCGACCATCGCCAGCACCTGGCCAGTGTCGGCCTGGGTGACCACGGCGGCGGCCTGCGCCGCGGCAGCACGCTTGCCCAGCGCCGTCATCGCATCGCTGATCGACTGTTCGGTGTAGAGCTGCGCGGCCGGATCGAGCGTGGTGAAGATCGACAGGTTGCCCTGGCGCAGCGCGTCTTCGTCGAAATCGCTGGTGATTTGCGCGCGCACCAACTGCATGAACGCCGGAAAGCGGTTGTGCGGCAGTTGGCCGTCGCCGATCACCCCCATCGGGGTAGCCTGGGCGGCCTTGGCATCAGCCACACTGAGCAAACCCGTGCTGGCGAACTCGTCCAGCACCAGATTGCGCCGCGCCAGCGCGCGCTCCGGATAACGGCGTGGATCGTAAAAGCTCGGCCCCTTCACCATGCCGACCAGCAAGGCGACTTCCTGCGGCCGCAGATCTTCCATGCGCCGACCAAAATAAAACTCCGAGGCGGCCGCAAAGCCGTGCACCGCCTGCCCACCCTGCTGGCCCAGGAACACCTCGTTGATGTAGGCCTCCAGGATGCGGCCCTTGCTGTAGTGCGCCTCGATCAGCATCGACAGCAGCGCTTCGTTGAATTTGCGCGTCAGGTCTTGGGTGCGGTCAAGAAATAGATTGCGCACCAGTTGCTGGGTCAGCGTGGAGCCGCCCTGCACGGTATGGCCGGCGCGCAGATTGGCGAACGCCGCGCGCAGAATCGCCGACAGGTCGATGCCGAAGTGGTTCTTGAAATCGCGATCCTCGACCGCTTGCAGACCGCTGACCAGCAGCGGCGGCACATCAGGCAGACGCACGATGCGTCGTTCTTCCTGCTGCGCGCCGTAGACGGTGGCGATGCGCGCCGGGTCCAGGTGCGTTGTGGCCAGTGGTTTGCCGCTGGCGGCATCGGTCAACGCTTGCAACTGACCGCCGCTTAGGCTTACCCGTATGCGCTTGGGCAATTCGCCGCCATCGGGGCCGGCGTAGCCGCGCGAGGAAATCAAATAACGCGTGCCCTGGCGAGTCCAACTACCCGGCACCTGGCCGCTGCCATCGTGGCTGTAGCCGGAAAAGGTCAATTCCAGTTCCAGCGTGGCGGGGTTCATCGGCAGCCCGGGCGCCAGTTCCAGCGGGCGGGCGTAAATCCGCGTCGGCACGGCGAACACCAGATCATTGAAGCGGTCCTGCACCCGCTTGTTGAGCACCAGCGTATAGGGCAGCAAAAAACCGAAGAACAGTCCCAGGCACACCCAGAATGGGATGCGTACCCACGGCCAGAGCACGCGGAACACCGCACCGGTAC
>JBEVMS010000122.1:0-5487 GCA_040508515.1 Dyella sp. | reverse complement strand
CCGTTCTGGCTCTTGTCGTCCCAGTCATAGCGGTAGCCTGCTTCGACGCGGAAGTCAGTGCTGGCCGTCAACGTCTTGGACAGACCCACGCCCAGCTCGGCAGACGGGGACCAGCCCTGGTCACCCGCATCGTGGTGATAGCTGCCCAGCACGCCGGCTAGCAGGTACGGACGCCATGCATCCCAAGCACCCGCATAGAAACGAGCGGCCACGCCGACATTATTGTTGAACCAGCTGCCACCACCGTCGACATCACGCTTGGTACGGTCGACGAAAAGGTCGATCGAGGCGTTCGGCGAGATGAACTTACCAACGCCCAAGCCGTAATACACTTGGCGGCTGCTGGTGTTGCGATCCGTATCATTGTAATAACCACCAATGGTCGGCGCGATGTACCAACGACCGTCATAGCTGGGCGACGACATGCTGGCACTATCACTGGCAGTGTTGTCCTGCGCGTGAACGGCACCTACGCCGCCCAGGGCCAGAGCAATCAGAAAATACAAGCCCTTACGTTTCATCAGGTGTCTCCTCATTTTAGTTTTCGCGTCCGTTCCACCCCAGACGGGAATCGCGCGTCAGAACTTAATCACTAACAGGGATTTAGGTCCATTTCTTCGCTTGGCTTCCCTAGCAACAAGCGCAGCGAAGTGTAGCAAAACCGTTAAGCCAGCCACACCCTTTAACCGTGGAAATAAAGCCAAGCGCGCTTATCGGTGAGCCCTTGTTCAGACACGTGTGCGCACCGTGAAGATTGCGGCCATCTCTAACTACCCTAATCGTTCAAAAGAAAAACCCGGTTTGCACCGGGCTTTTCTTCGCTACCTTTGAACCAGATCCGCTTACTGCTGGACCTGCAACTCCGTACGACGGTTGCGAGCGCGGCCCGCATCCGTGTCGTTGCTGTCGATCGGGTCCGCTTCGCCGTGACCGATCGGGCCTTCCAGACGGCTCGCCGACACACCATGCGAGGTCAGGTAGTCGTACACGATCTTCGCGCGACGCTCCGACAGACTCTGGTTGTAAGCATCGGTGCCCACCGAGTCGGTATAACCGGCCACCGTCACCTTGACCTGCGGGTAACGCTGCAGGGTGTCCACCGCCTGATCCAGAATCGCGATCGAATCGGCGCTCGGCTCAGCCAACGCCTTGGCGATGTTGGTCTCCCCCTTCTTCGGATGGTCGAACTTGAAGTTCACGCCGCGCAGGTCGATCACCACCTTAGTCGGGCAGCCATCCGGACCCACGATCATACAGGCCGCCGTGTTCGGGCACTTGTCGTCGCAGTCGTTCACGCCATCGCCGTCACTGTCCATCTTCGAACAGTCCGGCGCAGCCGGCGGCGGCGGTGCAACCATCGGAGCCGGAGCCGTCGGGGTGGCGCCCAGACGCACCGCCACGGTGAAGTTGACGAACCAGTCGCCATAGCCGTCCTCGGGGGTGAGGCTATTGCTGCGGGTCTGGCTCTTGTCGTCCCAGTCGTAACGGTAACCGGCCTCAAACCGGATATTGGTCCGATCGGAGGTCATCTTCGACAAGCCCACGCCCAACTGCGCGGCAGGCGACCAACCATCGTCGCCAGGGTTATGGTGATAGCTACCCAGTACGCCGGCCATCGCATAAGGACGCCAGTCGGTCCAGCCGCGCGCATAGAACCGCGCGCTTACGCCAGCGCTATTGTTGAACCAGCTGGCGTCGCTATTGTTGACCGTACGCTTGGTGCGATCGAAAAACCCTTCCAGCGAAATATTCGGGGAAAGGAATCGACCCACGCCAATGCCGTAGAAGAATTGGTGGTTATTGGTGTGACGACTGTCGTCGTTGAAATAGCCACCGGCCATGGGAGCGATATACCAGCGGTTATCGTAGCCCGCGGGAAATGCGCTGGAATTATCCACGACCGCGTTGTCTTGAGCATAAGCGGCACCGACCCCACTCAGTGCCATGGCGACGAACAGAAACAATCCCCTACGTTTCATACGTTCTCTCCCAATTGAATTTTGCGTCAGTTCCGATCCAATGCTTCGATACAGCTACGCACAAGGCATCGGGCGGACAGCTCCGAGGCGCTTGATCACCCTGACGGGCGCGGGTAGCTTAGCAAAAAACAAACAAATTCGCATGTTGTTACGAATCCCCTCTTACCAGCTTCATTCTCCGCTAACGTCGTCTTTACAATGTGAAGAGCTGAAGAAACGCGTGAATCGGCATGGCGTCCAGTTTTTCCGGCGTGGCGGTGGCGCCCAAAATCGATCTGACCTGCTGTGCCGGCAGATGCCCACGCAAGGCCTGTTCGAATTTCTTCAGCAGCACAGGAATGCCTTCAGCGCGACGCTTGCGGTGGCCGATGGGGTAGTCGATGGACACCTTGTCGGTATGGCTGCCGTCTCTGAAGAACACCTGCACCGAATTGCCGATGTACCGCTTGTCGGGGTCGAAATAATCCTGCGTGAATTGCGGATTTTCGCGCACTGCCATTTTTTCACGCAGCGCATCGATGCGCGGATCGGCGGCGATGTCGTCGTTGTAATCGTCGGCGGTCAGGCGACCGAAAATCAGCGGCACCGCGATCATGTATTGAAGGCAATGATCACGATCGGCGTAGTTGGCCAACGGCCCCGTCTTGTCGATGATGCGGCAGCCAGCCTCTTGCGTTTCGATCAGCACCTTGTCGATCTGGTCCAGCTTGCCGGCCACTTGCGCGTGCAGTTGCATGGCGCACTCCACCGCGGTCTGTGCGTGGAACTCGGCCGGGTAGCTGATCTTGAACAGCACGTTTTCCATCACGTAGCTGCCGAACGGACGCTCGAATTCAAACGCCTTGCCCTTGAAGGCGACGTCGTAATAGCCCCAGGTCTTGGCGCTCAGCGCGGATGGATAACCCACCACGCCGCGGTAGACCGCATTGATCGCGTGAGTGACCGCGCGACGGCAGGCATCGCCGGCGGCCCAGCTCTTGCGCGGTCCGGTATTGGGCGCATGGCGATAGGTGCGTAGCGCGCCGTTGTCGATCCAGCTATGCGAGACCGCGGTGACGATCTGTTCCTTGTCGCCGCCGAGCATCGCGGTGGCCACCGCCGTGGAAGCCAGGCGCACCAGAATCACATGGTCCTGACCGACCCGGTTGAAGCTGTTCTTTAGCGCGTAGGCGCCCTGGATCTCGTGCGCCTTGATCGCGTAAGTGAGCACATCGCGCACCGTCATCGGCTGGCCGCCCTCGCGCTCGGCCTTGCGGCTCAAGTAGTCGGCCACCGCCAGAATCGCACCCAGGTTGTCCGACGGATGGCCCCACTCGGCGGCCAACCACGTGTCATTGAAATCCAGCCAGCGAATCTGCGTGCCAATGGCGAAGGCCGCCTGCACCGGATCGAGTTCATGACTGGTGCCTGGCACACGCGCGCCGCCAGGCAGCGTGGCGCCGGGTACCAGCGGCCCCAGATGCTTGACGCATTCGGGAAACTTCATCGCCAACATCGCCGTCGCCAGCGAGTCGAGCAGCATGTAACGCGCGGTGTCGTAAGCCTCGGTAGATTCGATGGTTTGATCGACCACATAGTTGGCGATGTCGACCAGCGGCTGGTCCGGATCGGGGCGCTTGGCGGAACGAATATCGGCTGCACTCATGAGCAAAGCATCTCGCGCGTTGTGATGAAAAGCGCATTCTAGCCGGCCGCCATAGGACACCCACCTTGCGAACGCACAATTCATCGGGGAAACGTCGTCAGAGGGGCGTTGAACCGCGCATGCATAAAAATGTTCCGCACGATCGCAAGATCAGCTTGACCCTGGCTGCCACCGCCCATCACACTAATCAAGCACTCCAAAAGGGAGTAGTTCCAAAGGCGCTTCTGCCTTTGTGCCAGGGTCGTCATCACGAGCGGCGCACCGCTCCGGTCCTGGCAGCGCGATTCGCGAACGAGACTTTTCAGTGACGTCGGGACGCGCGCCCCCCGGGTCACTGCATCGGTCACGCGCGCAGGGAACCTAAGTATGGATTTCATCAGTAGCGACTTTCTTTCCGGCCTGCTGGCGATCGTTTTGCTCGACTTGGTGCTGGCCGGTGACAACGCGATCGTGATTGCATTAGCCGCGCGTAGACTGCCCAAAGCACTGCAGCGCAAGGCCGTGTTCTGGGGCACCTTCGGCGCCGTCGCCGTCCGCGTGGTATTGACCGGACTGGTGATCTACCTGCTCAAGCTGCCGGGGTTGATGCTGGTGGGCGGCCTACTGCTGCTGCCGATCGCCTGGAAGCTGCTCAAACATGAGGACAAGGACCACCACATCAGCGCCGCCGACAACTTCTGGGCGGCCTTGCGCACGATCGTGGTGGCCGACGCCCTGATGGGACTGGACAACGTGCTGGCGATCGCCGGCGCAGCCCGCGGGCACCTCAGTCTGGTAATCATCGGCTTGCTGATCAGCGTGCCTTTGATCGTCTGGGGCTCTACCTTGATCCTCAAGCTGATCGAGCGCTTCCCGGTGATCGTGTATATCGGCGCCGGTGCGATCGCCTTCACTGCCGGACGCATGCTGACCCACGACAACTTGCTGCGCGAGTGGTTTGACGCGCGCGCCTGGCTCAAATACACGCTGGACGTGGTGCTGGTGGTCGGCGTCGTCGGTGGCGGCTGGTGGCAGCGTCGGCGTGTTGAGCGCCGCCGCCGCGAGTTAGTCGTTAGCGATCTGCCCTGAGCGGCCGGCTCGGCGCCAACCTTCAAACATCATCGGCACCACACGGTGACGATGATGTCCGAGTGTTGCTGGCCCCTCAACGCCTAGCGAAAAAGAAGTAACACCCCCACGGCCCAAGCCATGGCAACGCAATACTCCGAGTTACGCCTGCGCCGGGAGCCATGGCGGCCGCAACACGGTTACATCAGCGCTTGTCGATCGGCACGTAGGCGAGATCTTCCGGCCCCACGTAGTTCGCGCTGGGGCGAATGATCTTGCCGTCCTCGCGCTGTTCGATCACATGCGCGCTCCAGCCGGAGGTGCGTGCGATCACGAACAACGGTGTGAACATGGCGGTCGGCACGCCCAGCATGTGATAGACGCTAGCCGAGTACCAATCGAGGTTGGGAAACATCTTCTTCATTTCCCACATCAATTTTTCGATGCGCTCGGACACCTCGAATAGCGTCGGCGCGCCACCGTCATGGCACAGCTTGCGCGAGACTTCCTTGATGATCTCGTTGCGCGGATCGGACACGGTGTAGACCGGGTGCCCGAAGCCGATCACGATCTCCTTGCGCTCGACCCGCTCGCGGATATCCGCAGCCGCCTCGGTCGCGTTGCGATAGCGGGCAATGATCTCCATCGCCACTTCATTGGCGCCGCCGTGCTTGGGGCCGCGCAGCGCGCCGATCGCGCCGGTGATCGCCGAATAGATGTCCGAACCGGTGCCGGCGATCACGCGCGCGGCAAACGTGCTGGCATTGAACTCATGCTCGGCATACAGCACCAGCGACTTGTCCAGCGCATGCGCGT
>JBEVMS010000087.1:0-21097 GCA_040508515.1 Dyella sp. | reverse complement strand
GGCGGAGAAAGACGCGAACCGATCATTTTTTTCATGGGCTGATCCTCAAGGGGAGATGTGCCGCAGATGATAGCGGACAACCTCGCCACCCAAGTCGGCCACGACGCTCAAGGCCCGGTACACCCGCCGAGCCAGTTCGGCCCACATCAGATATCGACCCGCATGGAGGCCGGATCGAGCGCCGCCGGCGTCAGGCCCGTACCAACCCGCGCCAACCAACCTTTCAAGAATTTGCCGAGCGCCGGACGCGCTTCGACCAACTGCCGGTAATAGTCGGCGCGGCCTTGTTTGTAGCGTCCGTACAAATCGCGCTGATCGGCCGCCTGCAGCGCGACAAAGGTCGCGTCGCCGAACCCGCCATCCACCGTCAGATTGGCGCCCTTCTGCGCATTGAGAAGCCGCTGCAAAAGCTTCACCGCGTTGCCGCCGGCATTGACGTAGAAATCGAAAACGATCTCCGCCAACGGTTGCAACGCGATCTGATCGGCGCGCAGCACATCCCAATAGCGGGCCTTGTAGATCGTCGCGGCCTGCGCATCGGAGAGCTGACGCAGGTTGTCCAGCGTCGGCTGCACCTGCAACAGCTTCAGCGCGCAGGCTTGGAAGGTGGCAAAGGTGACGCCTTTGTTGGTCGCACCGCCCGGGTCGTCCGTGTCGTCGACAAAACCGCCCTCGTGCTTGAGCAGGGTCGGAAAGAACGCATCGAAATTTGCCATCGTCGTGTCCCTTGCATGCGTGGCCGCATAGACGGCCAATTGCTAGCGTGTAGGAACAGTGTGATAAGGCGCACAAAGCGACGGGATCGGCTACCGACCGATCCCGTGCGTGACAAAACCTGATACCGCATCGGGCGATGCGTATCGCAGCGAAACGGCGAAAGTGCCGTCGCGACACTAGCGAATGGCTAGATGCCCCATGCCGTCGGATAACGTCGGCCGGCGCGCAGCGGCTGGAAGCATTCGCCGTGGCGATAGAAGTCTTCGTCGCCGTCACGCGGATGCCAACCAGGAATGCCCGACAAAGGCAGCGGGCGCAGCTCCTGCGGATCGCGCAGCGACTGCGCCGCGGCGATGCCACGCGCGCATGCGTCCAGCAACGTCTGACGCGACGAAGCCGGGCCCAGCGTGAACACCAGCGCCTTGCCGACCAGCAGTTTGTCCGGCGTCAACGCATGCTCCAACAGCGCATGGCCGAACAGCGCCAGCTCGATCCGGCCATCGTGCCAGGCCGTGCGCTCGCGCCAGAACAGGCCATGCCAATCGTGCGCATCCCACAGCGCCAGCAGGGCCGGATCGCGTACGCCGACGATCACGCCGCCCTCGTCGAAATGGGTCAGCGCGCATTGCGCGCGCGAGCGTTGTTTGGTGCCGACCTGGGCGATCTCGGCCACCTGCTGCGCGTTCAATGCGCGCTTGATCCGCGGGTAACGCAGCCAGATCAGCGCGTTGAAGAGATCATGCCAATTGCCCAGGCGGGTAGCAATCGCGCCGTGTTGGGCGATGCGCTGCTCGTAGTGCAGGCCTTCGGCAAGCAACTGCGGCGTCTGCGCGACGAAGCGCTGCGGCGCATCCTCTGGCAAGCACGCCGCAAGCTGCTCCAGGCTGGGCCACGCCTCGCCCTGCAACAGCTCGGCGTACTCCTGCCACTCGGCCAGCGGCAGACGGGCGAACGCCGCCGGGTCGATACTGCCCCGCGGCGGTGCCAGGTAACGCATGCGCTGGCTTTGGCTCAGCGCGCCAGACGGGCGTGCAGATCGTGCTCGTCGGTGGACTCGACGGTGACCTCGACAAACTGGCCCGGCTTGAGCTGCTTGGCTTCGGCCGCATCGCGATAGGCGATATGCACGCTGCCGTCGATCTCCGGTGCATCCGCGCTGGAACGCGCCAGCGCGCCATCGGCGCGCACTTCGTCGATCAGCACGGTCAGCGTCTTACCGAGCTTGCGCTTGAGCTTGGCGGCGGAAATTTCCGCCTGCACCGCCATGAATTGCTCCAGCCGGTCTTCCTTCAATTCTTCCGAAACCGCACCGGGCAGCTCGTTGGCCTTGGCGCCATCGACCGGCGAATAGGTGAACGCGCCCACGCGATCCAGTTCGGCCTCGCGCAGGAAATCCAGCAGCTCGTCGAACTCCGCGTCGGTCTCGCCGGGGAAGCCGACAATAAACGTGCTGCGCAGCGTGATGTCCGGCACTGCCTTGCGCCAGTTCTTGATGCGCTCAAGCGTCTTGTCGATGTTGCCGGGACGCTTCATCAATTTAAGGATGCGCGGGCTGGCGTGCTGGAAGGGAATATCCAGGTACGGCAGGATTTTCCCCGCAGCCATCAGCGGCATGATTTCGTCGACATGCGGGTAGGGATAGACGTAGTGCAAACGCGTCCACACGCCCAATTCGGACAAGCCCTCGCACAGCTCGGTCATGCGCGTGCGGTAATTTTTGCCGCGCCATGCGCGTTCGGCGTATTTGATATCCACACCGTAGGCGCTGGTGTCTTGCGAGATCACCAGCAGTTCCTTGACGCCGCCCTTGACCAGCTTCTCGGCCTCGATCAACACCTCATCGACCGGACGCGACACCAGATCGCCGCGCATCGAGGGGATGATGCAGAAGCTGCAACGGTGATTGCAGCCCTCGGAAATCTTCAGGTAGGCGTAGTGCTTGGGTGTCAGCTTCACCCCGGTGTCGGGAATGATGTCCAGCAATTTATTGCGCTTGGGCGGCAGCGCGCTGTGCACCGCGCTCATCACGCTGGCGTAATCCTGCGGACCGCTGATCGCCAGCACGTCCGGGTAGGCCTCGCGGATTAGCTCCGAGCGCTTGCCCAGGCAGCCGGTGACGATCACCTTGCCATTCTCGTGCAGCGCCTCGCCGATCGCATCCAGCGACTCCTGCACCGCCGAGTCGATAAAGCCGCAGGTGTTGACCACCACCGCATCGGCCGCGCCGTAGCTAGGCACGATCTCGTAGCCTTCGACTTTCAACTGCGTGAGGATGCGTTCCGAATCGACCAGCGCCTTGGGGCAGCCTAGAGATATCATCCCTATACGATTAGGAAAGGTCATGGTAAGGGTCCGCCAGATGCGCCAAAACGCGAAAGTATACAGCTACCTGCGGTTCTCCGACCCGAAACAGGCGACCGGCAGCTCCGCGGCACGAGATCGACACCGGCGCTCCCGACGGTGTGACAACCGCTGAGGCGCAGCGCGTCAAGGAACTCGAGCGCGAGGTCAAGGAGCTAAGCCGGGTGAGATTCTGAAGTTGGCCAGCGCGTTTTCGCCCAGGCGGAGCTCTACCGCCGACTCAAGTCCTGAGGGGCTTCGTCGGCACGCACCGTGACACCTTCGGGGTCGAGCCGATCTGCCAAGTGTTGCTGATCGCCCCGTCGGGCTATCGACGCCACGCAGCGTCAACGCGATCCGCGGGGGCGCTGCGCCCGGGTCCAACTTGACGCGGTGCTGGCGCCTCAGATCGAGCGCGTCTGGCGAGCCAACCTGCATGTATACGGGCCGACAAGGTATGGCGGCAACTGGCGCGTGAAGGCACTGCGGTGGCACGGTACGTGGCCTTCGTCGTCGACATATTCGCCCGCTGCATCGTGGGCTGAAGCGTCAGCCGTTCGATGCACACGAACTTCGTGCCCGATGCACTGGAACAGGCGCTCTATGCGCGTCAGTCTGAGCGTGACAGCCGCCTGATTCACCACAGCGATCGCGGGTCGCTATCTGTTTCCATCGGCTACAGCGAACGCCTGGCCGAGGCCAGTATCGAGCCGACGGTCGGCAGCAAGGGCGACAGCTACGACAACGCGCTCGCGGAGACCGTCAACGGCCTCTACAAAGCCGAGTTCATTCATCGCCGTGCGCCCTGGAAAACCAAGGAGGCTGTGGAATGGGCCACGCCCGGATGGGTGGCCTGGTTCAACCACCACCGGTTACTCGAACCCATTGGCTATATTCCGCTGACCGAGGCCGAGGCAAACTACTACCGGCTACTCGCCAGTTAGGCCACCACGGTCGTGGCCTGACTTAAACCAAACAGTCTCCACGAAAGCCGGGGCGATTCAGTTCAACGTGTTGGACGATTTCAACCGCGAAGGGCTGGGGATCGAAGTGGATCTGTCGCTGCCCTCGGCCCCCGTGATCCGCGCGTTGGAACAGATCATCGAGTGGCGCGGCAAGCCCGTGGCGATCCGCTGCGATAACGGCTCCGACTACATCAGTGGTGCGTTGCTGGCCTGGACCGCGCAACATGGAATCCAGATCAGCCACATCCAACCGGGCAAGCCTAAGCAGAACGCCTACATCGAACGCTACAACCGAACCGTGCACTATGCTTGGCTAGCACCACTTTGTTCGACTCGATCGAGCAGGTAAAAGACATGGCCACACGATTGCTATGGACGTACAACCATGAGCGCCCGAACATGGCGCTCGGCGCCCCCCAATAACTGGCGCTCGCCGTATAGCTCCACTTTTGGGTCAGTTAAAAACGGGGGGATTATCAGTTGACTTCGATTTAGTGATCACTCGGCATATGAAACTGCCTAAGGTAATCCGCCTCCGGTGTCAACGCCATGGACTTACGACGGGCATCCAGTTGGTCAGGATCCTCGACGGGCAATATCTCAACCTTGCCATCTACAACTTTAACCTGAGTTCCGTAGAGCTGAGGCTTGCTATCCGCAATCCGCACTCGATCGATAAGCATGGCGTATTCAGCGCGAGGGAGTTCGCCCCGCTCCATCAATGGCTTGGCCAGCTCCAACGCATGCTTTTGGAATGCCCGGTCTTCGTCGGCGTGCTGCACGAGCAGAAAGACCGTCGACACGCCATCACGACCGATCATCGCCATAGTCGGAAATCCGGATTTCGAAAAGATAGCTTTCAATGCCACGAGGTTCTGGCGATCCACTTCCTGAAGTTTCTTGTGAAACGGGGAATCAGGCTTCATGCCCTCTTTGACAAAGCTGTTCCGCACACTTTGATCGGCGACCACCATGCCATACAGTTGCTTGCGAAGCTGAGGGTCCGACAACTTCTTGGCCAGGGTGGACAAGCGAGGAATCACGTTCGCTTGATCGAGCGATTGCCCACCATCAACTCGGGCTTGAACAGCTTTGAGATAATCCTGCAGCAGTGGAAGGCCTGTAAAGTCCCGGGCCGTGTTGGCATCCAATTCCGATACTGGCGGCGAAGGCACCACCTTGCCACCTTTGAGCTTGAGCAGCGTGCCGAACTGCTGGCGTCCTGTATGCGCGGATTCGATGTGATCATCGAGCCGAGCAAACGCCAAGCCATCAATATCAACGCCAACTCGGTTTCCGATGATCTGTTCCAGTGCATCTTGTAGCGGATAGTCGCTGGTGGAGAGACGAGCCAAATCCCCCGCCGCATCTACACCATCCTTTCCCGCCACCGTCACAGTGGGCCATCCGTCATGCAGCATGACATCGCGGAAGGCAGCCAGCTGCTTGGCATCCAATGGACCATGCGCAGCACTGCGTTGCCGGATCAAGGTGTCATGCAGCTTCTGATCGAACCTCTCCGCGCTGCTGACCTTGATGTCGTACGTGGGCTGCGACTGAGCCATCACTGCCGACCCATAACAGGCCAGCAGGCCGAAAACCGCCGAGAACCAAAAATTCCGCTGCATAGATAAAGCCACCTTTCTTGAAATTTGCTTTGCTTCGCAATGGCCAACATACGGCATTTGCCCAGATAACCGGCTATAACGCAACAGAATTGATGACGCACTGCTCCTGGTAGGCATGAAAGTCTGCCAGGCTTGGATAATCCTTCGCATCTCCACCGCCCAACAGAGAAGCCACCTTCGCGATGATGCGGTTTCTATTGTCGCTATACGCCTCGACGAACAGAAACGCTCCACCTGGATTCAGGTCGAGGAAATAGATATTTCCGGACTGGTCGATGCAAAAGTCGCTACTCGCCAATTGAAGGCTAAAGAAATCACAAAGCTGCACGATGGCCGACCTGACGATCTCGGGCGTCTCGTAGTAATAGCGATTGAGCGAACCATCGGTTTGGTATCGGCGAAAATCGATGCATTCTTCATTCGGGTTCTCGATGGCGCAAGTGAACACCTCCGAGCCTGCACAGACCACACGCAGCTCAAGCTTCTTGTCCACACACTCCTGATAGATCCCAGAACACGCCAACAGTTCTTCATCCGAAATGTGGTCCATTTGATCCACGGTAAGCGTATTTGTGACCACCCCCCAAGTTTTCGAGCCAGCCAAAAGTAGAGAAATACGGCGAAACTAACTCCAAGCAACGAGGTGGTTTTGCCATGAAGAAGTCGAAGTTCAGCGAAGAGCAGATTGCTTTCGCCCTGCGCCAGGCCGAAGGAGGCACATCGGTCGGCGAGACATGCCGGAAAATGGGCATCTCGGAGGCGACGTTCTACAACTGGAAGAAGAAGTACGGCGGCCTGGGCGTGGCCGAGCTGCGCCGCTTGCGGCAGCTCGAAGAGGAGAACCGTAAGCTCAAGCAGTTGGTCGCGGACCTGAGTTTGGGCAAGGTGATGCTGCAGGACGTCATCCAAAAAAAGCTCTGAGGCCGGTGCAGCGCCATGCGCTCATCGGCTTTCTGCAGCGCGCCTACGGGATCAGCCAGCGGCGGGCATGCGGTGTGATGCGTCAGGCCCGCTCGGGCCTGGTGTACAAGCCAGTAAGAAAAATTCTCGATGCGCCGTTGACGAAACGCATCGAGGACATCGCCCAGGCGAGGGTCCGTTATGGCTATCAACGCATTCATGTCCTGCTGCGCCGTGAAGGCTGGCCCGTCAATCACAAGCGTGTGCACCGGCTGTACAAGCTGGCCGGGCTCAACCTGCGTACCAAGCGGCCACGACGACGTAAGGCGGCGGCCGATCGGCTGGACCGTCCTGTGCTCACCGCGCCGACCCAAAGTTGGAGCATGGACTTCGTGAGCGATGCGCTGTTTGATGGACGTCGATTCCGTTCGCTGACGGTGGTCGACAACTTCAGCCGCGAATGCTTGGCTATCGTCGTGGGTCAGAGTCTGCGCGGGGAGGATGTCGTTGCGGCACTTGAACGACTGCGGCTGGAGCGCGGTACGCCACGTCGGGTGCAGGCCGACAATGGGCCGGAGTTCATCAGCGTGGTGCTGGACAAGTAGGCTTACGACCACGGTGTGACGATCGATTTTTCACGCCCTGGCAAGCCGACCGATAACCCGTTCATCGAATCGTTCAACGATTCGTTCCGCGACGAGTGCCTCAATGCGCACTGGTTTCTGTCGCTTGATGACGCCCGTCAGAAGATCGAAAGTTGGAGATGCGACTACAATCATTTCCGCCCGCATTCGTCCATCGGCAACGCCGCACCAGCGCAGTTCGCCGAGGCCTTTCGGGTATCTCAAAACACGCCGATTTTTCTACCGTAGGTCGGCTCAAGATTTGGGAGGTGGTCAGGCCTGAACAAAAACTAACCCAGAACTGCCGAAAGGCCGCATAACGCGGCCTTTTTCCTTTGAGTCAGTGCCTTGCTGACGCCTAGTGTCGGATCGTTGCCCTAGGGGCAGCCCAGGCTGACGAAACCGATTTTCTGCGTGCTGGCGGGTACGGGCATGGCGTGAGAACGTGCGGACAAAGGGTCGATTGTAGCGCGTGCACACAACCGGCGTCGCGAGATTCAGTTTTATGTCAGAAGCTTCATGTGACGCAGGTAAGGAAATCGCTAAACTCTCGGGTTGCTTCCCTTCCGCTCTACAAGGAACTATCCATGGGTCATTTCATCAAGCTCGAAAGCGCTTCCGCCACCATCGGTGCCTACCTGGCCGAACCCACCGGCACGCCCAAGGGCGGCGTGGTGGTGATCCAGGAAATCTTCGGCGTCAACACGCACATCCGTGAAGTGGCCGATCGCTACGCGCAGGCCGGCTACACCGCCATCGCCCCGGCGCTGTTCGATCACGTCGAAAAGGACGTCGAGCTCGAATACAACGAAGCGGGCCTGACCAAGGGCATCGATCTGGTTGGCAAGCTCGGTTTCGATCTGCCAGTCGAAGATGTCAAGGCCGCTGCGGCCTACATCAGCAAGGCTGGCAAGGTCGGCACCGTCGGCTACTGCTGGGGCGGCAGCGTGGCTTACCTGTCGGCGATTCGCCTGGGTCTGCCGGGTGTCAGCTACTACGGCGGCCGCAACGTGCTGTTCGTCGACCAGCAGGCCAAGGCGCCGCTGATGTTCCATTACGCCGCGCTTGACGCGCACATCAGCGCCGACGACCGCGCCAAGGTCATCGCCGCCAACCCGAATGCCCCGGTCTACGTCTATGACGCCGACCATGGCTTCAACTGCGACCACCGTGGCAGCTACAACCCTGCTGCCGCCGCGCTGGCGCAGGAGCGCACCCTGGCCTTCTTCCAAGAACATCTGGGCGCGTGAACAAACCGGCCTTCAAGCTCGATTCGCGGCTGGAGGCCGATAGCGTGTTTGTGGCGCAGCTCACCTTGTGCGAGCTGCGCCTGATGAACGACCAGCGCTTTCCCTGGCTGTTGCTGGTGCCGCGACGTGCCGGCATGAGCGAAATCGCCGAGCTGGATGACACCGATCAGCCGTTGTTGTGGCGCGAAGTCAATCGCGCCGCCGCCGCACTGCGCGCTTGCGCACCTTGCGACAAGCTCAATCTCGGTGCGCTGGGCAATATCGTGCGTCAATTGCATCTGCACGTGGTCGCCCGCCGCGAGGGCGATGCCGCCTGGCCTGGCCCGGTATGGGGCAGCGGTGCGGCCCAGCCGTATCCGCCCGACCAACGGCAACAACTCATCGAGGCGTTGCGCGCGCAACTGCCCAGCCTTCCCGTGTGAGCGACTTACCGTCCTCACCGCGTATTGAAAACGTCGGCGAAGACGCCCTGCTATTGCATTTCGGCGACCGTATCGACGCGGCGATCAATGCCCGTGTGCACGCCGCCAACCACCGTATCCAACGTGCTCTGCCGCAACTGGAAACCGTGCCAGCCTACGCCAGCATCCTGCTGCGCTTCGACCCCTTCGCCTGGTCCGACCACGCCGGCCAGACGCCGCATCACGCGGTGACCCAAGCGGTGCTGCACGCTTTGCAGCACGTCGACAACAACCTTGCCTCGGCACGCCGAATCGACATTCCGGTGTGCTACGACGGCGAAGATCTGCCCGCACTGGCGCAGCATGCTCAGCTCACCGTCGAAGAGGTGATCGCGCGTCACACCGGCGCCGAGTATCAGGTGGCCATGCTGGGCTTCGCGCCGGGCTTCGCCTATTTGCTGGGCCTGGACCCGGCGCTGGTGATGCCACGCCGGGCCGAGCCGCGATTGCGTGTGCCGGCCGGCAGCGTGGCGATCGGCGGCAGCCAGACCGGCATCTATCCCACGTCACTACCCGGTGGCTGGCAACTGATCGGACGCACGCCGCTGCGTCTGTTCGATGCTTCCGCCTCCTCGCCCAGCGCGTTGCAACCGGGCGATCGGGTCAACTTTCGAGCCATCGACGCGGCCGAGTTCATCCATTTGGGCGGCGACGCGCCATGAGCCTCACGGTGATCAAGCCGGGGCTGTTGTGCAGCGTGCAAGACCGTGGCCGGTCCGGTCACGCTGCGCTCGGTCTGGGCCGCGCCGGCGCGCTGGACTTGCCAGCCTGGCAACTGGCTAATGCACTGGTCGGCAACCGCGACGACGAGGCCGCGCTGGAGTTTTCCCTGCTCGGGCCGACCCTGCATTTCGCCCAAGACGCCTGGATCGCGCTGACCGGTGCGGTGGATCAGATCCAACTCGATGAGGTGACGCTGCCGGGCTGGAGCTGCCTGTTCGTGCCGGCGGGTACCACGCTGAAAATTGGCCCCGTGAGCCAGGGCTGTCGCGGCTATTTAGCCGTCCGTGGCGGTTTGGCGCTGGCGCCTCAGTTGGGCAGCCGCAGCAGCGACCTGCATGCTGGCATCGGTCCACTGCCGCGCTGCCTGCAGGCGGGCGATGAGCTGCCGATCGGTCCGGCCACGCCGTTGAACGCCCTGCCCGCGGGTTCTGCGCCGCGCGCCCTGCACTGGGGCGTCGACCCGGCGCCCTGGCGCGATCCGTCCACCCGTCCGCTGGCTTTGCTGCCTGGCAGCCACCAGTCTCTGCTGGACGACGACGCTATGCGCGCGCTGTGGCAAAGCCGCTGGCGGATCGGCCAGGACAGCAACCGCACCGCCAGCCGACTGCTGGGCCCGCGCCTGAGTTTGCGCGCGCCGCTGGAACTGATTTCCGAAGCCTGCTTGCCTGGCACCCTCCAATTGCCACCCTCGGGCCAGCCGATCGCGCTACTGGCGGAGGCGCCGGTGACAGGCGGCTACCCACGCATCGGGCAACTGGCCCAGGTCGATCTGCCGCGACTGGCGCAGCAACGCCCCGGCGATACCGTATCTTTCGAACCCAGCACGCTGGAGCAGGCCTGGCACCGCCTGCAACGGCGCCAACAGGCACTGACCCGGCTCAGCCACAACATTGCCCGCCGTTTGCAACCGTGAGAGCCTCCCTGATCATGACCCGACAGATCGACCTCAACTGCGACCTTGGCGAAGCGTTCGGCGCCTGGCGCATGGGTGACGACGACGCCCTGCTGGCGCAGATCAGCTCGGCCAACATCGCCTGCGGCTTCCATGCGGGTGACCCCAGCATCATGCGCGTCACCGTGCAGCAGGCGCTGGCGCACGGCGTGGCGATCGGCGCGCACGTCTCGCTGCCGGACCTGCAAGGCTTCGGCCGTCGCGAGATGGCGGTGACCCCGGCCGAGGTCTATGCGATGACGCTGTACCAGATCGGCGCGCTGCACGCGTTCACCCAGGCCGCCGGCGCCCGACTGGCGCACGTCAAACCGCATGGCGCCCTGTACAACATGGCCGCGCGCGATCGCGCCCTGGCCGATGCGATCGCCCAGGCCATGCGTGATTTCGACACGCACCTGCGTCTGGTCGGCCTCGCCGGCTCGGCTCTGCTCGACGCCGGTCGCGCCACCGGCCTCACGGTGACCGCCGAAGCCTTCGCGGATCGCCGCTACCGTGCCGATGGCTCGCTGCAACCGCGTCGCGAAGCGAATGCACTGATCGAGCACGAGGCCGACGCGATCGCCCAGGCACGCGCGATCGCGTTGGGCGAGTCGATCCAGGCGGTCGATGGCAGCGCACTCACCGTGCAGGCCGACACCGTGTGCGTGCACGGCGATGGCGCCCACGCCCTGACCTTCGCCACCCGCCTGCGCTCCAGCCTGCTGCAAGCCGGCCTGCGCATTGCCGCGCCCGAACCGGCATGAGTACGCCCCTGCCACGCGTCCTGCTGACTGGCTTCGATCCGTTCGGCGGTCAGCCGATCAACCCGTCGTGGGAGGCGGTCAAACAGTTGGACGGGCGTCGCATCGCCGGTCATCGCATTGTCGCGCGGCAACTGCCGACCGAGTTCGCCGCGTCGCTGCGTCTGCTCAAGCAGGCCGCGCGTGAACTCAAGCCGGCGCTGCTGCTGGGAGTCGGCCAGGCTGGCGGACGGCGTCAGCTGTCGATCGAACGGGTGGCGATCAACCTGATCGACGCGCGCATCGCCGACAACGCGGGAGCGCAGCCGATCGACCAACCGGTGATCGAGGGCGGCCCGGCCGCCTATCTGTGCCAGTTGCCGGTCAAGCGCATGCTGCAGGCGTTACAACAGGCCGGTGTGCCTGCCGATATCTCGTTCACCGCCGGCACCTACGTGTGCAACCAGATCGCATACGCCATGGCGCATCTGGCTGCCGCCAGGCGCGGCGCGCGCGCCGGTTTCATCCATATCCCCTACCTGCCGCAGCAAGCGGCGTTATTGCCCGGCGGGGCCGCCTCGATGGCCTTGGATGAGATCGTTCGCGGCCTGGAAATCGCTTTGCGCGTTGCCTTGCAACATCACCGCGACAGCACCCTCAGCGCCGGTCGATTGGACTGACGCCCACCACCCGCACGCCCAAAACGACGAAGCCCGCGATCGCTCGCGGGCTTCGTTCCAAGCGTGGGCGGCCTGGCCGTTTACTTACATACCGCCGGGGCCGCCGGGAACACCACCGGGACGGCCACCCATGCCACCACTGCTGGCATCGCGGCTCTTGTCCTCGCTCGGCTGCGCCGGCGCGCGGTAATCTTCCAGCGCACGCGCTTTGGTATCGACCGGGTCGATCTTGGTCAGCTTGCCGCCATCGTAGTAGTACACGGTGAAGCCGTAATCCAGTTGCAGCCGCGCCATGTATTGCAGGTGCTGCTTGCGGATCTTGGAGTCGTCGCTGGGCAGCAGAAGCACGGTCTTGGGCAACTTGCCGGTATCTTTCAGGTAAGCGAAGTGGCTACCGGCATCGACCGCCGACAACACCGCGCCGTCGACCAGGAACTGGCCCGACTTATACGCCTCGATGGTGGCGTCAAACTGTTTCTGAAGCTTGGTCACCTGCGCAGGGTCCTTGATGGCGCCACGGTGGCAACCGGCCAGCACCAGCATGCTGCCCAACAAGATCGCAGCGGCGCCGCGGGTGAGCAACGTGGAAAAGCGGATCATGCGGATCTCCTGACGATCGATCGATAAGACCGGACGAGTGTAGCGCCCGTCCGGCGGGTTGGCGGCGATTTCCACGGCCGCCGTTCATCTAAGGGTTTCAGGTGCGTGGCAGGGTGACGCCCTGTTGGCCCTGGTATTTGCCACCACGGTCCTTGTAGCTGGTTTCGCATTCCTCGTCCGACTCCAGAAACAGCATCTGCGCCACGCCTTCGTTGGCATAGATGCGCGCTGGCAACGGCGTGGTGTTGGAGAACTCCAGCGTGACGTGGCCTTCCCACTCCGGCTCCAGCGGGGTGACGTTGACGATGATGCCGCACCGCGCGTAGGTGCTTTTGCCCAGGCAGATCGTCAACACGCTGCGCGGAATGCGAAAGTATTCCACCGTGCGCGCCAGCGCGAACGAGTTGGGCGGGATGATGCACACGTCGGACTTCACGTCGACGAAGCTGCCTTCGTCGAAATGTTTCGGATCGACGATGGTCGAGTTGATGTTGGTGAACACCTTGAACTCATCGGCACAACGCACGTCGTAGCCGTAGCTGGAGGTGCCGTAGGACACCAGCCGCTGCTCGCCGCGCAGTTTGACCTGACCGGGCTCGAACGGCTCGATCATGCCGTGGCTCTGGGCCATGCGCCGGATCCACTTGTCGGATTTGATGCTCACACTTTGCTCCAGCGTCTTTAAAACTGCTCGCGTGCGGGCACAAAGCCACACGCAAAGTGAGGAAAAATAACGGAGTGGCCCGCTTTACGCCAGTCGCAATGCGGCGCTCCGTTGCGCCGACGCACTCACTATCAGCGCCAACCGCGCCCGCCTAGCCGCTCCTTAGCGCCGTGTCGCAGGAGCCGGACGCTTCACCGCGACCTCGGCTTGCCGGCGATTAGACCCCAGCGACCGGCCAGCCAATCAGATTCTCATTGCCAAGTAAACCGGACCGCCGGACGCGCGGCCCACCCCGCTCACGGCGCGCCCTGCACCAGAATCTTGCCCAAACCCAACGACTTGTTGCGCGGCTGCCGCGACAGCCGGCCGGCGGTGTTGCGGGCAATCAGGCGATATTGCGCAGCCAGGTCCGAATCGGGCATCGCCACCACGGTCGGCATGCCGCTGTCGGCCTGTTCGCGGATGCGGATATCCAACGGCAGCGCGCCCAGATAAGCCACCTGGTATTGCTCGGCCATGCGCGCACCGCCGCCGTGGCCGAAGATGTGCTCCTCGTGGCCGCAGGCCGAGCAGATATGCGTGGCCATGTTCTCCACCACGCCGAGTACCGGCACCTCGACCTTCTCGAACATCTTCAGCGCTTTGCGGGCGTCCAACAGGGCGATGTCCTGTGGCGTGGTGACGATCACCGCGCCGGCCACCGGCACCTTCTGCGACAGGGTCAACTGGATGTCGCCGGTGCCTGGCGGCAGGTCGACGATCAAATAATCCAACTGCTCCCAGCGGCTGTCGGACAGCAATTGCATCATCGCCTGGGTGACCATCGGGCCGCGCCAGATCATCGGTGTTTCCTCATCCACCAGAAAACCCACCGACATCGCCTGCACGCCGTGCGCTTGCAACGGAATGATGGTCTTGCCGTCCGGCGATTCCGGCTTGCCGCTCAAGCCGAGCATGCGCGGCTGGCTGGGGCCGTAGATGTCAGCATCCAGAATGCCCACCTTGGCGCCCTCGGCAACCAGCGCCAGCGCCAGGTTGACCGACACCGTCGACTTGCCCACGCCGCCTTTGCCGGAAGCCACCACGATGATGTTCTTGACCCCGTTCAGCGGCCCCAGCGCGCCCTGCACCTTGTGCGACTGCACGCGGCTGGACAGCGACACCGTGGCCGCCGCGATCGCCGGATCGGCTTCGAGTGCCTCGCGTACCTGCGTAGTGAGCGCATCGATCGCGCCCAGGCAGGGGTAGCCCAGTTGCAGATCCACCGAAACGCGCGCGCCATCAACACCCATGGCGCGGATTGCCTCGGCGAACGGCGCACCCGTGTGCGGGTCGATCAAGTCGCCGAGCAGGCGGCGAACCAAGGCTTCATCAGGCGCAGTCATCAGGTACCGGAAAATGTGAGGTGGGGAATCCCCATTATGCCAGCCCGCCGCGCAGACGACCTTGGCCGCGGCGCGATCGGGCATGATGCGCATTGGCGCGGTGCAGCTTGACGCCAGCGGGAACCGCTCGTCAGGCTCGCCGTACTGTTCCGTATGGGAGGGAGAACGCAATGAAACAGTTCCTGCGCATGATCGCCATCGCCGGCTTGCTGCTGGCGGCCGGCACCGTTCTGGCCGCCGAGAACACCCCGGTCGGCACCTGGAGAACCATCGACGACGCCACCGGCAAGCCCACGTCGATCGTGCAGATCAGCGATCACAACGGCGAACTCCAGGGCGTGGTCAAGCAGATCCTCGATCGCACGCCCGAGGACATCGCCCGCGATGGCGATCCCGCGTTGTGCAAGGAATGCGACGGCGCGCGCAAGAACCAGCCGATCGAAGGCATGACCATCCTGTGGGGCGTCAAGCAGGACGGCGATGTCTGGGATGGCGGCAATATCCTCGACCCCAAGAACGGCAAGGTCTACAAAGTCAAACTCAAGACGCTCGATGGCGGCAGCAAACTGGACGTGCACGGCTACATCGGCTTCTCCCTGCTGGGCCGTTCGCAGACCTGGCAGCGCCAGGACTAGCGCCGATCAAAACCCGCGACCGCGCCGGACTGATCCGGCGCGCGTCATGGGACGATCAACCGCCGCCCGCGCATACCTGGTTCGAACCTCACGCAGGGCGTGCGACGCAAGGCACGGCGCGCTCGCTTAGATCACAAGACGGACTAGAGCGCTGGCACCCCTTCGCTACGCAACCCACAACACGCGCGTTGCCAACATAGCGCCCACGAGTACCCGCCAACGGTTCGCTGCCGTCATTTCAAATCCCCCACCACCGTCGGCCATAGCTCGGACACGGTGGGATGGATCGGCACCGCCCATTGCAAGGTTTCGTAAGGCGCATCGGCGTTGATCAGATCGAGCACACCGTGAATGGCTTCGTCACCGTTGATGCCCAGGATCGCTGCGCCGAGAATCCGATGCGTTTGCGCGTCGACGATCAGTTTCATGAAGCCCTGGGTTTCATCGTTTTCCACCGCGCGCCCGACCCGGCTCATCGGACGCGTGGCGACCAGCACCGGGCGACCGCTGGCGCGCGCCTGCGCTTCGGTCATACCGACCCGTCCCAGCGGTGGATCGGTATACAGCGCGTAGCCGGGTACGCGCGCCGACACCTTGCGCTGCGCGCCATCGAGCAGGTTGGCGGCGATGATTTCGTAGTCGTTGTAGGCGGTGTGGGTGAAGGCGCCGCGGCCATTGCAATCGCCCATCGCCCACACGCCGGGCACATTGGTGGCGAGCTGGTCGTCCACCGCGATATAGCCGTTGGCGTCGGTCGCGATGCCGACCTGCTGCAAGCCCAGATCGTCGGTATTGGGCGTGCGCCCCATCGCCAGAAGAACATGGCTGGCGATCACTTCGGGCGCGCCTTGGTGGCAATCGACGCGCACCGCCACGCCCTCGGCGTGTGGCGCGAAAGCGATGCATGGCGCGTGCGTGCGCACCGCGATGCCTTCACCTTCCAGCACCTGGCGAATCGCCGCAGAGACATCCGCGTCCTCGCGGGCGATCAACCGCTCCTGCTGCTCGATCACCGTCACCTGCGCGCCCAGCCGACGAAAAATCTGCGCGAATTCCAATCCGATGTAACTGCCGCCGACCACCGCCAGATGCCGTGGTAGCGTTTCCAATTGCAGGATCGAAGTATTAGTGAGGTAGTCGATGGTGTCGACCCCCGGCAACGGCGGCAACCTGGCGCGCCCGCCCACGTTGATGAAAATACGCGGCGCACTCAACTCCTCTTCACCCACCCGCAACCGGTCGGGGCCGACAAAGCGGGCGTGTCCGCGCAGCACGGTCAACCGCTCCATCGAATCCAACCAGCGCTCGACATTGCCGCGCGCGTTCAGGGTGACCGTGTGTGCGCGCGCCATCACTCGGCGCATATCGATGCTGATCGGGCCGGCGATCGCCACGCCGTAGTCGGCGGCGCGACGGGCCTGATGCGCCACGCGCGCGCTGGCCACCAAGGTCTTGGTCGGCATGCAGCCGGTGTTGACGCAGGTGCCGCCGAACAGATGACGCTCAACCAAGGCCACGTTCATGCCCGCGGCGGTGAGCCGGCCCACCAGCGGTGGTCCGGCCTGACCCGCGCCGATCACAATGGCATCGAAGCCACGCGTCATGGCAGCAACGCCACGATGGCGATGGCGCCGCCGATCGCCACCAGATCTTCCAGCAAGGCCGCGGGTCGATCGCTGCCAAAACGCGCCGCCAGCGCAGCGCGTGCCGCCGCGCCGCCGAGCGTGCCCAGCACCGCGCCAAGCGCACCGGCGATCAGCCCGGTCCACAGCGCCGCGCCGACCAGTCCAATCGCCGCCCCGCAAAACGCTCCCACGATGATCCGCGTGGCGAACTGCAACGGCACCTTGCGGCTGGGCGTGGAAGGCAACTGGTCGGTGATCAACTCACCCAGCGCCAAGACGGTGATGATCCACGGCGTGAAGCGCCAGCCCAGGAATGCCAACGGCGTGCCAGTCAACGGTAAGTAGCCCAGATAAGCGGCCCAACTCAACACCGCCGGCGCCACCATCGCGCGCAAGCCGGCAACGATGCCGATCAACAAAGCAGCAAGGAGGAAGATCATGGTCGGTTACTCCGCTAGGTGATTGAGGAAACCTCGTAACTACCTTTCGCGTATGCACGTACCTGACGGCTTATCGAAGCGAGTGCTCGATGCTTGATGCCGGTTGAGTATAGACACGAGCCGATGTTGGCGTCGCACGGCGTGCCAGCGGCCGTTTGATGCCAACGATGCCAACGCCGCGCCGACGTTGCATGCGATGCGACAGCTCGGGCTCATCGGGCTTCCGCGCTATCCAGGCGTTGCAGAGGATCAGGTCCGAGGTTGCTCCATCTCGAACGCGCCCCAGCCAAATGCACCAGCCTGGCGATACCTCGTCCGCGCAGCACGGTGCCTACGCTCCGCCCATGCCGCCGGCGCGGATCGGCTACAAGCGATTGATCTGGCGCGTGCTCAGAATGATGTGATCGGTCGCCCCGCGCGCCACCGCAAGCATCGCGCGGGCGATCTGCTCGGTGCTGGTCAGCGCATTGGGAGCGACCCGTTGCAGCAGCGGCAGCAATGGCGCGATCACGGCGTAAATTCGGCGATACAACGGCGTTTTGGAGATTTCGCCGTGGCTGGCGCGGATCAATCCCGGGCGAAACGCCACGGCTTTCAGCGGCAGCTTGAACAAGGCGTTCTCGGTGGCGCCCTTAACCCTCGCCCACATCACGCGACCGCGCTCACTGCTGTCGGTGCCATCGCCCGATACATAAACAAAGGCCGCCCCGGGATGCGCCTGGGCCAGCACCTTGGCCACGGCCAGGGTGAGGTCATAGGTGACCGCGCGATAAGCCGCCTCATCCATCCCCGCCGCGGAAATGCCCAGACAGAAGAAGCAGGCATCGATCGTGCGCCAGGCTTCGAGCTGATCGGCGAAGTCACGCATCTCCGGCTTGACGATCTCACGCAGCTTGGGGTGCGAAACCGCACCGGGCCGCCGCACCACCGACACCACCTCGCTCACCGCCGGATCGCGCAGACACTCGCGCAATACGCCTTGTCCCAGCATGCCGCTGGCGCCGAACAACAAAATCTTCATCCGAACACTCCTGTGAACCGATTCATGCCGTGGGAAAGGTGCTGCCGGTGAGTGTCGCCGAAACCTCCCACAAGCGCGCCGCCACCTGCCGGTCGAGCGCTTGCTTGGCAATGTGCGCGTGTCCGGCGGGCCCCTTCAATTCGCCAATGCCCTGGGGCCCGTAATACGCGCCGCCCGGATCGTTACTGGTAGCCGCCAGCAGGATCGGCAACGCGCCCTCCGCGGAGGACTGGCTGAGCAAGGGTGCCAGCATCATGTAGAGATTGAAGGCGTGCGAGCCGCCGGTGGAAGCCGGGCCGTTGGCGATCAGTTCCGTGCGCGCCCAGCCCGGATGCGCCGCATGGCTGATCAAACCCCAACCCTGCGCGTCGCTGCGCCCTTGCAGTTCCAGCGCGAACATCAGCATCGCCAGCTTGGATTGCCGATAGGCGCGCCACGGCTGGTAACCGCGCTCACCGTGCAGATCCTCGAAATCGATCCGCCCGCCGCGATGGGCGAGGCTGGACACTTGCACCACGCGCGGCGCGCTGGCACGGCGCAATAACGGCAGCAGTTGCGCGGTCAAGGCGTAATGTCCCAGGTAATTGGTCGCCAGCTGCAACTCGAATCCGTCCGCGCTCTCGCGACGCTGCGGCAGCGCCATCACGCCGGCATTGTTGATCAACAGATCGAGCGGTCGAGCCTCGTCGAGTAGCCGTGCGGCGAACGCTTTCACCGACGCCAGCCGGGCCAGATCGAGCAGCGCCAGGCTGGCCTTGGCGGTCGGCTGCAAAGTGCGCAACTGAAGCAACGCCCGCTGCCCCTTGTCCGGGTTACGCGCCGCCAGAATCACTTCGGCGCCCGCCGCGGACAGCGCCACCGCCGTATCGAAACCCAAACCGCCGCTGGCGCCGGTAACCACGGCGCGCCGGCCCGCCAAGGATGGCAACGGAAACTGCCAACGTGTCATCGTTTTTCTCCGCGCTTTAGCTGTTGCGAAACCTAAATTAACCGAAGTGCGCGCAAAACGACGGCGTGCACGCCTGCCGTGCGCACGCCTGCACAAACGCCCCCGGCAGGCGCGACCCGCGCCATGGCTGGCTTGGTGGCCCTTGCGCTACCAGCGGCCGGTGTCGCGTGGGCACGGCACAAGCAAGCTGTCACACAAGTCCGTATAATCGACCGGTCTTCCCTTTCGAAAACCTACGTGACGGTCTCGCGGCCGCTCCGAGTCCTCTCTTATGTCCATCGAAAATCTGCGCAATATCGCCATCGTCGCTCACGTTGACCATGGCAAGACCACCCTCGTCGACCAGCTCCTGAAGCAGTCCGGCACGCTCAGCGAGCGCACCGTGCTTGCCGAGCGCGTCATGGATTCCAACGACCAGGAAAAGGAGCGTGGCATCACGATCCTGGCCAAGAACACGGCCATCACCTGGGAAGACAAGAAAAAGGGCGTCAAGAACCGCATCAACATTGTCGACACCCCAGGCCATGCCGACTTCGGCGGCGAAGTCGAGCGTGTGCTGTCGATGGTGGACACCGTGCTGATCCTGGTCGACGCGATGGACGGCCCGATGCCGCAGACGCGCTTCGTCACCCAGAAGGCCTTCGCCATGGGCTTCAAGCCCATCGTGGTCGTCAACAAGGTCGATCGCCCGGGCTCGCGTCCGGAGTGGGTCGTCGAGCAGGTCTGGGATCTGTTCGAAAAGCTCGGCGCCAGCGATGAGCAGATGGAATTTCCGATCGTCTACGCATCGGCGCTGAACGGTTACGCCTCGCTGGACGAGAACGCTCGCGAAGGCGACATGACCCCGCTGTACGAAGCGATCATGCAGCACGCGCCTAAGCCGGACGTGGACCCGGACGGCCCGTTCCAGATGCGCATCAGCCAGCTGGACTACAACAACTTCGTCGGCGTGATCGGTATCGGCCGCATCCAGCGTGGTGCGCTGAAGAAGGGCATGTCGGTTTCGGTGATCGACCGTCACGGCAAAAAGCGCCAGGGCAAGATCGCCCAGGTGCTGGGCTTCCTGGGCCTTGAGCGCATCGAGCAGGACAGCGCCGAAGCGGGCGATATCGTCGCCATCTCGGGCATCCCCGAACTGACCATTTCCGACACGATCACCTCGCCGGATACGCCTGAAGCGCTGCCCGCGCTGAGCGTCGACGAGCCGATGATCAGCATGACCTTCCAGGTCAACAATTCGCCGTTCGTCGGCAGCAAGGACCTCTCCGGCGGCAAGTTCCTGACCAGCCGTCAGTTGCGTGAGCGCCTGGATCGCGAAAAGGTGCACAACGTCGCCTTGCGTGTGGAAGACGGTTCGGACGCCGACAAGTTCCTGGTCTCGGGCCGTGGCGAATTGCACCTCTCGGTGCTGATCGAGAACATGCGTCGTGAAGGCTACGAGCTGGCTGTGTCGCGTCCGGAAGTGATCCTGAAGGACATCGACGGCCAGAAGATGGAGCCGATCGAGCAGTTGGTGGTCGATATCGAAGAGATCCACCAGGGCGGCGTGATGGAGCGCCTGGGCATCCGCAAGGGTGATCTGAAGAACATGGTGTCGGACGGCAAGGGTCGCGTGCGTCTTGAGTACATGATTCCGGCGCGTGGCCTGATCGGCTTCCAGAACCAGTTCAAGACCCTCACCCAGGGCTCGGGCCTGCTGTTCCACGTGTTCGACCATTACGGTCCGTATACCCCGGCGCCGATCGCCAAGCGCCAGAACGGCGTCATGATCGCCAACGCTCCGGGCACCACCCCGGCCTATTCGTTGGGGCCGTTGCAGG
>JBEVMS010000031.1:0-28919 GCA_040508515.1 Dyella sp. | reverse complement strand
GTTGCGTGGGCCGATTCAACTAAGCAATGCACGCGGTTGAAGGAAGCATCGAAAACTTACTGCGTCGGACGAAAACCTAACCGCTTGCGCGGCGGTTGCTGGCTGAGCTTGTTTTCGATCGCCAGAACATTGGCGTCGGAGTAAGCGCCCCGATCGCTGCGCCCGATAGGTACCGACGGATCAAGCCGTTGCACGCTGGATGCCTGCCATCATCGTTGGTGTTACGCCGAAGCTCGCGGTTGATCGTCGACGGCGCACGCCCTATCTGCGCACCGATCTTGCAGGCCGAGAAGCCACCGCCGTGAAGCGGCTGAATCGGGTAGCGTTTGTCCTCGCTGAAGTGTCGGCAGCTCAGGTGCGATTCGACTTGCAAACGGTGAGGTTGTAGAGGCGTTGGCCACTGAGCCGATCTACCGGTTGGGCGGTGCACTTCGGAAGCGAACTCGTCTCAAGTACATGGCTCGAGTTACGCCAAAAACTCAGGCCTGAGAAATGCCTGGCTCACGCGGCGGCGCGCGCATCAAGGTGTCGCGCGGCAATTCGCCGAATACCCGTCGATAGTTATCGGCGAAGCGCGAAAGGTCCCAAAGCCCGCAGCTCAAAGCCACCGACTTCACCGAGCGCCGACTGGCATCGGCCAGCGACAGGCTTCGACACGCCGTGCATAGCCGCAGCAAGGAAAGATAACGATTGGGCGATACGCCAAGCATATCCTCGAAGGCATAGCGAAGAGCACGCTCACTCACCCCGGCCGCATTGCACATTTCATTGATGTAGATATCGCGCCTTAAATTGGCACGCATGAAATGCTCAGTCCGCTGCAGAATCTGATAATGAGTGCGTCGGCCACGCGAGCATTGGGTTCGATCGTCAGGGCTGGCGGAGTGCGCCGCGAGTAGATGATCGGTCAGTAACGCCTGCGCCGTATTTTCATTCAAGGCTTCTTCAGCGCGACCGGATGAAAGCATGAGTGTCTTGCGGATTAGCTCGTAGCGCCCCCGCAGGCGATCGGCAAGCAATCCTCTAGTGAGCGTGAACGAAGACATTTCCTGCACTAGCGACTCGGCCGCGGCTGCAGCATGCATAACCAGGGCACGGCGCAACCAAGTCAACGGCATCAAAACGAGACTGACCTGCGTGCCCACGCTGAACATGAACTCACTGACTCCCTCCGGGAGCACGGTAAATACCGTATCCGTATTCAGCGGGGCGCCATGGCACCAACTGCCTTCCGGCGCATGGTGGATAAAACCAATCAGGCACCATTCCGGCGGCAGGGCGAAGCGCCCGCGAAACGCGAAGTCAGCCTCGGCACTGAGAAATATCGCCTCGTTGCCGGCGCGCGTTCCCCACGCGGCACTGGGGCTATTGGCGCCCAGAAGAACCATTTCCAGATCGCTGACCTTGAGAACTCCACTCAGGCTCAAAAGGTCGCATGCCTTGAACTTGTCCTCGTATGGCAATGCCGACATCTACGCAGCACCCCCTCCTGATGGCATGCGCAAGCGACCAAGTTGCAGTCACCTCCCTTAGAACACTCTAACCTAGGAGCTACCGGGGAGGCATGCACATTTTCGGCAAATGTCAAAAAACCCGCAGCCATGCTAAGCGGCTAGTTTCACACGGCCCAGGCATATTGCCGATTTTGTGCATCACCTGACTAGCTTCCTTGCTGAGATGCATCTCAGGGTCTGCGCAGATATCCAACTGTGCATGAAGGGGGCCTTTCCATGTCCAGCCGAACAGCCGGTGGCATCTACGCAGGCGCCATGACACGCCAGCGTTGCAAATACTATCGTTGGCCGGGCCAACGGATTGTGCGGCAGGTATCCATCTCAACGGGCCATTGCCGACGCGAGGGATAGCGGTATCAGTACCGGGGCCAGCTTTGTCCCCGTGGCGACATTTCAAAACTACGTTTATTGGATAGACGTTTATCCGCCCATGGAGCTTGTTATGAAAACCTCGATCAAAGCCTTTCTCGTTGAAGAAGATGGAATCACCGCTTTGGAATACGGCTTGCTGGCGGCGTTGGTGGCAACTGTCTTGATCGCCGTATTTGGCACTCGCCTATCGACGCTTTTTGGAGACATCTTCGACAAGCTTACGACCGCGGTCACTACTGCATCAACTCCTTCGGGTTAAGCATTACTTGCTCGCAATTAGGTATGCCTGTAGCAACGCCAATTTTGCTAAGCCTGCTTTGCCTAACCATCGCATGGTTCGACCTGTACGCACGTCGTGTGCCCAACGGTTTATTGCTGTTGTGCTTGGTGATCCAGTTGTTTGCGCTGGGGTTTGCCCAGCCCACGCCTGAGTCATCGCTCGCTGGACATGCGCTTGGGTTGGCCGTGGGGTTGCTGGTATTGCTGCCGCTCTACGTGCTCGGCTGGATGGGCGCCGGCGATGTCAAATTTTTCGCGGTGCTGGGATTTTTTCTAGGGGTAACGCCGTTGCTGCCGATTTGGATCATCGCCAGTCTGCTGGCCGGGCTGCACGCTTTAATTTTGATCGGCATGCGGCATTACCTGCAACCGCTTCATGTGCTGCAGAAACTACTCACGCAATGGCAAGGAAGCCACTGGGGACAACACGTCATGCAGGCCCGCGCAGGCCGCCAGGGCTTGCCCTACGCCACCTATTTGGCCATCGCCGCACTCATGGTTATCCACTACCCCATCACTTTGTAGCGCGCAAGGACGAACGCATGCCTACGCCGAGTAAAAAGCCAAGAAGGGCCGCTGGCAGGCGCCGGCAACGGGGTGTAGTGGCCATCGAGTTTGCACTGATTCTTCTGCTTGGCGTGCTACCGCTTTTGTTCCTCACGTTCACCGGCGTGATGGTGTTTGCCGCCAAACAGGCGCTGACCCTTGCCGCCGCCGATGGGGCACGCGCCGCGCTGCGCTACGGTGACAGCAATCAGCGACGTCTCAGCGCCTGTCGAAGCGCGCAATTATCCATGTCATGGCTGTTGAAATTTTCCGGGCAAACCCCTGATTGCACCAACCCTGATGGTAGCGCGGGGATTTCCGTCTCAACACCTCAATCGTGCTTTGGCGGCGTGCAATGCATCACCGTCATTACCTCCTACGACTACGACCGGCATCCCTTCCTTCCCGGCACGGACTGGCTCATGCAGAGCAGCCTCCAGAGCTCGGCCACGATCCAATTGGACACCAACTTGTGAGGGTGTCCGCGCATGAGCGAAGCGGCAATCCTCGGGGGAGCATCCCGTGCAAAAGATGACTCGCATGATCGCGCTGATCCTGGTGCTTGCCGCCGCCCTGCTGGCGATCCTCGCTCTCGGCATGGGCCGTCGCAATGCCGCGCTGGTTAATGCCTCCACGCCCGCTCGCCCAAGCGCCGCACCTGCCACCCAAGCCGATGCCAAACTGGTGAATGTGGTGATCGCCGCCAAGGTGCTGCCCGCCGGGGAGCCACTGGACGCTACCGCGCTCGACATCGTCCGGCTGACAGCATTGCCCCCGACGGGCTATTCAAGCCCCGAAGCGCTGCTCGGTGCGGTTCCAGCGCTCGACATTCCTGCCGGAAGCCCCATTCTTGCTGGCGATCTGGCACAGAGCGTGGCTGCGATGCTCAGGCCGGGCGAGCGCGCACTGGCGGTGCCGGTGGATGAGTTCAGCGGCGTCGCCAATCGCATCGCGCCAGGCGACTACGTGGATGTCTTCCTTAGCCTGAAAAGCACCCGTCGAGACAAAGCGCAGGCAAGTGTCGATGACGTGCAAACCCGCTTATTGCTGTCGCGCCTGCGCGTACTGGCCTATGGCAGCCGCGCGTTGGGCACCGCTCGCCCCAGCGAAGTGGCCACTCCGGAAACCTACCTGGCGCGACCGGGGTCCGCCGACTCCGCGCGCAGCGAAAAGCGCTCGAGCGCCGCCGCAGTCAGCGAGCCGGCACGCACAGCGGTCTTGGCCGTGCCAGTCGAGCTCGCCACCCGCCTGCTGCTGGGCGCCCAGCAGGGCAAACTTGCCCTGGCGCTGCGTCATCCCGGCGACCGCGATGCACCCGATAGCGATCTGTTTCCGGCTCCCGCCGCCGCACTGCCCGCGCGTGTCGGCCTTGCGGACGATGCGCGTCGGCAACTGAGCTTGCCGGAAAACCAAGCCTATGCCGGCATCGATATGCCAGGCCTGCTCGGCCATGAGGACAAGCCCAAGCCGACCGCGGTGCATCGTGCCGCCGCGTCATCGGTCGAAATTATCCGTGGCGCCTCGCGTGCAGGTCGACCGGCATCCCCATGAAATTCAGGAATCACTTCATGCATCGACCGCACAAACGCCTGGCATCAATGGCACTCGCGCTGGGCGTAGGTTTGTGCAGCATGGCGTCCCTCGGCGCCAGCGGCAACTCACCCGACCAGAGCGTGGCTTTACAGGTGCATGAGCAACGCCCTTGGGCACTGCCCAGCGGCGTGGAGCGTATCGCCGTTGCCGATCCGGACGTGGCGGACGTCATCATGCTCAAGGGCAAGAACCAGGCCTTGCTGGCCGGCAAAGCACCCGGTCAAACCACCTTGCTGCTCTGGCTGCACGGTCAGGCCATGCCGCAGCGCTACCGCGTCGAAGTGCGTAACGCCATTCAAACTGCACTGATGAATCGGCCCAATGAGCAGTTGCTTGTGCAAGATGATCAAGCTTTGCTGCAAGGCACGGCGGGTTCGACGCTGGAGCATGAGCAACTGCGCGGGGCCGCGATTTCGGCATTGGGCGACAAGGGTAAGCTGATCGATGCGTCCACCGTCGCGGCCGGTGGGGTGGTGCAGGTCGAGGTGAAAGTGGTGGAGTTCAACAAGACCGCCATGCGGCAGATCGGGTTGAACCTGGTCAAGACCAATGGCGGCTTCAGCTACGGCATGTTCGGGCCGAGCACGCTTAACTCCGCTAGCGTGGGCGCTGCGGCCACCGACCCCAGCGGCGGCGCAACATCCACCGTGGGCGGCCTGAATTTCGACGCCAAGCAACCCTTTTCCTCGGCGTTCAATCTGGTCTTCAATTCCGCTTCCCGCGGTCTTTTTGGCGACCTCAGCCTGCTGCAGGGCAATGGGCTGGCGCGCGTGCTGGCCGAACCCACGCTGGTGGCGCTATCCGGTCAAAGTGCCAGCTTTCTCGCGGGTGGCGAACTGCCGATACCCGAGCCACAAGGCCTGGGCACCACCACCATCACCTACAAGTCGTTCGGCGTCGGCCTCACGGTTACGCCGACTGTACTGGCGGCCGACCGGATTGCCCTGAAGGTGGCGCCGGAAGCCAGCGATCTGGATTATGCCAACGCGGTGACGCTCAGCGGGGTGTCAGTGCCAGCGATCACCACGCGGCGCGCCGATACCACCATTGAGCTTGGCGATGGCGAGAGCTTCATCATCGGCGGACTGGTCAGCAGCAACACCAGCTCAATGGTCAACATGGTGCCCTTGCTCGGGCATATCCCGATCCTGGGCGCGTTCTTTCGTAATCTTAATTACCAACGACAGGACAAGGAACTCGTCTTCGTGGTGACTCCACACTTGGTCAAGCCGCTGGCGCGGGGCACCGACATTGCATTGCCTGGCCAGCGCGAGGCACAGGCGCACATGCCGGTTTGGGGCTCATGGCTGCTGTCTCCGGCCGGCTCCGATCAGCTTCCTGGCTTTTCTCGCTAGACGCCACGGACATCCTAAGGGAGATGAACATGGCCGCACCGCTACCACCTGCCGATCGCAGCGGCGCTCATCCGGAGCTGGTGCTGTATGCCACCGACGCCGCCCTGGCACGCACGCTGATCGCCAAGCTGCAGGCGATTGCGGAAGTTCATTGGGTGGACAGCGCTCATCTCCCGCCCACGCAACTGGCGCGACGCGGCAGCGCATTACGGGTAATCCTGCTGGACTATTCGGCCAGGCAGTCGGATCACTCAAGCGCGCTGGCGCGTGAGCTGACCGAACTGCTCCCATCCACTCCCCTGGTTGCGATCGGCTCCATGACGCCGGAGCATGCCGCCGGCGTACTGGCGGCATGGCGCTCGGGAGTCAAGGAGTTCATCGACGTCGATGCCAGCGCCGACGAAATCGTCGCCGCGCTGCGCAAGGCGCAGCAAAGCGCCACGGTACTCAAGCCGGCACCGCCGCCGGCATCGCGGCGCAATGGACGGCTGATCCTACTGCTGGGGGTTCGCCCCGGCGTCGGAACCAGCACCCTGGCCAGCCACCTCGGCGCCCTGGCTCAAGCGGATGGCGTAGGCGCCAACAAGCCTTCGGACACAGCCTTCCGGGGCTTGCTCATCGATCTGGGCCGCCCGGCCGGCGATGCGTCGCTGTATTTGGGGTTGGCGGGTGACTTTCATTATCACGACGCCCTGCGCAATGCGGCGCGCATCGACGCCACGCTGGCGCGCACCGCCCTGGCACACCATGCCAGCGAGTTGGCGCTGCTAGGCCAGCCGGCCGACACGTGGGATGCACCGCCTGGCGGCAGCGACACCAACTTGCTCATTGAACGTCTGCGCGGGGTGTACGACCTGCTGCTGTGTGATCTTGGCGGCCTTACCTGCCGACAGATTCCCACCCCGTTGCTGTCCCTGGCCGACGAGATCTGGCTGATCGCCGATCAAGGCATTGCCTGCGTGATCTCGCTAGACAGCTACCTACGCGAACTTGACGCCTTGGGTGCGCGCGATGGTCGCGTGAGCCTGGTTATCAACCGCTTCGACGAAGCCAGTGGCTTGGCACCAGCGCAACTTGCCCAACGCTTTTCCTTACCGCTGCTGGCCACCCTGCCCGACCGCGGCCGCGCGCTGCGATCGAGCGCTAATCAGGGCAAATTACTGCACGAAATCAACCCGCGAGATAGCTATCTGCGGGGCTTGGCTCCGTTGATTCAACGCCTCAAAAAAGGCGCCGGCCCCGATGCTCAAACCGTGGTGTCACCGTTCAAACAGCGCCTGCATTCCTTGGGGGGCAGGCTGTGGCAAAAGAAAACGTGACCTATCTCAATTCCAAACCGGACAGTCCTAACCATCCCACCTCGTAGGCCCCCCATGAACGCATCCATCCCACGGTTTGAACAAAGCCAGCAATTTCAAGACGTCCTGTCAGCGGCACACGAATACCTTCTCAATCGCATCGAGGATCGGCGGCTGGACATTGGCGCTTGGGCGCCGGATACCGTGATCAAGTTCGTCGACGAGGAAACGGTCACCTTCGTGCAGGAATGGCGCATTCCGGTCAATGAATCGGAAATGCGCCTGGTTGCCGGCGCCCTGGTCAAGGAGCTGAACGGTTACGGGCCACTGGACGACCTACTTAAGGACCCCGCCGTTGAGGACATTCTGATCAACGGCTACAACGATATCTACGTGTCGCGCGGTGGCCTGCTGGAACGCGAACCGCTGCGCTTCAGCGACAACCGCCACCTGTTGCGTATCGTGCGCCGCATCCTCGCCCCGCTGGGACGGCGGTTGGATGAGTCCAATCCGATGGTGGATGCGCGTCTGCCCAATGGCGGCAGGTTGAATGCGATCATCGAACCGCTATCGGTGGAAGGCCCCACCGTATCGATCCGCAAGTTCCGCAAAGACCCGTTCACCCCCGATGAACTGCTCGCCAAAGGCAGTTTCGACAAACCCGTGCACGCCCTCTTGCAGGCGGCTGTTCTGGGCCGATGCAACGTTCTCATTTCGGGTGGCACCAGCTCGGGAAAAACCTCGCTCTTGAACGCGCTGGCCAGTTTCATACCGCATGGCGAGCGGGTGATCACGGTCGAAGACACCGCGGAGCTCTCGCTCAACCATCCGCATGTCGTTCGCCTGGAAAGCCGTCTAGGCGGCTTCGACGGCAGCGGCGCGGTGAGCATCCGCGAACTGGTTCGCAACAGCCTTCGCATGCGCCCGGATCGCATCGTGGTCGGCGAAGTGCGTGGCGCTGAGGTGCTCGAAATGTTGCAAGCGATGAACACCGGCCACGACGGATCGATGGCCACCATCCACGCCAACTCACCACGCGATTGCCTCTATCGCATTGAAATGCTGGCGGGCTTTGCCGGCTTCCAGGGCAGCGAGGACAGCCTGCGTCGACAAATCGCCAGTGCGATCGACTTCATCGTGCAGATCTCGCGCCTTGGTAATGGCCGCCGGGTAATCACCGCGGTAACCGAAGTCACCGGCGTTACCGACAACATGATCAGCACCCAGGACATGTATCGACACGAGACTTTCATCGACATGCATGGCAACGAACAAAGCCGCTGGAGCGGACTGGGCTTCCATCCGCATTCGCACAAGCTCGAACCGTTCCGCCAGTTTTTGCGCGAGGCCGGCTCCCCCGGAAACCTTCAATGAAACCGATGCTGTGGCTGCTTAGCTTCGCCTTGCTACTGCTCGCGGTGGCTGCGGAGTTGTGGTGGGGTGGCGCCGCGCGGCAACGGCAACGGCAGAGCCTCGCCCACATGGAGCATCGTCTGGTCGGCAGTCCCTCGGGCGCGGCACCTGTGCGTTCCCCTACGGCACCCCTCAGTGATCCACACCCCAACCGGTGGAACAGTCTGCTGATGCGCGCCGCACTCACCCCAAGCCTGTCCCTGACCCTGGCATTGACGCTGCCCAGCCTCCCGCTCGCCGCGATGGCCAGCGCACGGCTCGATAGCCTGTGGGCCGCACCGGTGATCCTGGTGCTGTACGGCATTATGCTGGGTCTATGGCTGCGCAGCCGAATCGAAAAACAACAACGCCAGTTGATTCGACAATTGCCGGATTTCCTCGACGGCATGGTGCGCCTGAGCAGTATCGGAAACAGCTTGCCGATGGCGTTTCAGGCGTCGGCGGCCCAGGTGCCGATGCCTCTGCGCGGCGTGCTCGACCGCGCCATGATCTCGGTTCGCGCGGGCCTTGATCTGGATCGCGCGCTGCAATTGGCCGCGCAACCCTATCGCATCGAAGCGCTGGAATTGCTGCACGTCGTACTCGGTACCGGCATGCGTCTGGGCGGCCGCGCGGACATGATCCTGCAGCGCATGAGCGACTTCATGCGCGATCTGGCGCAGGCCAAGCAGGAGCTGACAGCTATCACTTCCGAGACCCGCATGTCCGCCTGGGTACTCGGTTTGCTACCGGTGGTCGTCGCCACGTTGATGACCTTGGCCAACCCCGCGTTTTTCAAACCGATGTTCGAGCAGCCCCTGGGGCACACCATGCTGCTGATCGCGCTGGGCCTAGAAACGGTGGGCGCGCTGCTGCTGTACCGGCTGGCCAAATCACTGTGACGGCCGCCCTGCTGCTGACCCTATCCTTGCTGCTGCTCGCCGCCGCACTGCTGACGTTTGCGCTGGGACTGTTCGGCCACGCGCGGCAAACCGAGCGCAACAGCCATGCCCTGCAAAGCGCGATCGACTTGCGTGCGCCCTCCCACGGCTCGCCGCGCGAACCCAACGCCCGCACCTCAGCGCGGCATTACGTACTGCAATGGCTCGCCAGCGTCGGCGAACGTGTCGGCACAGGTTCGCTGGGCAAGGCCTTGCTGGCGCCCGAGGACCGTATCCTGCTGGAGCAGGCCGGTCGCAATACCGCGCATGGTCGTGCCATCTTCATCGGGCTTCGCCTGGTACTGGCCGCATCCCTGCCATTGCTCGCCCTGCTTTGGTTGCGCCCGCGCGGCCTGACCGAAGCGATTGAATTGATCGGTGCGTTTGCCATGGGCGTATTGCTGCCCAAGTTCGCCCTGCGCGGTTGGGCGGCGCGCGTATGCAAGCGCGCCGAAGACGAGCTGCCATTGCTGATCGACTTGCTGCGCCTGTTGCAAGGGGTGGGATTCAGCATCGACCAGAGCCTGCAAATGATCGCCGAGCGTTTTCAGCCGGTGCTGCCGGTGCTCGGCAAAGAAATTCACGACGCCAACGTGGCGTACATGCACGGCCGCGCGCGCGCGCAATCGCTTCGCCGACTGGCCGAGGCCTATGCCAACGACGACCTGCAAAGCCTGGTTCAGATGATGCTGCAAGTTCACCAACACGGCGGCGCGGTGCAGGAGCCGTTGCGCCAATTCGGCGAGCGGCTGCGCGAACAGCGCAAGAGCGCGATGAAGGAACGCACCGGCAAGCTGTCGGTGAAGATGACCGTCGTGATGATGCTGACCTTACTACCCGCCCTGATGGCCGTGCTGGCCGGACCGGCGATCGTGGCACTGGCCAGCACCATGAGCAAACTGCAAGGACCTTGACCGATGCGCTGCAATTCGTCCACTCGCTCAATCCCGCGCCGTCGTTGCGGCGCAGCACCGGCCATGATGCTCGTGGTCGCCTGGATACTGACCGGATGCAGTAGCAATCCCACCGCGCACAAAGATATGCACCCGGACATCGCCGCCGATGCCGGTGCGGCGGCCACCGACAATCAGGCGATGTATCTGGACCTGATCGCCCAGATGCAACAGCAAGGTGCCTATTTCGCCTCCCTGGCGCATGTGCAGGCCTTCCGCAAGCAGTACGGCAACCCGCCCCTGTTGCGTCGTCTCGAAGCGGACGCCTTGCGCGAGACCGGCCAATCCGACACAGCCGATCGCGCCTACCGGAGCCTGCTCAATAGCACGCAAGCCGCTGCCGCGTGGCATGGTCTGGGCCTGATTGCCGCGAGCAAAAACGATTTCGCCGACGCCGACAAGGATCTATCCCGCGCGGTCGATCTCGATCCGGTCAATGTCAGTTATCTGGGCGATCAGGGCTTTGCCCGCTTGCGCGCCGGCGCGCTGAGCGAAGCGCGCACACCGCTGGCCAAGGCGGCCGAACTGGCGCCAGGCAATCTCAAGGCCGTTTCCAACCTGGTGGTGTGGAGCTTGCTCGCCGGGCATCCCGATCAAGCCGAGGCGATGATGCAGCAAGCCAAATTGCCGCCTGCCAACCGCGCAGCCATCGTGCAATTGGCTCAGCAACTGCGTGCCGACGCACGCACGCATGCGGATGCAACACCACCCGGCGCCGCGACGCAAACGGCTGCCGCAACCGCACCTAGCTCGTCCACGCCCGCCCAGATCGTCATCATGCCAAAAAGCATGCTCGATCGATTCAGCGGCTCCAGCACTCGCAAGGTCCAACCATGAAACATTTCGTCCCGCCCTGCCTGGCGTTGATGCTTGCGCTGACGCCGTTGCTGCTCGCCGCCCAGCAATCGCCACTGACCGGCCACATGATGGATGGTCGCACTGATGCATTAGGCGCCACCACCTTCATCAGCGCACCGACCAACGCAACGCTTGGCGATGCCACCGCGCGCCCTCCGGCGGCGGCGCCCGTTTCTCCTGCACCCTATGACACTACGCCAGTGCTCGCCGAGCGCCGCGATGACAACCGTGCCGAGCCCACGCAAATCGGCGACACGGTGCGCCAGCTATTTCAGATGCAAGCGAGCGATCAACGACCCGGCCGCCAACTGCCGGTACTAGGCGACGAAGCCAGCGCCAGTTACCGGCGCTACCTCAAAAGTTTCGAGCATGATATCCCCGACTTCTATGAGGCCAAGGTCGCCGGCCGCGGCGCCAACGGCAATGTTGGCGACTGAACGCGCCATGCCCTCCCTGCCGGCACTTCGCTCACGTGGGCTAATCGATCGCTTCGGCACCGTACGAGCACAGCGGGGCTCAATGGCGATCACCATGTTGTTGTTGCTGGCCGGCTTGGCCTTGATGTTGGGCCTGGTTGAAATTGGTTATCTGTATTGGGCCAAGCGCGACGCGCAAAAAATCGCCGACCTGGCCGCCTTAGCCGGCGTGCAGCGGCTGGAGCAATGCACCGCTGGCAATGACGACAATAGCGCCGCGCGCGGCAACGCGGTCAGCGATAACCATTCCACCGACACGCTTACGATCCGCTGCGGCAACTGGGCAACCGCCAACCCGGCGATCGATCATTTCGCCGTTGCCACCCCTCCCGCGCCGCTCAATGCGGTCAAGGTGATCGTCGAGCGCCCGGTGCTGCCTTTCCTGGGCCAAAACGCCAGCCTGCCGACCATCAAGGTCAGCGCGGTAGCGGCTAAGGCAACCCCCATCGCGTCTTTCACCGTGGGCCCGCAACTTCTTCGCGTGAACGGGCACACACCACTGGGTACGCTGCTTCAACTGGTTGGCGTCAACCTCGACAACGCCACCGTGCTTGGTTACGACGGGCTTGCGCAAATCAACGTCACGCCCGCAGGCCTGCTGCAAGCCTTGGGCATCCCCTTCAACGCCAATCTCAGCATCGCCGACCTCAATGGCCTCTTGAGCGCCAACAAAATTTCGCTGGGACAATTGCTTGATGCCAGCGCCACGCTCATCACGCAGAACGGTGGCACCCAGAATATAGAGGCACTGCGCAGCGCCTTGTCCACGCAACTGGATCTGAACCTTCTGGACCAGCCGATCCAGCTCGGTAGCAACGATTCAACGGGTGGCCTGTTCGCCGTCATCAGCGGCCCCGACGGCTCCGGCACCAGCGCGCTGCAAGCCAACCTCAACCTGCTCGATCTGATCAGCACCGGCATCAGCATCGCCGCCAAGGGGCATGCCGTTGCCGTTAACGGGCTGGATATCCTGGGTTTGTTCAAGGCACAAGCGGCGGTGGTCGAGCCGCCCTCGATCGGTGTGGGCGGCGTTGGCACCACGGCCTTCAACGCGCAGATTCGCTTGTTCATCGACATCGACAGCAATGCGCTGCTGGGCGGCATACTCAGCCCCCTCCTGCGGCTGAATCTACCCATCTATGTCGACATCGTTGATGGCATGGGCACCTTGACCGCGATCGACTGTGGCGCTCAACCGGCCACCGCCACGGTCCAGGTGCATGCCTCGATCCTGCGCAGTTGCGTCGGCAAAATCGATCCCAGCGTGGCGTTCTCCAGCAATGACGTCTGCAGCAGCCATCTGCAAAACGAACCGTTACTGACCTTGGCAGGGGCCAACCTGATCAATACCAGCATCGCTTTGAATGCTTTGAACGCGCCGGATCAGTCCCTCACCCTGCCCGCCGGCGCCACCGGCTCCACGCAGATCAATCCCTTATTGATCGGCAACACAGTATCTGAACTGGTCGCTCAGCTGCTGCAGGTACTGGGTAACCTCAACAGCCCGCCCGGCGGATACACCACCCCAGGCAACGCGGCGACCCAACTGGCAACCACCTATCTGGACGCCACTAAGGGCAGCAACAACCGCTACAACGTGGCCGCCGCCATCGCCCTAATGAGCCAACCGCCAGGCGGCAACCCCGGTTCGTTGAGCGGCCTGGGCAACTGGGTGGTGCAAAATGGAGTGCCCTATCCCTGCCCGCCGCTCGGACTAAAAACTTGCTTTAAAGACGGCAATGTCTGGGATGCCTTGAGCGCCAGCGTCAACGGAACCGGCCAGGGCGTGGTCGGCGGACTGCTGGGCACTCTGGCCGGCGGCTTGTTGATCAACAATTGCAGCGGCCTCGTCGCGCAATTGGCGACCTACAACAGTTGCGTTTCCAACAACCTGGCTTCGTATCTGCAAACCGCACCGCAAGGCGTGTTGCAAAACAACAGCGGCGGTGGCGGCTGCCGTGGCTTGCTATGTCTGGTGATCATGCCGGTGATCGATCTGCTCACACCCTATCTCAACGGCTTGGGCACCCTCCTTAGCAATACCTTGAACGACCTTTTGGGGATTGAGCTGGGGCGTACCGACGTACACATGACGTCCATCCAATGCCAGCCAGCTCAGTTGGTTTTCTGACCCGGTGCGCAAAATGATGAAATGTACGTTATGACCAATCGGGCAACTCCATACCACATGCTAGAATCCGGCACCTTTAAGTGGTCGGTATTGCAACCGTTATCTGTGGTTTAAACAGGGGATTGGTGGATGAAGTCGGATAACACCCGGGCGATCGCCCTTTTTGTATTTGCACTCACGCTGGCTTCAACCAGTAGTCTGGCACTGGCTGACCAAGCCGCACCGGCGCAAGCGGCCAGCCAGCCGAATCCGCTTGGCGCTACGCATAAGAAACACCATCCAGCCAAGCCGTTTCATCACACCAGCAAAAAAGCGGCTACCACCCTGCCAGCACCTGCGGTCACACCGGCTCCCGCACCTGCCCCGCGGGCAGTGGCGGGCATCAGCCCGAATGATTTGCGCAAGCTGATGGACGATCACCAGTTGACCGAATTGCGCACCACCTACAACAGCAATTACGGCACCAGCCTGCTGTTCCAGACGGACAAGCTCAGTTATTACGTGGCCTTGTTCCACGACAAGGTTTTCTTGCGCGCGGTGCAGACCGACTCGTTCAGCGATGCCGATGCGATCTATCGAAGCTTCGCGGCGCAAACGGAAAAACTCGCACAAATCGATATCGACACGCTGCGCCTGGAAGCAGGCAACAAGTACACCGCTCACATGGTTGCGATCAACGAACAGCGCCTGCAAAACCTGCAAGTGGATGTCAATCGCCAGCAGGAGCAGGCTCGCCAGGTTGCCAATGCGCAGCAGCAAGCGCAGCAGCAGGCGGTATCGCTGACCACCGACCTGCGTGCCAGCAACAACCAGCTCGACGCGGTAAAGCAGAAAATCCAGCAATTGGAAGCTCAGACCACCTCGACCGAAATCGAACTGCCCAGCGTGGCTGCGCCTAACACGACGCCCCCCGCCGCCGCTTCCAGCACGGCGCCGATGCCCAGCACCTCGCCTTAACCGTCCCCTCCCGCGGCTGCCAGCGCCGCCGCGTAAGCATCACCGAAAGGCCGTCCGAGATCGGACGGCCTTGGCGTTTTAGTGCGTGGCGTACATCGCCATCACGTCATGACGCAGGCTCTGCTGGCTGTCGCTACGGCTGTAGAACATGTGCCCGCCGGGATATTCCTTGACCTGCACACGCGTCGGGTCGCCCATCACCGGCATCTGGTCCACGCTGAGAATGGAGCCCATGAAAGGACAAGACAGATCGTCCCAACCGTGAACGATCAGCACGCGCAGCTTCGGATCGATCGCCACCATATCGCGCAGTTGCCCCACCGAACCCTTGCGCAACTCATCGTCCTGCGCCCAGTCGTTGTTGACCTGGTTACTCAAGGCGTAATAGCGCGCATCGGTTTTCCAGCCCACGGTATGCGTGACGAAATCGACCATCGCGGTGGTGGTCGGCGCGATGATGCTGTTCAAGATCGGGTCGTTGGTTTGCTGATCTGGCGCATACGGGAACGGATCGAACGAGGTGACGTTGGAATCGTAACGGCTGCCTAGCTTGCCCTCGCTGCGATAAACCTCGCGCAAGTAGGCCTGGGTCTCCAGCCGACCGCCCGAGCGCTGCACAAAAACCGGATCGAGTCCGCTCAACTCGGTGACCTTGGCGATCATCCGCTGCTGCGCAGCCGGATCGGAATGTCCCTTCATCAGATCGACCGCATAGTCAGTCCGCGTGTAATCGATGATCTTGGCCATCGCCTCGGGAGTGAGCTGATGCTTGCGCTCCAGATTGGCCGCAGCGATCGCCGGCAGGGTCAGCATCCACGGCAGCGGCGAGACATCGCCGTTGTCCTCGATCGTGGGGTTGAGGTAGGGCGAAACCAGGGTGACGCCGTTCATCGCCACACCCAATTGGGTTTGCAGGTAATGCGTGATGCGCGGGCCGCGATAGCCGCCGTAGCTTTCGCCGACCAAATACTTGCGCGAGCTCAAGCGACCGTTGTTGACCAACCAGTCGTAAATGGAGCGCGACAGGTACTGCACATCGGACTTGGCGTTGTAGAACGCCTTCTTGGCCTCGTCTTCGGACACCAGCGAACGGCTGTAGCCGGTACCGATCGGATCGATGAAGACCAGATCAGTGAAGTCCAGCCAGGTACCGGGGTTATCTTCGAGTGTCGCCGGATCAGAGGGGCTGTCGCCCTGGCTGCCGAAGCGAACGCGCTTGGGGCCGATCGCGCCGAAATTGAGATAGACCGAGGAAGCCCCCGGCCCGCCGTTGAGCGCAAAAGTTACTGGTCGGTCTTTACCGTCCACGGTATAGGCAGTGAACACCACCTCGCCGGTTTTTTTGCCAGTTTCGTCGCGCACCGGCAGAGTGCCTACGGTGACCGTGTAGCTGATCGATTTGCCCGCCACATGCGTGCTTTGGCGGATATGCGCATCGGCCGGCAACGGTGGGCGCGCTGATTCCGCGACTGCCGCCGCATCGGGCTTGGCGTGATCGTTATCGCTTTTTGCATACGCTTGCAGCGTGGTGCATGCCAAGGCGGTGAAAAGCAGGGTACGGCGAAGTGTGGACACGGCATCGGCCATTAAAAGGGAATCCCGTCTAGCCTACGCAAAGGCCGCCTCTCTTTGCATATGCAGAAAGACAGGGGTCGCCCTGCCTTCGCTTCCGCGGAAATACTCTCCCTGACCTCGTTGAATCCAAACCAACACCCGCCAGTTATGGACTTCTCCACGTCTAGCTATCCAACTGCCGGCGTAGCTAAACTGCTCGTCTCACCACCTTCCCCTGCACGGTACAGATCGCATGACTCAGCACGCCGAACTCGCGATTTTCTACGAACATCCCGAGTGGTTCAAACCGCTGTTCGCCACGCTGGAACAGCGCGGCCTGCCTTACCTGCCGATGCAGATCGACCAGCATCATTTCGATCTGGATGAGGCACCGCCAGCACCGGTGATTCTCAGCCGTCTGGCGATGAGCTCGTTCCTGCGTCAAAGCGAACACGCCATTTTCTACAGCCAGGCGTTGTATGCGCATTGGGAACTGGCGGGCGCGCGCGTCATCAACGGCAGCGCGCCACTGGCGATTGACGCCTCCAAAGCGCGCCAGTTGTCGCTGATCCGCTCGCTCGGCCTGGCCACGCCGGCCACGCGCGTCGTACACCGCCGCGAAGATGTGCTGCCCGCCGCCAAGGGTCTGCGCTACCCGCTGGTGGTCAAAGCCAACATCGGTGGTTCCGGTGCCGGTGTGGAGCGCTACGACAGCGTCGAAGCCCTGACCGAGGCGGTACGCGCCGGTACCACGCCGGTCGGCGTGGACGGCGTGACGCTGGTGCAGGAATACGTGCCCACCAACGACCAGCGCATCGTACGCGCCGAAACCCTGGACGGGCGCTTCCTCTACGCGATTTCGCTGCTCTCCGACGGCGCCACCTTCGACCTCTGCCCGGCCGACGTGTGCATGATCGACAAGCCCACCGTGACGATCGAAAAAACCACGCTGGACGCGACCACCATCGCCGCGGTCGAAGCGATCGCCAAGGCCGCCCAACTGGATATCGGCGGGATCGAATTCATGGTCGATGCGCGCGATGGCGTGCAGCGCTTTTACGACATCAACGGGCTCTCCAATTTCGTCGCCAACGCGCGCGACGTATTGGGTTGGGACCCACACGAAAATCTGGTCGATTACCTGATCGCGCAACTGGCCCGCCACGCACGGAGAGCAGCATGAGATACGGATTCTGGGCGCCGGTGTTCGGTGGCTGGCTGCGCAACGTTCCCGACGAGGGGATGAGCGCCAGCTGGGACTACATGCGCACGCTGTGCCAACGCGCCGAAGAGCTCGGCTACGACCTGACCCTGATCGCCGAACTCAACCTCAACGACATCAAAGGCGTGCAAGCGCCGGCGCTGGACGCCTGGTCCACCGCCGCCGCGCTGGCCGCGGTGACCAAAAAGCTGGAGCTGATGGTCGCGGTGCGCCCCAACTTCCATCAACCGGCGCTGTTCGCCAAGCAGGCGGCCAATATCGACCGGATCAGCGGCGGCCGACTGGCGCTCAACGTGGTGTCTTCCTGGTGGGCCGACGAAGCGACCCAATACGGTCTGCAATTCGACCAGCATGACGATCGCTATGCGCGCACCACTGAGTGGCTGCAGGTGGTCGATGGCCTGTGGTCGCAGACGCCCTTCACCTACGAAGGCGCCCGCTACCAGCTCAAGGACGCCATCTGCGAGCCTAAGCCGCTGTCCTCGCCGCGCCCGACCATCTATGCCGGTGGCGAGTCGGAGACGGCCAAGACGATGATCGCGCAGCAGTGCGATGCCTATGTGATGCACGGCGATGAGCCCGAGATCATCGCCGAGAAGATCGCCGATATGCGCGCGCGGCGCGAACGCGAAGGCTTGCCACCGATGCGCTTCGGCATGGCCGCCTACGCCGTGGTGCGCGATACCCAGGCCGAGGCCGAGGCGGAAGTGGAACGCATCACCACGCTCGACCCCGAGGCTCCCGGCTTCGCCAACTTCGAGCAATGGCTGTCCGGCACCCAGTTGGAACGCGAATTGAAGATTCGCGAGTACTCGGTTTCCAACCGCGGCCTGCGCCCCGGCCTGGTCGGTACGCCGGCGGCGATACGCGCGCGCATCGCCGAATTCGAACGCGTGGGTGTGGATTTGTTGCTACTGCAGATGAGCCCGCAGTTGGAAGAAATGGAGCGCTTCGCTGCCAGCATCATGACTTCTGCCGGTGCCAGCGCCGAGCAGGTCACGCACTAAGCAGAGCGTGCCAAGCGCTTGATCGCCTTGGGGCGACAAGCGCTTATCCACAGCCTTACATCACCTTTGTCCACCCCAGCTGTGGATAACATGGCATGGACGTCGGATCGCGCGCGATCCACGCGAGCACCGTCCCAGCGATGGCCTTCAGCGAAATCTGCCCAGCGCGTGACACGTGCCTGGCTGGCAACGCCCAACCAGACTTGGGTAGAGGGTTTTGCATGTGCCGGCATCTGGCAATTTCAGGATTGGCATGGCCGTTGGGGCATCCGCTCGTGACGTCGCCGCCCACCTGCGCATAACCTGATCACACCGTGCCAAGCGCTTGATTGCACAGTGCCATAGCCCGGTTATGCACAGGCTTTCTGACAACTGATGCACATGCGCTGTGGATAAAACCGGCCGAGCACACAGGCACAAAAAAGCCGATGCCCTCCGGCATCGGCGTCTTGTCACCGCACGCACGCCCAGGCTCAGGCGGCGCGCGGCGCCTTCATCAGCAGGCCCAGCAAGTCGGCCAGCTTGTCGCGCATCTCGCGGCGGTCGACGATCAGATCGATAGCCCCATGCTCAAGCAGAAACTCCGAGCGCTGGAAGCCTTCGGGCAAGGTTTCGCGCACGGTCTGCTCGATCACCCGCGGGCCGGCGAATCCGATCAGCGCCTTGGGCTCGCCGATATTGATATCGCCGAGCATCGCCAGACTCGCCGACACGCCGCCGGTGGTCGGGTGCGTCATCACGCTGATGTAGGGCACGCCAGCATCACGCAGGCGCGCCAGTGCCGCGGAAGTCTTGGCCATCTGCATCAGCGAGAACAACGCCTCCTGCATGCGCGCGCCGCCAGTGGCGGAGAAACACACCAAGGCGCTTTTGTCGGCCAGCGCACGCTCGGCGGCGCGGGCGAACTTCTCGCCGACCACCGCACCCATCGATCCACCCATGTAGCCGAACTCGAACGCCACCGCCATCAAGGGACGCCCCTTGAGCTTGCCGCTCATCGCCAGCAGGGCATCTTTTTCGCCAGTGGATTTTTGGGCGGCCACAATGCGATCGCGGTACTTCTTGGTGTCGCGGAATTTCAGCGGATCGGTTGGCTCCATCGAAGCCCAGTGCTCTTGCGCCGAGCCCTCATCGAGCAATGCCCGTAGCCGCGAACGCGCGTCGATGGTGTGGTGATGGCCGCACTTGGGGCAGACCATCAAGTTGCGCTCAAGCTCCGGGCGATACAGTACCGTGCCGCAGCCGCCGCACTTTTCCCACACACCCTCGGGCACTTTGCCTTTGCCCACACCAGCACCTTGCGCACGTGCGCGCGGAGTCACCAGCTTCTGCAACCAATTCATCGTACAACCTCTCGTTCCCGGCCCCGCTCCGTGAACGAAGCAAGGCGACTCAATCCCGTGGCGCGTCCAATGCGGCGCGGATCGGCAGCAGGAAATCGCGCACGCGCGCGACCACCTCATCCGACCGCTCGGCGCTGGCCAGGCGCTCTACCAGCGCGCTGCCAATCACCACCGCATCGGCAAAGCCGGCAATCGCTTTGGCACTGGCCGCGTCACGCACGCCGAAACCCACCGCCACCGGCGCCCGCGAACGGCGGCGGATATCCGCCACACGCTCGGCGATATCGCCGGTGATCAATCTGGCCGCACCGGTGATGCCAGCAAACGAGACATAGTACAGGAAACCTTCGGCGGCCTCGCACAGCTGCGCCATACGCGCCGGTGCGGTGGTCGGCGCCGCCAGCAAAATCTGGGACAGGCCGGCAGCCTTGAGCGGAGCCAGCACGGCCGCCTCCTCGATCGGGCAATCGACCACCAGCACGCCATCCACGCCGGCCGCCACCGCCTCCTCGGCGAAGCGCTGATACCCGTGGATTTCCAGTGGGTTGAGATACCCCATCAGAACGATCGGCGTATGCCGATCGTTCTGACGAAACGCCGCCACCCAGCCGAGCACGTCGCTCAGACCTACCCCGCGAGCGATCGCGCGCTCGCTGGCGTGCTGGATCACCGGACCATCGGCCATCGGGTCGGAAAACGGCACCCCCAGTTCGATCAGGTCGGCGCCGGACTCGACCAGCGCATGCATGATCGCCAGCATCTGTTCGGGCGCCGGATCGCCGGCGGTGATGAACGGAATCAGGCCGGTGCGGCCGGCGGTTTTCAACTCGGTGAAACGACGATCGATTCGGTTCATGGCGCGCTGTGGCTGAAGAGAGAGGGGAGGCACATTTTCACGGCTGCCTTGGGTTCAAGTGGCAGCAAGCACTTCGGGCGCGCGGCGATGATGCGGCCGGCAGCGCCCTCGACGACTTGCTCGCTCAAAACACGATGCCTTCGCGCGCGGCAATGGTGTGCACGTCTTTATCGCCACGACCGGACAGGTTGCACAGCACGAGTTGATTCTGCGGCAATTCGCGCGCCAGCTTGATCGCCTGCGCCACCGCGTGGCTGGATTCCAGCGCAGCCAGGATGCCCTCGCTGCGCGCCAGCAGATGGAAGGCTTCCAACGCTTCCTCGTCGGTGATGCCCACGTACTGCGCTCGTCCGCTGTCCTTCAAGAACGCATGCTCGGGGCCGACGCCCGGGTAATCCAGTCCGGCGGAGATCGAATGCGTTTCGGTGATCTGACCGTCGTCATCGCACAACACGTAAGTGCGATTGCCGTGCAGGACACCGGGCCGGCCCGCCGCCAGCGAGGCGGCGTGACGACCGGTTTCCAGGCCATCACCGGCCGCCTCGGCGCCGACGATACGCACCTGACGGTCGTTCAAAAACGCATGGAACAGACCGATGGCGTTGGAGCCACCACCGACGCACGCGGTGATCGCATCGGGCAGCCGACCGAACTGCTCAAGCATCTGCGCACGCGCCTCGCGTCCGACGATGGCGTTGAAATCGCGCACCATCTGCGGATACGGATGCGGACCGGCCACCGTGCCAATGATGTAGAAGGTGTCGGCCACGTTGGTAACCCAGTCGCGCATCGCTTCGTTGAGCGCGTCCTTGAGTGTCCGCGAGCCGGAGGTGACTGGCACCACCTCGGCGCCCAGCAACTTCATGCGGTAGACGTTGATCTTCTGCCGCTCGATATCCACCTCACCCATGTAGACCACGCACTGCTGGCCCATGCGCGCGGCCACCGTGGCGCTGGCCACGCCATGCTGGCCCGCGCCGGTTTCGGCGATCACCCGATGCTTGCCCATGTGGCGTGCGACCAGCGCCTGGCCGACCGTGTTGTTGATCTTGTGCGCGCCGGTGTGGTTCAGATCCTCGCGCTTGAGCAGGATTTGCGCGCCACCGACCAGCTTGGACAGCCGTTCGGCGTGATAGATCGGACTGGGTCGGCCGACGTAATACTTGAGGTCGCGATCCAGTTCGGCGATGAACTCAGGATCGCGCCGCAGCCGTTCGTAGGCGGCGCTCAATTCCGCCAGCGGCGCCATCAGGGTTTCGGCGACGTAACTTCCGCCAAACGCACCAAAGCGCCCTTGGGCGTCGGGATAGGCCTGGAAATCCTCAATGGTGGACATGCGCTGCAACCTTTTCATCCGGCAGCGGCCACCGATCGGCCGCAATCCGCACACCCTACCCCAACCCAGGCGCTGTACAAAAGCGATAAGATCGCCTTCATAGGTCAGTAAAATTCACATATGAAATCTTCTCGCGGACTGCCATCCCTCAATGCTCTACGCGCTTTCGAGGCGGCTGCCCGCCACACACGTGTGAGCCGGGCAGCTATCGAGCTACATGTGACACATGGCGCGATCAGCCGTCACATCCGCGCACTTGAACAGGATCTGGGCCTGGAATTGTTCAAGCGCCAGGGGCGCGGGCTGACCCTGACCGATGCCGGCCGGCGCCTGCGTGACGCCGCAGCAGCCGCGTTCGAGCCGTTACGCGCCACCTGCCAGCAACTGCGCCAGCACGGTCGCCCCGAAGCGTTGGTGCTGGGTTGTCCCGGCAGCGTGCTGGCGCGCTGGGTGATTCCGCGCATGGACGCGCTGGCGCGCGACCTGCCTCAGCTCAGCCTGCATATGTCCGCACTGGATCAAACACCCGACCCTGACATGCAGGGGCTCGATGCCGTACTGCTCGTGGCAGAGCTGCCGCTGTCCGGCAACTGGCAAGTGCACACCTTGGCGGCCGAGATGATCGGTCCGATCCTCAGTCCACGACACGCCGCCGCCGAACGGCTTTGCCATGCGCCGCCTGCCACGCTGCTCGACGAAGCGCTGTTACATACCGCATCGCGCCCGCAAGCCTGGACCGCCTGGGCCCAGGCGCAGTCGCTGCCCGCGGATCGCTTGCGACTAGGACAGGGTTTTGACCATCTGTATTACTTGCTGGAAGCGGCGGTGGCCGGGCTCGGCGTGGCGATCGCTCCACAGCAGCTGGTTGCCGACGATATCGCCGGCGGACGCCTGCTGGCGCCCTGGGGATTCAGCGCCACCGCGGCCCACTGGCTGCTATGCGCCCCGCGGCGTGCCGCCGACCCGCGCTTGACGCAGCTGGCCGACTGGCTGCGCGCTCAGCTCCAGGCCGCCTGAGCACGGCTTCTGGCTAACGCAACGCGCTGACAGTCAGCATGAGGAAACTTCGCGCACGGCCGCCACGAACGCACGCATGACAGCGTGATCCTTGATCCCCGGCGCCGACTCGATGCCACTGGAGACATCCACCGCCCAGGGGCGGGCGATGCGGATGGCCTGGGCAACGTTGCTTGCGTCCAGGCCACCAGCCAGGATCAAAGGCTGGCGAAAATCGCGTGGCATCAGTGACCAGTCGAAGCTGTGGCCTTCGCCGCCCGGCTGGCCCAGACCGTGGCCATCAAGCAACAAGCCCGCGGCGCTGGGATAGCCGCCGAGCTGGCCCAGCCCCGCCGTCCCCTCGCCCATCGCCAGGGCCTTCAGGTAGGAATAGCCAAACTGCTGGCACCACGTCTCACTCTCCTGGCCGTGGAATTGCAGCAGGCTGGGCTTGAGCGCATCACATACGGCGCGCACCTGTTCGGCCTCGTCGTCCATGAACAAGGCCACCGTGCTGACAAAGGGTGGCAACGCAGCGACGATAGCCTGGGCCTGCGCCAGCTCAACCCGACGCTTGCTGCGCGCGGTGAAGATCAGCCCAATCGCATCGACACCCAGATGCGCCGCATGCTGCGCATCTTGCACACGCGTCATGCCACAGAACTTGATGCGGGTGCGGCTCAGGATGTTCATTGGCCTGCCTCAAGCGGCCACGAGGCTGGCAAGATGGCATTGTCGCTCGCTTGGCTGACCGACGCTGGCAAACCCCAATGCGCCTCGTAGCGCGGGCCCATAAAGGTCAGCCCGGTGGACGGCGCGGTGGGCCCGGCGAGCGAGCGGTCGCGTCCGGCGAGCAACTCACCGGCCCAGCCAATCGCCTGCTCGCCGCGACCGATCGGCAGCAGCGTGCCGACAATATTGCGCACCATGTGGTGCAAAAACGCGTTGGCCTCGATATCCACGATCACCTGCTCGTCTTCACGCGTGACGCTCACCGCCAGCACCGCACGACGCGCGTGCGCCGCCTGGCAGGCCAGCGCGCGAAAAGCCGAAAAATCATGCTCGCCTAGCAGCGCCTGCGCCGCCTGATGCATACGCGACGCGTCCAGCGGATGACGCTCCCACGTCACATAGCGCGCATCCAGCGCCGCGCGTACCGGGCGGTTGAGAATGCGGTAGCGATAGCGCCGGCTGCGCGCCGAAAAACGCGCATGAAAATCGTCCGCCACCGGCTGCGCCCACAGCACGCCGACACTGTCGGGCAGATTGGAGCAGGCGCCGAGCACCCAGCCACGCAACGCGCGCGTCACCGGCGCGTCGAAATGCACCACTTGGCAACGGCCATGCACGCCAGCATCGGTGCGCCCGGCGCAGGTCACCTCGATCGGCTGCGCGGCGACCTTGGACAAGGCACGCTCCAGCGCACCCTGCACGGTGGCACCGTGGCTGAGCCGCTGCCAGCCGAGAAAATCGGTGCCGTCGTATTCGATGCCCAGGGCCAGACGCATGCGTGTGCTTCAATCGTTAAAAGGGGCGACAAGAGTAACAGCCAGCCATGGCGCCAAAACGCCACGGACCGGCCTGTCACTTTCCACGCCCAGCCTTTTAGTGCATCTCGGCCAGCAACTTGCGCGCCATATCCTGCTGCATCTGGCTGCCCTCGCTGAGCACTTCGTCAAGCATTGAGCGCGCGCCATCCGCGTCGCCCATGTCCAGGTAGGCACGGGCCAAGTCCAGCTTGGTATCCACCGGATCATCGCTGAAATGGCTCAGCGCGCCATCTGAGACATCGTCGTGGTCGCGCGTCAGCCCTTCATCGAGTGATAGATCCAACTCCTCCAGCGAGAACTCGCGCGGCGATGGTGGGGTTGGCGCGGCATCGGTGGACAGCGGCTCGTCCATCAGCGGCTCGTCGAACTGCCAGCGATGGGACGACAACGGCTCCTGATCCGGCAGCGACGGCGTGGACGCGTGTGATACCTCGCCGGAGGCTGGCTCGGCCTCCGGCAGGGTCGATGAGGCCGGTTCGAGCGAGGCCGACTCCTCCGCCCACGGCACCGCCGACTCCAAGTCGCCGGGTAACTCGTCCCACGTGTCGGCGTCGGGTTCATCCAAGGAAGGCGCCTGCGTGCTCAATGACGGCGCGGCGGTGAGATTATAGTGCGGCTCATCGAAGGAAAAGGGCGCGGGCGGCTCGTGTGCCACGGGCACAGGCGTGTGTTCTTGCTCATGCGTCGCCGCTGAGGGCTCGGCGAACAGCGGATGACCCGGTGCCAGGTCGCGCCCCATCGCTACCACGTCCTGCCATTCCTCCTGCTGCGGATTGCCGATGTGCGCGTACATCGCCTCGGCCTCGGCCTCGAAGTGCTCGACGTCGCGGCGATCGTAGTAAAGGCTGATCAGCTCCAGTCGCAGGCCCACATCGTCCGGATGCTCAGCCAGTTGATCCTGCAATTGGTGCAGGTCGGTGTCATAAATCGCGGCCTCGGGCTGCGCCACCGGGCCATCCACGAAATGCTCGGCCAGCGAGCCGCCAACCGCCACCGGCACAGCCATCTGCGCCGCCCTGCGCCGACGCGAACTGCGCACCAGCAACAACAACAGGACGATCACCGCGCCCACCAGCCAAGCCCAGGGCTTCGTAAACCACGGATCGTCTGCCAGCGGAGCGGCGGGCGCAGACTTGACCACCGTGCCGGTCTTCGGCGTGGCTCCCGGCGCGCTGGCCGGCGCCGGCACGGTCGCCGCTCGACTGCCCGGCGTGGCAGGCGTCGGCGCTGTACGTGCGGTCGCTGCCGCCGCCTCGGAGGGGACGGCCGCGCGGGGGCTGCTGGATGCCGGCGCGGCACCGGGTATATCGCCTTTAGCCGTCGCAGCAGGCGGCGCCGGCTGACCGGCGGACTTCTGCGCCTCAGCCAGCCGGCGTTGCAAGTCGGCGATCTCGTTATCCTTGAGCGCCAGCAAGCGCGCGTTCTTGGCGTTGATGTCCTCCAGATCCTTGACCCGCGAACGCAGCTCGCCGCCTTGCTGTTGCAACGTGCTCAACGCCTCCTGCAACTGCGCCTGTTGCTGCTGCAACGCGGCCAGACCCGCCGCAGACGCCGCGCTAGCAGCGGCGTTGCCGGCGCTTGAGCGAGCGGCCTGGCTTGACGTCTTCGCAGGTACCAGGGCTAGCCGATCCTCCGGACTCGGCTTGGCGCTGGGCGCGGTCGACGCCGACGGCCGTGTGGCCGCATCGGCGACCACGGTGGTCGCCGGCACCTGCGCCGAACCGCCACGCCAAGCTTGATTCTGGCGCCGCACTTCCGCCGCCGCATCGGCCTCGCTCACCGCCGCCAGTTGCTCGGCGCTGGGCATGCGTAGCACCGCTCCGGTTTTCAACGCGTTGATGTTGTCACGGAAAAACGCCTCCGGATTGGCCTGCTTTAGCGCCAGCAATATCTGCTCGGTATTGCCGCCTGACGACGCGCGCTGACGTGCGATCGACGACAAGGTATCGCCGCGCCTGACTGGACCGTAGCGATCGCTATTGCCATGTGACGCCGACGAGGCGGCCACTGGCGCTTGCCGCTGCGCCCTCTGTGCGGCAAGCGGCTGCGGCTGCGGCTGTGCTTGCGGCTGCGCGCGAGGCGTCGCCTGCGAAGGCTGCGCTGGCGCTGATGCTGCCGGTGGTGTCGGCGGGGGGCTTGCCGCAGCGGCAGGCGCCACCGGCGCGGCAACTTCCGGTGGCGATGCCATCCCCGGCGGATCGAGCAGCACGGCGAATTCACGCAAACTCGTACCCGCCGCACTGGTCATCTGGACCAGCAAGTCCAGATAAGGCGAGTTGATCGCTTGCGTACTGGTGACGCGAATGAGTTTGCCGCCATCGGCGCCGTTGACCACGCTAAATTGCAGTGGAACCGTTGGCCGACCGCTGATCCCCGCACGCGCGAAATCTTCGCTGGACGCCAGCGTGGCCGACAGATTGCGTAATTCGGCCGGACTATCCGGCTGCAAGGGAATGTCGGCCAGCAGCGGCTGACCCAGCGCCGACTTGACCTGAATCTGCCCCACCCCGGCCAGCGCCTGACTGGACCCAAGTACAAGCGCCAGCATGGCCGACAGTTTCAGCGAACGATTCATCGCGAGCTCCCCCGAACTACCAAAACTTTGGCGTTTTTGTTGTAAGTGGCGTTACCGCCGGGGCGGCAAAGACGAAAGCCGCCACTTTAGTTAGATGGCATGCAATCAACAATAGCGTGTGTCACGCCAGCGCACGGGTTCCGGCAACCCACCATCGCGAGGCGTCAAGGGGCGTTGGCGGCAGGCTTGAACGATCGCAACGCCCCCTGCAACGCCTCGATTTGCCGGTCGCGCTGATCGAGCACCGCCGCCGCTTGCTTGCGCTCGGACTGTTGCCGACGCAACGCGCGCTGCAGCCGCTCGACCTGTTGACGCTGCGCTTGAACCTGTTTGCGTTCAACCTGCAGCGAAGGCGGACCAAGCGCCGTAGCCGACGACTGGCCCACCGCCAGCGCTCCGCTGAGCAGCACCCCAGCGACAAACCCTGCCAGCAAGCGCAGCCGACACGTCATCACAAATAATCAGCAACCAGGATTTCGGCGATCTGCACCGCGTTAAGCGCCGCGCCCTTGCGAATATTGTCCGCCACGATCCACAAATCCAGGCCGCGCTCGTGCGAAATATCCTCGCGGATGCGCCCGACGAAGACCGGGTCCTTGCCGGCCGCCTCGGTCACCGGGGTGGGATAGCCGCCGCTGACGCGCTCGTCCATCACCACCACGCCGGGCGCCTGTTGCAGGAGCGCGCGCGCCTCATCGGCGCCGATCTTCTCGTGGGTTTCGATGTGTACCGCCTCGGCGTGGCCGTAGAACACCGGCACCCGCACCGCGGTGGGATTGACCTGGATGGTGGCGTCTTCGAGGATCTTGCGGGTCTCCCAGACCATCTTCATTTCTTCCTTGGTGTAGCCGTTGGCCTGGAAGTCGTCGATGTGCGGGATCACGTTGAAGGCGATCTGCTTGGGAAACTTGTCCGGCTCGACCTCCTTGAAGGTCAGCATCGCCGCGGTCTGCTTGCCCAGCTCATCCATGCCCGAGCGCCCCGCGCCGGATACTGACTGGTAGGTCGCCACGTTGATCCGCGCGATGCCCACCGCGCGATGGATCGGCGCCAGCGCCACCAGCATCTGCATGGTCGAGCAGTTGGGATTGGCGATGATTCCGCGCACCGTGTAGTCGGCGATCGCGTGCGGATTGACCTCGCTGATCACCAACGGAATATCGTCCTGGCAACGGAACTCCGAGGTGTTGTCGATCACTACCGCACCGGCTGCCGCCGCGCGCGGCGCATGCTCACGGCTGACCGAGCCGCCGGCGGAGAAAAACGCGATATCCACCCCAGCGAAGTCGTACGTGGCCAGGTTCTGCACCACCACCGTTTTGCCCGCGAACTCCAGTTTTTCACCGGCCGAACGCTCGCTGGCCAAGGCCACCAGTTCGCTCACCGGAAAATCGCGCTCGGCCAGAATCGCCAGCACGGTCTCGCCGACCGCACCGGTCGCGCCGACCATTGCCACTTTGTAACTGCTCTTCTTGCTCATGATTTTTGGCTTGCCGCATGGATTAAGTGGATGGAGCACCCTTGCCGCGCAGATCGCTGCGGCCACGGGCGTTACAGAAACCGGTGCGGCGGTGTTGGCATCATCCGGCGCGCACTATATGAAGCTCAGAAAGCGAAATCCGTGGCCTGCTTCAATACCTCGGGATTGAGCGCGCTGGGCGGACGCCCGGCGTGCGGGCCATGGCCGAGTACCGCCAGCACATTGTCCACCGCCAGTTGCGCCATGGCGCGGCGCGTTTCTTCGCTGGCGCTGGCGATATGCGGGCTCAGCACCACGTTGTCCAACTGCAACAAGGCCGGATTGAGCGCCGGTTC
>JBEVMS010000339.1:0-5419 GCA_040508515.1 Dyella sp. | reverse complement strand
CGGTGTTGTCGTTCGGCTTGGGTTTGCTGGTGCTGGCGGGCGCGGATCGCACCAGCGCGATCGGCCGCTGGACGGTGCCCGGCGCGGGCTGGATCGCCGCGATGTCCTACAGCCTCTACTTGAGCCACAAGCTGGCCCTTCACGCGGTGCAGGTCGGCATCGTGCTGCCGTGGCAACTGCACGGCTTGCGCGCTTTCGCCTGCTACGCGGTCGGTGTGCTGCTGCTCGGCGGCGCGCTGCATTACCTGATTGAACGTCCGTTTCTGCAATGGCGCGACCGTCGCAAGGTCGCGCCATTTTCCCAGGCAGCGGGAGCAGCGGTTTAGCCTTCCCTTCTGGAGCGAGGTGCGCCTTAGTCCAGGCGTCGGGATGCTCTGCCGGGCCGGCCTGACAACGCCGGCGCCAGCAGAGCGGCGCCGGTCAGCGTCGAATCCGTACCGGCACGCCTTTGCTGGCCGGTGTCTTGGACGCCTGGTCGTGATACCACAGCGGTATCAGCGGATTCATTTCCGGGTAGTAGCCACCCAGGCAACCGTCAGGCAGGTTAAAGGCGGTGACCGTGAGGCCGGTGACGAGGCGTTCAACGTCGTCGCCGGCGTCGCCGATCAGGTCGACCACATCGCCTTCGCGCAGACCGGCGCGCTCGATTTCGCGCGGGTTGATCAGCAGCACCATGCGCGAGCCACTTAATCCGCGCAGGCGATCGTCAAAGCCATAAAGGGTGGTGTTGAACTGATCGTTGGAGCGCATGGTGATCAGGTGGTACCGCCCTGGTGCGGCGGGCACGCCCAGTGCGCTGAGGGTGGAGGGTGTGGTGAACTCGGCCTTGCCGCTTTCGGTCTTCCACTCGCGTTGGCGTACCGGGTTGCTGCGATAGAAGCCGCCCGGTTCGCGCATGCGCGTTTCATAGTCAGCGAAGTAATCGGGATACGTGGTGCTGATCAAGTTGCGCACGCTGCGGTAATCGGCCGTCCATTCGTCCCAGCGCCATTTGGGGTGCGCGGGCAGGGTGGCCTTGGCCAGGCCGGTGACGATGGCGGTTTCCGAGAGCAAGTGTTCGCTGGCGGGTGCGCGCCGGCCGATGGAGGCGTGGATGTGGCTGAAGCTGTCCTCGATGCTTACGGTCTGTTCGCCGCTGGCTTGGTGGTCCTGCTCGGCGCGGACCAGGCAGGGCAACAGGTAGGAGGTGCGGCCATGCACCAAGTGGCTGTGGTTGAGTTTGGTGGCGATGTAGACGGTCAGTTCCTGCTCCGCCCAGGCTTGCTCCATCCGCGCGCGCTCAGGAATGGCGCGCACGAAGTTACCGCCCAGGCTGATGAAACCACGCACCGTGCCATCGCAGATGCCCGCGCAGGCATCCACGGTGGTCAGCCCCTTGTCGCGCGGCGGGGTGAAATCGAACTGTTCGGCGAGCCGATCCAACGGCACCAGTTCGGGCTTCTCGGAAATACCCACGGTGCGTTGGCCCTGCACATTGGAATGCCCACGCACCGGCGAGATGCCGGCGCCCTCGCGTCCCAGGTTGCCGCGCAGCATCAGCAGGTTGACCAGCATGCCCAGGCTCTGCGAGCCGTGCACGTGCTGGGTCAGCCCCATCCCGTAGACGCCGATGACGCGCTCAGACTGGACATAGACCTCGGCCGCTGCCTGCAGATCGCTGCGCGTGAGGCCGCTATGCGCCTCGATCGTTTCCCATGAGGTCGCCTGGACGGCGGCTGCGAAGGTTTCGAAGCCCTGGGTATGGTCTTGGATAAACGCGCGATCCAGCAGTCCGGGCGCCTCCGTTTGAAGCTGGGCGGCATCCCGTGCCAGCACGTGCTTGCACAGCCCCATCAGCGCGGCGATATCGCCGCCGGGTTTGACCTGCAGATACATGTGCGACAACTCGGTGGCATGCCCGCTCAGCATCTGCAGGGGATTCTGCGGATTGATAAAGCGCAGTAGCCCCTGTTCGCGCACGGGATTGAAGCTGATGATCTTGCAGCCGCGCTTCACCGCCTCCTGCAGCGGATGCAAAAAGCGCGGGCTGTTGCTACCCGGATTCTGGCCGAAGTAGAAGATCGCATCGCAGTGTTCAAAGTCTTCCAGCACGCACGTGCCCACCGGTGAGCCGATCGCCTTTTTCAGCGCCACCGACGTGGTTTCGTGGCACATATTGGAACTGTCCGGCAGATTGTTGTTGCCGTACATGCGCGCAAACAGTGCGTAGAGATACGACGGTTCCAGCGCAGCCTTACCGGAGGCGTAGAACACCACCGATTTGGGGTTCAGGGTTTTCAGCGTGGCGCCGATCGCGTTGAAGGCTTCGTCCCACGAGCAGGGCAGGTACTTGTCCGAGCCTGCGTCGTAACGCAGCGGCGCGGTCAGCCGGCCCTGCATTTCCAGATCGTAGTCGGGCCAGTCGCGCAGTTCGGTAACCGTATGCTGGGCGAAGAATTCCGGCGTGCAGCGATCGCCCGTCAAATCCCAGATCGTCGCCTTGGCGCCATTTTCGCAGAACTCGAAGGGATGCGTATGCGCCGGCTTCCCCCAGGCGCAGGACGTGCACATGTAGCCGCCGGTCTTGTTTTGTCGCATCAGCGTCTGCGCCACGCCGGGCACCGTATGTTCCGAACGCAGCACCTTGTACATGCCGCGTAGCGAACCCCAGCCGCCGACCGGGCCAACGGCATGCGTCGATTTGTGTTCTTCAGTCACGGTGGCGTGATCCTGCGTGATGGGGTGCGTCTTCGATGGCATGGGGCGATCCTGCGGGTTTGGGGGGGGCGGCGCGTGGCTACGCGCCTAGCGCGATAACCGTCATGGGGTATGGGGACCATGGCTTTATCGGTCCGATGCGGGCGAAGCGATGTGAAAGCGTGAGTGGCGCGTCGAACCGATGCGCGGCACGGTGTGCGGGTCTTCGTGCATCAAGTGGGGTCTTGCCCGGATGGACGTCCATATGCCACGCATCACCCATCCACGCGTTGCCATTGGATGGATGGCGTGACGGCGAAGGGGCGTGAACACGGTCATTCATCACGTGATCGCGCGTGTGTCGCTAAGGTCGTTGGCTGACGTTTGCGCGCCATCACGGCAGCATGTTGCCGCCCGTCACGCCGTAGGTTTCGCCGACGACAAAACTCGACTCAGGCGAAGCCAGCAGCACGTACACCGGTGCGCATTCCACCGGCTGCCCAGGCCGACCCATTGGCACACCGCTGCCAAAGTCATGCAGCTTGTCCATGGTCTGGCCGCCGCTGGGTTGCAACGGTGTCCAGACGGGGCCAGGCGCTACGGCATTGACACGTACACCTTGCTTGATGGCCTGCTTCGACAACGCCTTGGTGAAGGCGACGATGGCGGCCTTGGTGCTGGCGTAATCCAGCAAGCCTTCAGACGGCTGATAGGCCTGGATGGAGGCGGTGTTGACGATGGTGGCGCCCGGCGGCATCAACGGCAGCGCCGCCTTGCATAGCCAGAACATCGCGTAGACGTTGGTTTTGTAGGTTTCGTCGAACTGCTCGTCGCTGATCTGTTCGATGGTGGACTGGGTGACTTGCTTGCCGGCCACGTTGACCAGGATGTCCAGACCACCCAGCGCCGCGTGGGCCTGGCTGACCAGCGCGCGGCAAAAGGCGGGATTCTTGAGGTCGCCCGGCAACGCTTCAGCACGGCGTCCGGCTTGGGTGATCAGGGCGATCACCTCGGCGGCATCGGCCGATTCAGCCTCGGTGTAATTGATCGCCACATCGGCACCTTCGCGGGCGAATGCGATAGCCACCGCGCGCCCGATGCCCGAGTCGCCACCGGTGATCAGCGCTTTGCGGCCGGTGAGCTTGCCTGAGCCTTGGTAGCTGGTTTCGCCGTGATCCGGCTTGGGCATCATGTCGGCCGCCAGGCCAGGCGCCTTGAGCTTGGGTGTATCGAACGGCGGGGCGGGATATTGGGTGGTCGGGTCAATCAGCGCGGCGTGGCGGGTCATCGTCGTTACCGGAAAAAAGGCGGTCCAGTAATACGCGGCCTCGTGTTGAACCGGCATCAAGGTATGTCGAACGACCTCTTCACGCGTGCATACACGATGGCATGGCGCGAGCGAGCGGCGTGCTGTGCCCTGCGGAAAAGAGGACGGTCCTTGGGCCCATGCCTTACGTTCCCTGCGTCGCGGCGAAGATGCGGTGGCATCGTGGCTCGATGCGTCCAAGCATGGACGTCCAAACGCGTCGTCGTACCGTGGCGATGCCCGCATGCCCGCATGCCCACATGATCATGCGTGCTTCACCCTGCGGGAGCGACCCTTCCATACGTATGCCGGCACGTCTTCGTCGGCATGGGAACGGTAGAAGTGTCGGCGATTCAACCGAAGGAGGTAGACCGCATGAACGCACGTCGTTATCGCATTCATCCGCAGGTGAGCAGCGAATCGGGTACGCAAGGCGTCCCAGTGTTCCAGGCCAGTTACACCGTGGAGAACGCCGAGGGCGTGCGTGGCGATCCGGTGATCGTCAGCGGGAGTTTTCCGACGCATGAGGCGGCGCTGACGGCCGCCCTGGCTGCTGGCGAAAAGGTGTTGGCACAGGTGCAGTAACCGGCCCGGGCGGGACGGCAGGCATTCACCCCCGGCGGACGCGCTAAAGGATTATGCTGGGTGCACATTCCTGCACAGGCTTCAGCCATGTCATCGGTCTCCGGCAAGACGAGGAATGGATTCACCTACGAAGGCGATTACGACTTTGCCGGGAGCACGCGCGTGCGGTGGACGGCGACGTTTCGCCATGAAGGCGACTTCGCCGGCATGCGGCATGGGCTGCTGCATGACCCGAACGGCTTGACCGGCGATGCGCTGGATGCGGTGGTACGGCGGGACATTGAAACCACCTGGACTGAAGCGCTCTGAATCGTGCTGCGCTGTTGGCACGGGCGGTCGATGCTGCGGGATGCCGCCACGGCCGTGGCGTTGATCTTCGATGGGCGGACCGGCACGGTGGGCAGGGTCGGAACTGGGTGGGGCTAAACGCCGACACCGTCCGCGATTGGCCATAGCGGCATTCGCATCTTTGTACGCCCTGGCGTGGGGCGTGATGGCAAGGCGTGGCGCGAGCGGGCTATCTGGCGGTTAAAAGAAGTAAGAAAACCCATGCCATTCCTTAGCTTATGCTTTGGGGTTTACGGTTTTTTTGGGTGAATCGTTTTTACTTCCAGACGTCCAAAAGATAAAAAAGCTTTGTCGATCAAGCCTCCGGGAGCGCGCGTTAAAATTACCCCGCCAAATCCTCCGGCTGGCATCGGAGTTATTGCAACAAAGTTGTCAAATCGTCCACCTAGAGTCCCCGGCCACGCTTGATTCACTCGCTCTGGGGACGTGGAAGATCATGATTTTTCGTAAGTTTTCGCAGGCCCAATATAGGCCAAGTGCGATGCGCCGGCTGTTGTTGATCGC
>JBEVMS010000327.1:0-11674 GCA_040508515.1 Dyella sp. | reverse complement strand
GCAAACGGCAAAACATCTTGCTACGCTCGCCCGATGACAACCCCAAATCACACCCGCCGCACCAAAATCGTCGCTACGCTCGGCCCCGCCACTGACGCTCCGGATATGTTGGAGCGGATCATTGCCGAGGGTGTCGACGTGGCCCGTCTCAACCTCTCGCACGGCCATCCGGACGACCATCGCGCGCGCGCCAACGCGGTGCGCGCGGCAGCGGCCAAGCTCGGTCGCGAGGTCGGCATTCTGGCGGACTTGCAAGGCCCCAAGATCCGCATCGAGCGTTTCGCCAACGGCCCGATCGAGCTGTGCAAGGGCGACGGTTTCGTGCTCGATTGCCGCCCCGACGCGCCGGCGGGCGATAGCGCGCGGGTGGGTGTCAGCTACTACGGTCTGCCCGCCGACGTGCGTGCCGGCGACGTGCTGCTGTTGGATGACGGCCTGGTTGCCTTGACGGTGCTCGAAGTGGCCGGCACCGAAGTGCGCTGCGCGGTGTTGATCGGCGGCAAGCTGTCCGATCGTAAGGGGCTCAATCGCCAGGGTGGCGGGCTGTCGGTGTCGGCTTTGTCGGACAAGGATCGCGCCGACATCAAGCTAGCCGCTGAAATCGGCGCGGACTTTCTGGCGGTGTCGTTCGTGCGCTCGGCGCATGACATGAACGAAGCGCGGCGGCTGCTCAACGAAGCTGGTGGCAATGCGTCGCTGGTATCCAAGATCGAACGTGCCGACGCCATTCCGCTGTTGGGCGAAATCATCGATGCCTCCGATGTGGTGATGGTGGCGCGCGGCGACCTGGGTGTGGAAATCGGTTACGCCGAATTGCCCGGTTTGCAAAAGAAAATCATCCGCGAATCAGTGCAGCGCAATCGCGCAGTGATCACCGCCACGCAGATGCTGCAGTCGATGGTGCGCGCGCCGATCCCGACCCGCGCCGAAGTGCTGGACGTGGCCAACGCGGTGATCGACGGCACCGACGCGGTGATGCTGTCCGAAGAGTCCGCCGCGGGCGCGCACCCGGACAAGGCGGTCGCCGCCTTGCGTGATATCTGCCTGGCCGCCGAGCGCCAGTTCGAGCCCAAGGACGATCCGGCTGGCAGCACGCCGTTGCTGGACCGCGCCGATCAGGCGATCGCGCTGGCCGCGATGGTGCTAGCGGGCAAGATCGGTGTGCGCGCGATCATTGCGCTGACCGAGTCGGGCGCCACTGCGCAGTGGTTGTCGCGCTACCGCAGCGCAGTGCCGATTTACGCCTTGTCGCCGTTTGCCGATGCCCGCCGTCGCATGGCGGTACTGCGCGACGTGCAGGCGGTGGAGTTCACCCATGGCACGCAGACCCCGGGCGTTTCCGCGCGCGAGGCGGTCAAGTTGCTGTTCAAGCAAGGCAAGCTGACCGAGGGCGATCGCGTCGTGCTGACGCATGGCGATCACATCGGTCGCGGTGGTGGCACCAACACCGTCAAATTGCTTTCGGTGGGCACCGACGGCATGGTCGAGAGCCTGCGCGACCTGTAAGTACGGCGGGGCGATCAGCGAGTAAACTGGCTGCATTGCCCCTCACGTTCTGCGCAGGAGAGCTTCATGAATCCGCTTTCACGTCGTTTGGGCCGTACCGCCCTGTTGGCCGTCTGCTTGGCGTCGATGGCGCCGGTGTTGGCGCAGACGCAACGCAAGCTCGACCAGGAGCATTTGGCCGGGCATTGGATCTTGCTCAATACGGCGATCAGCGCCGATGTGCCCAACTCGGGGCGCAACATGGACAAGCCCGGCTGCGTGGCGGTGAGTTACACCATCGGCTCCGATGGTCTGCCGCGCAATATCGCGGTGCGTAAAGTGGTGCCGGCCAGCGATCTTGGTCCGGTGGCTGCCAGTGCCGTGGGCAGTTTCCGTTATGGCCCGTCGTTGACTAATCGCAGCGGCCAGCCGGTCGACACGTATTACATCGTGCCGTTCAACATGCCGGCCGACGCGGCCGCACGCAAGCCCTTGGTGGATGCCTGCCGGCTGCCCGGTTATGGCGACTGATTGACCAACCTGTGGGCTGCACAAGCCGGCGATGCCGTCGTTAGCATGGCGTGCGTGCGTTCTGTCCTATAATCCTCCGCTTTCGCAGCTTGTCGGCCCCCTCGGGCCGACGAAATTCACGTGGCCGCCAGGCCGCTTCGCATTACGGAGTCGACATGAGCATCGAAGATCTCGAAAGCATCGCCCAAGCCATGGTGGCATCCGGCAAAGGCATCATCGCCATCGATGAATCGACCAACACCATCCAGAAGCGCTTCGATTCGGTTGGCATCGAGAACACCGAAGAAAACCGTCGGGCCTATCGCGAGCTGCTGCTGACCACGCCGGGTCTGTCTGAGCATATCTCCGGCGCGATCCTGTTCGACGAGACGCTGCGTCAGTCGACCAAGGCCGGGGTGCCGTTCACCACGTTGATGAAGAAGGCCGGCATCATCCCCGGCATCAAGGTCGACAAGGGCCCGGTCGCGCTGGCCGGCTTCCCCGGCGACGTGGTCACCGAAGGGCTCGATGGTCTGCGCGAGCGCTTGGCCGAATACGCCAAGCTTGGCGCGCAGTTTGCCAAGTGGCGCGCGGTGATCAACATCAGCGATGACAACCCCAGCTCCACCGCGATCGAAGCCAACGCTCACGCGCTGGCCCGCTACGCCGCGCTGTGCCAGGAAGCCGGCCTCGTGCCGATGGTCGAGCCCGAAGTGATCATGGACGGCAACCACAGCATCGAAGTCAGCTACGAAGTGCACGAAGCCGTGCTGCGTAGCCTGTTCAACGCGCTGTACGAGCAGAACGTGCTGCTGGAAGGCACCATTCTGAAAACCTCGATGGTCATTCCCGGCACCGACTCCGACGAGCAGGTCGAGGTTGAGGAAGTGGCCGACGCCACCGTGCGCGTGCTCAAGAGCACCGTGCCGGCGACATTGCCGGGCATCGTGTTCTTGTCCGGCGGTCAGAGCGACGAGCAGTCCACCGCGCATCTGAATGCGATGAATCGGATGGGTCCGCATCCGTGGCCGCTGTCGTTCTCCTACGGTCGCGCCATGCAGCAGGCGGCATTGAAGCTGTGGGCCGCGGACATGCAGGGCAACTATGCCGAAGCACAGAAAACCATCGCCGCGCGCGCCAAGGCCAATGGCATGGCGGCGCTGGGGCAATGGAACGGCAAGTAAAGCTGTCTGGCGGCGTGGCGCAAGCCTTTGCCGCCATTCCGGTTAGGGTCGTGACGACCTGAAAGGCGCCCGCAAGGCGCCTTTTTTCGGTTGACGTCGTGGGATCTGACGCCCTCAGTCTGAAGGCGACCTTGCTTCGATAAGGTGAGCCCTGACTTTTAAGCGCGCTTGCGACTGGGAACGACCGATCATGAGGCGCCCCGGCAGGCATCCAGCCTGGACGATCTGAACGACGCTGTGACGTTGGATTGAACGTCTAACGGCGAACAGATGGCTTTTGCAAACGTCTGACGCAAAAAAACGGGCGCCTCGCGGCGCCCGTCGTTTTTGCTGCGGTAACTTCCGAGCCGCTTAGAAGCGGTATTCGGCGCTGACCGTGTAAGCACTCGTGTCCAACTTGACGTTCTCGCCGTCGCCGGCGTAGTAGTCATAGTTCAGGCCCAGGCTCCACTGCGAGTTGACGTTGTAACCCACGCCCGCACCGGCGTAGTACTTGGTCTTACGGAAATCGCGAAACTCGGGGTTGGCCGAATCGGTCAGGCCTTCGCCCTTGGCGAAGAACGCACCGCCGCGCAGCTCGGCGTACCAGCTGGGGGCGAAGTTGTAACGCAGGTCAAGACCAGCGGTAGCGCCCTGCAGCTTGGACTGACCGTTGACGCCCGAGGCTGCCTGTGCGGAGCCAGTCGCGTCCGGGCGACCCAGGTACTGGTAGCCGATCTCGGCGCCCAGCGAGGTTTCCGGGTTCAGCGCGAAACGGTAGCCGCCCTTGATACCGCCAGTGAAGTCGCCGTCGTTATAGGGACCCTTGTCGAGATTGGCGTAACCGGCATTCGCGCCGACGTACCAGCCCTGCTGGGCGGTCGGTGCGCTGTCCTGGGCAAAGGCGGCGGGGATGGCGACCAGGCCTGCAGTAGCCAGAGCGATAGCAAAAATCGTCTTCTTCATGGGGTACTCCTCGTTATCTTTTTGAGTTCATCCCACGCTACCGGGGGTTCGGTTGTGTGGGTGAGCACCTGCGTTTCGGGGCAGTGCTGGTGTATTAGATAGGGGGGCGCCTGAAGGGTTTCAATACTGCGTAGTTCAGAATTAAGCCAGCGTTAATGTCAAGCCCGTGACAGCTGGGCTTTTGAGGAAGCTGTCGCAGCTATAAGGCGACAGGGCATGGCTGGATCGGCGACAATGATGGTTTGCCGCCGCTTGCCAATGGAGAAGACCATGCCCCAACGTCGCGTACTCGCCAATGCCATCCGTGCTCTTGCAATGGACGGTGTGGAGGCTGCCAAATCCGGACACCCCGGAATGCCAATGGGCATGGCCGATATCGCCCAGGTGCTGTGGGGGGATTTCCTCCAGCACAACCCGGGCAACCCGCATTGGTTCAATCGCGATCGCTTCATTCTCTCCAACGGCCACGGTTCAATGCTGCAGTACGCGCTGCTGCATCTGACCGGTTACGACCTTGGGATCGAGGACCTGAAGCATTTTCGCCAGCTCGGCTACCGCACCGCCGGCCATCCGGAGTACAACCACACCCCCGGTGTGGAAACCACCACCGGCCCGCTGGGTCAAGGCCTGGCCAATGCGGTCGGTTTCGCGCTGGCCGAGCAGGTGCTCAGCGAGCGTTTCAATCGTCCCGGCCACGCCATCGTCGATCATCACACCTACGTCTTCGTAGGCGACGGTTGCCTGATGGAAGGCATCTCGCACGAAGTGGCCTCGCTGGCCGGTACGCTGAAACTGGGCAAGCTGGTCGCCATCTACGATGACAACGGCATCTCCATCGACGGTGAAGTGCATGACTGGTTCACGGATGACACGCCGGCCCGCTTTGAGGCCTACGGCTGGCGCGTGATCCGCGGCGTCGACGGGCATGACGGCGAGGCGATCAAGGCGGCGATCAGCCAAGCCACCAGTGGCGGCGACAAACCGACCCTGATCTGCTGCAAAACCATCATCGGCTTCGGCGCGCCCAACAAGCAAGGCAAGGAAGAAAGCCACGGCGCCCCGCTGGGCAAGGACGAAATCGTCGCCGCGCGCAAACAGCTCGGCTGGGAATACGGCCCGTTCGAGATCCCGCAGGAAATCTACGACGCCTGGAATGCCCACGCCGCCGGCGCGGCGCGCGAAGCGGCGTGGAACGAGGCGTTCGCCGCCTACGCCAAGGCTTTTCCGGAACTGGCCGCCGAGTTCACCCGGCGCATCGACGGCACGCTCCCGGCCAACTGGGCCGAAGCGTCGCAGGCGTATATCGCCAAGCTGCAGCAGGACGGCCCGGAAGTGGCCTCGCGCAAGGCCTCGCAGATGGCCTTGGACGCGCTCGGTCCGCTGCTCCCGGAACTGATCGGCGGCTCGGCCGATCTGGCGCCGTCCAATCTGACCATCTGGAAAGGCTCCAACAGCGTCGGCGAGCGCGGCGCGGACGCCAACTACGTGCACTACGGCGTGCGCGAGTTCGGTATGAGCGCGATCTCCAATGGTCTGGCTTTGCACGGCGGCCTGATTCCCTACGACGCCACCTTCCTGGTGTTCTCCGACTACGCGCGCAACGCCGTGCGCATGTCGGCGCTGATCCCGGCGCAGGCGATCCATGTCTACACGCACGACTCGATCGGCCTGGGCGAAGACGGCCCGACGCATCAGCCAGTCGAGCATATGGCGACGCTGCGCCTGATCCCCAATAACCGCTTGTGGCGTCCTTGCGACGCGGTGGAGTCGGCGGTGGCCTGGAAGTCGGCGATCGAGCGCAAGGGCAATCCGTCCTGCCTGATTTTCTCGCGCCAGAACCTCAAGCATCAGCAGCGCAGCGCCGAACAGGTGGCCGCCATTTCGCGCGGCGGCTATGTGCTGCACGATCCGGCCGACACCAAGTTCAAGGCGATCCTCATCGGCACCGGCTCGGAACTGGAACTGGCGATGGAAGCGGCGCGTGCGTTGGCCCAGCAAGGCATCGCAGTGCGTGTCGTGTCGATGCCCTGCACCGAGGAGTTCGACGCCCAGCCGGTGGAATACCGCGAAAGCGTGTTGCCGGGTTGGTGCCGCGCGCGCGTGGCGGTGGAAGCGGCCAGCGTCGATTTCTGGACCAAGTACACCGGTCTGGATGGCGCGGTGATCGGCATGAGCACCTTCGGCGCCTCGGCACCCGCAGCCAAGCTCTACGAACACTTCGGCATCACCACCACGGCGGTGATTGACGCGGTGAAGCAGGTGATCGGCTGAGCCTCACTGGCCGGGCGGTGGCAACGCCACTTGCTCGTTAGCGCATAAGCAAAAGCCCTGGCGGTAGCGCCAGGGCATTTTTGTCGCGAGGTAGTAAATCCCATTCTGGAGCAGATGCCGGGGAGGAATGGCGCAAGCTACTCAGCGTGTGCCGGCATGCCGAGTAAGCGGCCTCGGCAGAGACCGTTTTGCCGATAGATCAACCTAGCAGCAAGTCAGTTAGTTGTGCCGGGGTTTCGACAGTGACGTGCGCGCCGGCTTGCTCTAGCTCGTGGCGATCGCCGAAGCCCCACAGTACACCGATGCCGCGTACCTGATTGGCCACGGCGCCTTCGATGTCGTAGCGGCGGTCGCCGATCATCACGGTGTCGGTCGGGTCAGCGTGGAAATCGGCCAGCGCGGTGGCGATCATCGAGGCCTTCTCGCTTTGCAGGCTGTCCGGTCCCGGGCCGTACAGGCGTGCGAAACGCTGACCGAACGGCAGTTCGGCCAGGATTGGTTCGGCATGCGTGCGCAGCTTGCTGGTGACCACCGCCATGCGGTGACCAGCCCGATGCAAGGCGTCGATCGCGGCGGGGATGCCCGGATAGACGGTGTGTTCGCGCCAGCCGATTTCGGCGAAGCGCTGGCGGTAGGCGTCGAGCGCGGCCTCCACCCGATCGTGGTCGCCCAGCAGCTCGCTGAAGCTCAGTCGCAGTGGCGGGCCGATCCAGTCGCGTAGCACGCTTTCGTCGGGGGCCTCGACCGCCACGCTGGCTAGCGCGTAACGGATGCCGGCGTAGATGCTCTGGCCCGAATCGATCAGGGTGCCGTCGAGGTCGAACAAACACAGCATGGCGTTACCCCTTGGCGCGCGCATTGAGCGCGGTCACCGCCGGAAGCTCCTTGCCCTCGAGAAACTCCAGGAATGCGCCGCCGCCGGTGGAGATGTAGGAGATGCCGTCTTCGACGCCGTACTTGTCGACCGCCGCCAGTGTGTCGCCGCCGCCGGCAATGGAGAAGGCGTCCGACGCGGCGATCGCCTTGGCCAGCGCCTCGGTGCCGCGACCGAAGGCATCGAATTCGAACACGCCGACCGGGCCGTTCCACACCACCGTGCCAGCCTTGGCGATCAGTTCGGCGTATTGCTCGGCGGTACGCGGGCCGATATCCAAGATCAGTTCGTTGTCGCGCACCTGATCGACCGCTTTGACGGTGGCCGGAGCGTGCGCGGAGAACTCCGGCGCCACCACCACGTCCACCGGCACCGGCACGTCGGCGCCGCGTGCCTTGGCCTGCGCCATCACCTGGCGGGCGGCATCGAGCAGGTCCGGCTCGTACAGCGAGTTGCCGATCGAATGGCCTTCGGCGGCGATGAAGGTGTTAGCGATGCCGCCGCCGACGATCAGCTGATCGACTTTGCCGATGAGGTTTTTCAGCAGGGTCAGCTTGGTCGACACCTTGGAGCCAGCCACGATCGCCAGCAGCGGCCGCTTGGGATTTTCCAGCGCCTTGCCCAGCGCATCGAGCTCGGCCGACAACAGCGGGCCGGCCGCAGCGATCGGGGCGAACTTGATCACGCCGTGGGTGGAGGCCTGCGCGCGATGCGCGGTGCCAAAAGCGTCCATGACGAAGATGTCGCACAACGCGGCGTATTTTTTGGACAGCGCCTCATCGTCCTTGCCTTCGCCGACATTCATGCGGCAGTTTTCCAGCACTACCACCTCGCCCTCAGCGACGTCCACGCCATCGAGGTAATCGCGAACCAGCCGCACCGGCGTGCCAAGTTTTCCACCCAGCCATGTAGCCACCGGCGCCAACGAGGATTCTTCATCGAACTGGCCTTCCTTGGGGCGACCCAGATGCGAGATGACCATCACTCGGGCGCCGGCGTCGCGTGCAAGCTGGATGGTCGGCAAGGCCGCTTCCAGGCGCTGGGTGGAGCTGATCTTGCCGGCCTCGATCGGCACGTTAAGGTCTTCGCGGATCAACACGCGCTGGTTGCGCAGATCCAAATCGCTCATGCGGGTAAAGGACACGACGTTACTCCTTGGTGAAACGATTGGCCGCCGGGGGCGGAAGCGATCTATTGTCCCGGCCGCTACCTGTCGATGCAAACCATCCGACGTTAAGCTGCGACGCGGCGAAGCATATTTTGAGGTTGCAATGGATACACAGCGGGTGTTGTACGACTACTGGCGCTCCAGCGCGGCGTATCGGGTGCGTATCGCACTGAACTTCAAGCGGCTCGACTACGACGCCCAGGCAGTGCATTTGGTGCGCGATGGTGGCGAGCAACACACGCCGGCCTACGCCGCGCTCAATCCGCAGCGACTGCTGCCTGCTCTGGCCATGTCCGGGCAGGTGCTGACCCAGTCGCTGGCGATCATCGAGTATCTGGAGGAAGCCCAGTCCGAGCCGCCGCTGCTGCCAGCCGATGCGCTGGGCCGCGCGCGGGTGCGCTCGCTGGCGCAGGTGATTGCTTGCGATACCCATCCGCTGTGCAACCTGCGCGTCGTGCAACGTCTGGGTGAGCAATTCGGCGCCGACGAAGCGGCGCATGTAGTCTGGATACGGCATTGGATCGGCGAAGGACTGCGCGCCTTCGAGGCGTTGTTGCAGCATCCGGCCACCGGGGCGTTTTGCCATGGCGACCATCCCGGATTGGCCGATGTATGCCTGGTGCCGCAGGTGTACAACGCCATGCGCTGGAAGTTGCCGCTGGACGCTTACCCGAGCGTGGCGCGCATCCACGCACGCTGTGCGGATATCGAGGCCTTCGCGCAGGCGCGACCGGAGCGCCAGCCCGACGCGCCGACGTGATCGAGCGCGCTGTGTGTCAAACCAGCACGGCCGCCCATGCGGGACCGTGCTGGTTTAGAAGCCCAAGCCGTAGGGATCGTTTTCGCTGATCAGGTTGTCTTGCGCGTTGCCGCTGTCGGAGAGGCGGATTTTCAAAGCCAGGCCATCGCGTGAATCGGACTTGTTGAGCGCCTCTTCCAGCGTGATGCGGCCGTCCTTGTAGAGCCGGTAGAGCGATTGGTCGAACGTCTGCATGCCTTCTTGCAGGCTCTTGTCCATCGCCTCCTTGATCTCGTGCACCTGGCCGCGGCGGATCATGTCGCGGATCAGCGGGGTATTGAGCAGCACTTCGGTCGCCGGCAGCCGGCGGCCATCCTTGCCGACCACCAATCGCTGGCTGATCACCGCGCGAAGATTGAGCGCCAGGTTCATCAGCACGTTCTTGTGCGCCGACTGCGGGAAGAAATTGAGGATGCGTTCCAGCGTCTGGTCGGCGTTGTTGGAATGCAGCGTGGCCAGGCACAGGTGGCCGGTTTCGGAGAACGCGATGGCCGCCTCCATCGTCTCGGTGTCGCGGATTTCGCCGATCATGATCACGTCCGGCGCCTCGCGCATCGCGTTCTTCAGGGCGCCGTGGTAGCTGTGCGTATCCAGTCCCACTTCGCGCTGATTGACGATGGATTTCTTGTGCCGGTGCAGGTACTCGATCGGGTCCTCGATGGTCAGGATGTGCCCGGAGGTGTGCTGGTTGCGGTGATCGATCATCGCCGCCACGGTGGTCGATTTGCCCGAACCGGTGGCGCCGACCACCAGAATCAAGCCGCGCGGCTCCATGATCAGGTCACGGAAAATCGCCGGCAGCTGCAACTGGTCGACACTGGGGATGTCATGCTTGATCGCGCGGATCACCATGCCCACTTCACCGCGCTGTTTGAAGACATTGATGCGGAAGCGACCGGTGTCCTTCACCGCCAGTGCGATGTTCAACTCAAGCTCGCGTTCGAACTGCGGTACCTGACCATCGTCCATCAGCGAGTAGGCGATTTTCTTTACCATGCCGGGCGGCAGTCCGCTGTTGCCCAGCGGATAAAGCTTGCCTTCGACCTTGATGTTCACCGGCGCGCCGGTGGTCAGGAACATATCCGACGCGCCCTTGTCCACCATCAGTTTGAGGAAGTATCCGATGTCCACGTACTGCCCCCTGAGGCTATTTGCATTGCAATCGGCGATTATGCCCGCCCACAATACGGTGTGACACTCCTAGAGGATTGAGTGATGGTGCACAACTCGTTACCGCAGCGCCGCGCCTTCCGGGCCGCGCCGCTGACTTTGGCTCTGGGGTTGCTGCTGGCGACGACGCTGGCCGGCTGCGCTTCGGCGCCGCCTCCCGATGGTGCGATGAACACGGCCCAGGCGCAGTTGCGCGAGGCCCGCGATGCGGGTGCCGCCAACTACGCGCCGGTGGATCTGGATTTCGCGCAGAGCCGCTTCCAGCAGGCGCAGATGGCGATGTCCAAGCGCAAATACGACGAAGCCTTCCAACTGGCCAACGAGGCCGGCGCCGATGCTGAACTGGCCAAGGCCAAGGCGCGATTGGGTGCGGCGCGCGCGCAGGTGCAGAGCAAGACCGGCGAAAATCAGCGACTGCGTGCGCAGATGGAGCAGGCGGCCCAGGCCAACGACAACAGCCAGCCCAGCCAGGGCTTTGCGCCGGTCGATCCCAGCAGCGGTGTAAACCCGCCCGCCGACGCAGAGATGCCGGCGCCTTCGTCCTCTGACCTGGCCGTACCGGCCGGGCAGGGCTTCCAAACCGTGCCCCAGCCCGCCAATCAGGGAGGCCAGCCGTGAAACGCACTTCGATCGCCCTTTCTCTGCTGTTGGCGTTGGCCGGCATCGGCGCGGCGCATGCCGCCAAAGACGATATCGACGTCAATCGCTTGAGCAATACCCTCAACCAGCTCAGCAGCGATCCCAGCCTGGGTAGCTACGCGCAGGCCGAGCAGGCACGCGCTCGCGACGCGATTGCGCAACTGGTGCAGGCGCGTTCGCGCGACCGCGCCTACCAGTTGTACATCGCCGAGCGCCGTGTCGATCTGGCCAAGGCCACCGCCGAGTTGCAGCAGACCCAGCATCAGTTGGGTCAGTTGGACCGCGAGCACGATCAGATCTTGCTGGAAACCAGCCGGCGCGAGGCCGAGGCGGCGCGCCGCGAACTGGAACACCAGCGCTTGCAGAACCAGTTGGCCCAGGAAGAAGCCCAGCGCCAACAGGCTGAGGGCCAGGCCGCGACCGATCAAGCGATGGCCCAGGCGGAACAGGCGCAGAAGTTGGCGGCCGCCCAAGCCAAGGTGGCGGCCGCCGCACGTCGCGAGGCCGCAGCCGCGGCCGCCGCCGCGCGCGCAATGCGTTCGCAGATGGAGGGCGACAGCGCCACGCCGCCCAGCAAGCCCAAATCGGGCGGCGATTCGCCGTAAACCACGTCGGCCATGCGGGGGAAG
>JBEVMS010000305.1:0-3385 GCA_040508515.1 Dyella sp. | reverse complement strand
CGCAACCGGCCGCGACGATTGGCCAGCCAGCCCAGCAGCGCGTACAGCGCGCCCATCAAGGCAAAACCGATCACGAAGCCGGCCAGCGGCGAGACCACCATCGGCACCACCACCTTGGGGATCACGCCGTTGCCCGACCACCAGTGCGCGCCGCCGGCGCTCCAGATCACGGCGGAAAAACGGTCAGCCGAAGCGGCGATCGCCGCGCCGACCAGGGCACCGACCAGCGCGTGGCTGGAGCTGGAAGGCAGACCCAACCACCAAGTGATCAGATTCCAGATTGTAGCCGCCAGCAGCGCGCAGATCAGCAGCGCCGAACTGACGTCGATAGTGAGTAGGCCCTTGGCGATGGTCGCCGCCACCGCGGTGCCCCAAAGCGCACCGAGCAAGTTGGTGCCGGCGGCCAGTAGCACGGCCTGGCCCGGCGTCAGCACCTTGGTCGCGACCACCGTGGCGATCGAATTGGCGGTGTCGTGGAAACCGTTGATATAGGTAAACACCAGCGCGATCAGCACGACCAGCAGCACCATGCTCATGCGCGGCCTCCGCCGATCCTAGGGGTGGCGCGAGTGAGGAATACATCTGTAAACACGCGGGCCAGCCTCAAGAATTTTTCAGCACGATCGAATAGACCACGTTGCCGACGTCGCGGCATTTGTCGATTGCCTTCTCGACCAGCTCGAACAGATCCTTGGCCAGCACCGCGCGTATCGTGTCCTGGGTGGTGGTGGCTTCCACGTACAGCGTGCGGTAGGGCGACAGCAGCAGGCGATCGCCCTCGGCTTCCAGCGCCTGCAAGCGGTCCTGCAGCTTCTTGACCGGATCGATCTTCAGGCCACGGCGCAGCTCGCCGATCATCTCCACCACCACTGCGGCGGACCGCTCCAGCAGTTGCGCGCGCTGGGTAAAGTCGATCCCCGTCAGGTGGTCGGCGACCAGCACGTAGCGCTCGGCGAATTTTTCGATCGTCTTGGGAATTTTGTACAGCGCCGAGTTCAACGCCTCGATGTCTTCGCGATCCAGCGCGGTGACAAAGGTGTTGACCAGCTCTTCGCTGATCTGCGAAGCCAGCGCCTTCTCGCGCGCGCGGGCGGCCGTGAAGTTGGCCATCACCGGCGCACGGTCGGTCTGGCTGACCAGTTCGTGCAAGGCCTTGGCGCTGTCGCGCGCCGCCTCGGCGCTCTGTTCGAGCAAGCCGTAGAACTTGTCGCCTTTGCCGAAAATCGTCTGCAGTGAAAACATGCGGGCAGCGCCTGGTAAATGAGTAAAAGGGCGAAAAATGACGCTTATGTTACAGGACGCTCGTTCCCGCGGCAGCCTGGGACGGGATGATGCGCGACGCATCAGGCCTTACACTGCGCTTATGCCTAGCCCTACTACCCCGCTGCGATGCTGACCGAAATCGCACTCGTCCTGTTCCTGTCGCTGTGCAATGGTTTTTTCGCGCTGTCGGAAATGGCCCTGGTCGCTTCACGCAAGAGCCGCCTCAAGCAATTGTCCCAAGAGAGCCGGCGTGCCCGCCTGGCATTACGCCACGCCGAGGCGCCGGAGCGTTTCCTGTCCACCGTACAGGTGGGCATCACCCTGGTCATGCTGATCACCGGCGCGCTGGCCGGGGATGCCTTGGGCAAGCAGATCGCCGATGTCCTGCATCGCGATGGCGCCCTCTGGTTGGAGCCTTATGCGCATGCCGGCGGCATCGTATTGGGCTTCGTGCTGATCTCGTTTATCCAGATTGTGGTCGGCGAGCTGGTGCCCAAGCGGCTGGCGCTGTCATCGCCGGAGCGCCTGTCCAGCCAGGTCGCCTACCCGATGCTTGTGCTGGCACGCATCAGCGCGCCGTTTGTCTGGCTGCTCAATATATCCAGCACCCTGCTGCTCAAGCTGCTTCGAGTCAACGACAAGGGACGCGAAGCGGCCACCGAAGAGGAAATCCGTCTTCTGGTCGCCGAGAGTGCCGAGCAGGGCATTCTGGATGCTGATGAGCGCAATATGGTCAATCGGGTGCTACGCCTGGGCGATCGCACCGTCGATAGCGTGATGACCCCGCGCATGCGAATCGCCTGGATGGACCTGGCGGCCCCGCGCGCGGACAACATCGAAGTGCTGCGCGATACGCCCTATTCGCGTTATCCGGTTTACCGCGGCGACGAAAGTGACGTGGTCGGCGTGGTCGAGGTCAAGCGTCTGTTGCGAAGTTTTGCCGAGGGCACGCCCGATCTGTTCAGTCATCTGGCCAAGCCGCTGTATGTGCCGGCCACCGCCCGTGCGCTGGACCTGCTGGAGGAATTTCGCGATGCCGAAACGCCGATGGCGCTGGTGGTGGATGAGTACGGCGACATTGAGGGCTTGGTCACCTTGAACGATTTGTTGTCCGCGGTGATCGGCGCCGGCCAGCTCGGCCACAGCCGCCGGCTGCACACTGAAGAGGAGCACACCCCGATCGTGCAGCGCGAAGACGGCAGTTGGCTGATCGATGGCTCGCTGCCCGCGGACGATCTACGCGAACTGCTGCGCCTGGATTACCTGCCGGGCGAGCAAGAACACGATTTCCGCACCCTGGCCGGAATGGTCATGGCGGCACTGGGGCATATTCCGCAGGTCGGTGAGGTTTTCAACTGGCGCGGCATCCGCTTCGAGGTAGTCGACCTTGATGGCGCACGCATCGATAAAGTGCTGGTAAGTACAACACCCCTGGCGGATTCAGACGAGAACACGCCGTGAGCTGTCTCCCGCAATGACAACGCCACGAAGAACACTCACGCCAGCCCAGTGGCGAGTACGCAGTAATCCGTTCCCTGGCTGAGACATCAGCCTGCCGATGAGCCCTCATGCCCCACTTTGCATGGTGCGTCAGACAAAGCGGCTGACATGTCTACAACGTTGATCGGTGCAACGCTACCTGGCCAGGCCGTGCAAAAAACGGCGCCTAGCCAATGAGATGGGGCTTAGTGCATCGTGTCTATGCGAACTCACCCGGCATAGATCATGGAAAGCAAGGTCGTCGCCCCATCCCGCGCGCGGCGTCCTCTGACGGGATCGGGTTCAGGCAGACGTCACTGTTAAGCGACGGGACTCCCCGCATCGCGCGTTAGGGTGTTGGAGATCAGCCTGAAGCCATGAAGCCCCTCAGATGCGCTCTCCGATCGCGGGCGATTTCTCACCCACCCACCCACCGGGATAGTTGGGTGGATCGTGCAGAACATCCGCTAGCCATGGCCCGGATACGACAAAACCGCTGCGCCAGGCAACGGCTGTGTCGGACATCGCGACGGAAACCGGTCAGCCGGTGCGACGTGCGGCTTTGGCATCGTCCGATCGCATCGCCTCGATCTTTTCCAGGTACCTTTGATCCAGCCCGGTGACGTACTGACCGGAGAAGCAG